>VHDH01000155.1 GCA_016871445.1 Verrucomicrobiota bacterium | reverse complement strand
TTGCTCGCCAAGAAGCCCGTGAAGAAATCACCGCTGGAAGCACTGGCTGAGGCATTCGCCGGCCGCAGCCACGTGAAGGAATGGAAGCTCGACGAGCTCGCCGCCGCCGCTGACAAGGGCCTCAAAGGCCGCAACTACGACAATGGCCGGAAGATGTTCGGAGCCGCCGCGTGCTTCGCCTGCCACCGCTTCGGCAACGAGGGCGGCATGACCGGCCCCGACCTCACCGGGGCGAGCGGCCGCTACAACGCCCGCGACTTCCTCGACCAAATCATCAACCCGAGCAAGGAGATCAACGAACAGTTCGTCCCCGTGGTGCTGACCAAGGACGACGGGGAGACCGTCACCGGCATCATCGTGAACCTCGCCAACGACAGCGTGCAGGTGAACACCGACCTGACCGACCCGAACCAGCGCATCGCCGTGGACCGGAAGCGCGTCGTGAAGATGCAGCACTCAAAGGTCTCCCCGATGCCCGAAGGCCTCATCAACATGCTCAAGCAGGACGAAATCCTCGACCTCGTCGCCTATGTCCTGAGCGGCGGCGACGCAAAACACGCGATGTTCAAGTAGACCGCAGCGCCCATTACTTGCGATTGGATTTGAAAGGGCTCTGACATGTCATGAGAGACTAATTGGTTCTTACTCTAGTCTCTTAGGGTCGCTCACAACGCCAAGCTACCAAAAAGATCTGGCGCGGCACGCGAGACAATTCCTTGGGAGCGAGCAAGGATTTCCGCAGAGGACTCACACTCCAACGCAAATCTTGCAAGTTCCTGACATTCGGCAAGCTTTAGCCGCCGAACGATGTATTTGATGGGCGGCACGAGCGGCGGCGTAATGCTCAGTTCATCGACGCCGAGGCCAAGCAATAACGGAACTATCGCAGGGTCACTGGCGATCTCGCCACAGATCCCCGCCCAAATGCCGTGCCGATGCGCGGCATCCACGGTATGCTTGATTAGACGCAACACAGCCGGATGTGTGGGGTCGTAAAGGTAGGCGATCTTCTCGTTCAATCGATCTACCGCCAACGTGTATTGAATGAGGTCGTTGGTGCCGATGCTGAAGAACTTCACGCGCTTGGCTAGTGAGTCGGCGATCATCACGGCGGACGGAATCTCAATCATCGCCCCGATCTCAATGTTTTCGTCAAACGGCACGCCCGCAGTGCGTAACTCTGCCTTGCACTGTTCCACCAGTTCATTGGATTGCGTCAATTCCTCCAAACCCGAGATCATGGGATACATGAGCTTCACATTGCCCTCTGCACTGGCGCGAAGGATGGCGCGGAGTTGGGCGCGGAAGATGGCGGACTCCTGGAGGCAGAAGCGAATGGCCCGCCAACCGAGGAAGGGGTTCATTTCAGCCGTGTCCTGCGCAATGCCCACGAGGTTGGGCAGCTTATCTCCGCCGAGGTCAAGCGTGCGGATGATCACGGGCGCGGGCTTCAAGTCAGCCGCGACCTGACGATACGCCTGATATTGCTCCTCTTCACTGGGTAGCGTCGAACGGTTGAGGAAAAGGAACTCAGTGCGGAACAAACCGACGCCCTCGCCACCGGCCAACTTGACTTCGGCCCCATCAGTGGCCTCCTCGACGTTGGCGGACAGAGTAATCTGCGCACCGTCAAGGGTGACGGCGGGCTGGTCGTGGATTTCGCGTAGTCGCTCTTCGAAACTTTTTTGCCGCTGCTCGATTTGACCGTATTGGAAAAGCGTTTGGTCGGTCGGGTTGAGGATGACTAGTCCAGTGAAACCGTCCAATAGCACGGTCTGACCGGTGTGGATCTGGTGGCTGACATTCTGCAAGCCGACGACCGCCGGGATGCGAAGCGAGCGCGCCATGATGGCAGTATGTGAAGTCTTGCCACCCACATCCGTGCCAAAGCCGAGGACCATCTTCTTATCCAGTCGCGCGGTGGTGGACGGCGCGAGATCATGCGCGATGACGACGCACGGGGCCTTGAGATTGGCCACGTCCACGGCTTCTTCATGACCCAGCAGGTTGTTCACCACACGCCCAGCTACATCGCGTAGGTCCGCAACGCGCTCGCGGAGGTAATCATCCGGCAGCGACTCCAACGTGTTGGCGAAGCGCTCGGCCACGACGTGGAAAGCCCACTCGGCTGTCACCTTCTCGTCAGCAATCATGCGCGTGACCCCCTCAAGCAGCGTCGGGTCATCTAACACGAGGACATGCGCCTCAAAAATGCTCGCATCCTTTGCACCCATTGCTTGCGTCACTTGGTGCTGGATGTCGTGTAATTGCTGACGCGTGGCGAGTAACCCTTGCTCCAACCGCTCAAGCTGACGCGGCACATCCTCCTCGGGGACTGCCTGCCGCTCGATTTGGACGCGCTGCTGGCCGAGGACGAGAATTTTTCCGACGCAGACCCCCGCTGAGACGGGGATGCCGCGAAAAGTGGCTTCTCCCATGGCGGTGCGCTCAGGCATGGGTTTCCCTTAACTGAGGCGGGGGAATTTGGGAATGCAAAACTCAGGCGGTGACTGAAGAGGTGGCGCTGGGGCTTGTTGCGAACTAAACCTGCGGCAAACCTCTTAATACTCGCATCACAACCACGTAAGCTATTTGTCGTTCTTACCCTTTTTCGTCTTGGCTTGGCTTTGCACCTTCTGCATCTGCTGCTGCTCAGTGGTCGCCTTCTTCTGAGCGGACACAACTTCCTTCTTCTGCTTTTCGATTTCCGCACGGGCGGTCTTCACTTTTTCCTCGGCGTCACGCTCGGCTTTCTGTGCGGCTTTAACGTCGCGATCATCCTCGGCAGCTTTCTGCGTCTGTGCCTGTAACGCAGCCACCTGCCGGCCCGCCTCAAAGGCCTTGGTACGCAAAGCTTGGATTCCTGCATTGGTCTCGATGCGCTCGCGTTCCATTTCGGCAGGCCGGCGAATGGTCTTGGAAAGTTCAGCCGTCAGTTGCTTCTGCTGCTCCTCGGACAAAGATTTGTCGTCGCGCAATGACTGCAGGCGAACGCTGGCTTGCTCAGCTTCCTTGGCGGCGGCCTGATAATCTGCCTGCGTGCGAAACTCCTTCGACAAAGCGGTTTGTGCGGCGTCCACTGAGCGCACGGCGTTATCGCGCTGCGCGATGACGGTGGGCAAGCCCAGTTTCTTGCCATGCTCAGCCAGCGCGCCAGCACGGGCCTTCGCAATCTTTGCCCCTGCGGCATCATGGGCAGCCTTGGCCTTATCGAGTTCCTTCTCCGCCTTGTTCAAGTCGGCCTGTGCGTCCTTGAGCTTGTCCCGTGCGGCATCAAGCTCCTGCTTCGCTTGCTGGGTGGATTGAGTTTTCGCCTTGGACTGATTCTGGGCGGAAGCGCCGGGCACAAGCAAGATGACGCAGCCTACAACACAAGCCGGGATGGCAAACATATGATGAACTGGACGAAGCTCCCCGAAACCGGGTTACGCAATCACGCCAACTGCCTGCCGCCGTCCCACACACACGGGGCCAGACCGTGCGCCTTGCGCAGCGAAGCCCACGGCTCCTGCGTACCCACGTCCACGGGGTCAGGGTCGGCGGCCTGTATATCCGGCAGCACGGCGGGCGAGAGAATGGCGAGGAACACAAGCGGTTCCTTGTGCGGGTTGTAAGTGGCGTGAATGGTGCCGGGCGGAATGTGCGCCATCTCGCCTGCACTGAGAATGCGGTAATTGTCGCCAACCCATTGCTCCGCCCGACCGTAGATGACGTAGATGATTTCCTCGCGGTGCGGATGGTGGTGAAACGGATGGCAATGACCGGGAGCCATGTTGGCGCGCACCAGGAGCAGATCCTTGGCGGCCACAACATCTGGGCGGCAAAGCCACTCGTTGTTGGTCCACGGGTTGGTCTCGCGGAGGGCGTCCGCGATTTGCACGAAGCGGCGGTCTGAAGGGTTCATGTCAACTAGCAGACGACGTTGCCCGGAGCAGGGCTACATTTTCTTCCCAAACCTCTTCGCCGCCGGGGCCTTTAGCTTCTTGAAATCGCGCGTCAAATTCGTGAGTGATGCCTCGACACCCATTCGCTCTAGGCTGCTCGCGCCGACAAAGCCGACGGCATCGGTGCCCTGCATCACGCGGTTCGCGTCAGCGGGCGTGTTGATGGGACCGCCGTGACAAAGGAAAAAGATGTCCTTTCGAACGCGGCTGGCGGCATCAATGATTTCCTGCGTTCGTTTCAAGGTGAAATCCCACGTCACCACCGCCTTGGTCACACCGATGCTGCCGCCAACAGTGGTGCCGACGTGCGCGATAATGGCGTCCGCACCAGACTTAGCCATCTCGACGGCCTCTTCAGGAGTAGCAACATAGACGACGCTGAAAAGGTCCATCTTTCGCGCAAGAGCAACCATCTCAAACTCTTTCTGCACGCTCATGCCCGTTTCTTCGAGTACGCCGCGGAAATGGCCGTCCACGATGGTGTGCGTCGGGAAATTGTTCACACCGCTGAAGCCCATTTCCTTGACCTTGCCGAGCCAGTGCCACATGCGACGACGCGGATCGGTCGCATGGACACCGCAGATGACGGGAATTTCCTCCACCACGGGCAGCACCTCGTATTCGCCGATTTCCATCGCGACGGCGTTGGCGTCACCGTAAGCCATCAGGCCGCAGGTGGAGCCGTGGCCGCTCATGCGGAAGCGGCCGGAGTTGTAGATGATGATGAGGTCTGCTCCGCCCTTCTCGATGAACTTCGCGCTAATGCCCGTGCCCGCGCCGGCGGCGATGATGGCATCGCCCTTTTTGATGGTACTCATCAGGCGGTCGCGAACTTCCCCGCGGGTGTAGGGATTTCCTTTTCCGGTCCAAGGATTAGGCATGGGAGATTAAGTCTAGGATTAGAAACAAAAGTAGGAAAACAAAGGCGCAAGCAGACAGATGAGTCCTGCCGCTCTCGCTCTCGATTCTGCTGTCATCATTTGAATAAGGTTAATCTAAGGGAGTGTCCGCGGGGAATAAAAGCCGGAAAAATCGGCTAAATATCGGCATGACCATAAAAGAACGCTTTGCTCGCGAACTAGGCGATCGACCACTCGAGCCAGCGAACATATCCGCGCAAGCTTGGGTCTACCCAATTTTACGCACCATCGAGTTCGAGTCTTGGGGTGATAGCTAAGGCGTCAAGCGTCAGAGAAACAGCGCGTGCCGCCAGACGCTGTCAGTAAAATTTCGTCGATCTTCCCTTTCCGCCATTAAGAATTTTCTCTCTCGCCCAACCATCTTCGCACGTACCCTAGAACTAATGAGCGCGCCTAAAACCTGTGCCAACTGCGGAGCCGACGTGCCGCGTGGGGCGCTGGCGTGCCCAGAGTGCGGCGCCGATGAAAACACTGGCTGGAACGAACGCGCAAATTCGCAGCGCACGGCAGAGCAACTGGGCATCCCCAATACCGACTTCAACTACGATGACTTCGTAAGGGAGGAGTTTGGCGGGCAGCGGGAAAGCGCGACAAAGACGAAAGGCGTAAGCTGGTTATGGTGGGTGGTAGCGTTGAGCCTGGCAGCGGCATTTGCCGCCGCTTGTTTAAAATGACAGACATCTGAACCACTAACGAACAAAAGCATGGACCAATCGGTTTGCGTGGTCCTCGACTGGGTTCTGATTAACGCCGCTCAGGAGTTTTCATTTCGGTTCAGCCCGTTTAACATACGGATATGCGAATTTATCTTTGGATCGGCCTTGGGAGCGCGCTGGGTGGAATGCTGCGCTACGGGCTGACGGAATGGGTGACCAATTTGGCGAGCAAAGGCTTCCCCCTAGGCACATTGCTCGTGAACATCAGCGGCTCGTTCCTTATTGGGTTAATCGCATCCGCTACGCAACCGTCCTCGGGCTGGTGGGGCGCCGAGCACGGGCGAGCGTTTCTTATGGCCGGGCTATGCGGTGGCTACACCACTTTTTCGGCCTTCAGCCTGCAAACACTGGAGCTTATCCGCAGCGGTCATTGGCCGGCAGCGGCCTGGAACATTTTGCTTTCGGTCACACTCTGCCTGATCGCTGTGTGGCTAGGCTTCCGCGCGGGAGAATTGTTCAGCCGATGAAAAGCTTGTTGCCCATAGCCACG
>VHDH01000154.1 GCA_016871445.1 Verrucomicrobiota bacterium | reverse complement strand
CCTGGTCATACGGCGGAAAGCGCCAGTGGGCGTCGTCGAACATGTGACAGTTCACGGCGTGGGAATCCCAATTGTAGGTCGCGTATTTCGGCATCGTGGTGCCAGGGTGTTCCCAGACCATGGTGACAAAGCGGCAGCCGGCCTCGACGAGCCGACGCGCCATCAGGCCGCGCTGGCCGTAGGCGTTCATGCCATAGCGCTCGCGCACGGCCTGCGGCTCACGCGAGAGGTCAAAAGCCACGCGCACTGGCTCGCTCGTGAGCATGTCGAAAGCGCGCTGGCTGTATTGATCCATTGCGGCCATTAGCCCGCTGCGGTCAGCGTCGCGGCGGAGGCGGTCCACGCCTTGTAGCAGATGCAGGCGGTCGTCGAGCCGCGTTTCCATGTCCGGCGTGAGGCCGAGGTTCTGCACCTTGAACGTGGGCGAAGCGGGATCGCCGCCCACGACGAACGGAGTGTTGACCGAGCCTAGCCACGCGGCCCCGAGGCTGAAAGTATCGATCTGCGAACGACCACCGTCGGTGCCAAGTACGCAGGGCGGCATGCCCTTGGGGCCGGTGTGTTGCTCGTTGAAGATCTTGCTGATGTAGGAAGTGACGGCGGGCGCGTCGTTCACGAAGCCGGTGGGCTCGGCGGGCAGCCGGCCCGTCATGAAGCGTTTGTGACCGCCGCCGTGATCCGCGAAGGTGTGATGGCAGGAGCGGACGATGGTGAACTTATCTGCGATCTTTGCTTGCCGAGGGAACAGCTCGCAGATCTCGATGCCCGGCACGTTCGTCTTGATGGGCCGGAAGATGCCCCGGTAATCGGCGGGGGCGTCCGGCTTCATGTCGTAGGTCTCCATGTGCGGCGGACCGCCGGGGAGCCAGACGAAAATGACCGAAGTGTCGCGCAGGTTCTTGCCGGCCTGCTTGGCGATGGTTTCTAGACGGAAGAGGTCGCTCAGGCCCAGGCCAGTGGCCGCGAGCGCGCCAGCTTGAAGAAAGCTGCGGCGCGAGACGGGGCCGGGGCAACGCTTAAGCCTCATGTAGAAAATAAGTGCTGAATCGACGCTTGTTCGTTGGGAAAATTCGTCTGCCTTCAGGTGCCGATCTGTTTTCTGATCGTTTCGGAGATTTTGCGCGTCCATTTATCCAGTACGGCCGGATCCTTACCCTCAATGAGCAGGCGAGCCTTTAGCTCGGTGCCGGAGTAGCGGAGCAACACACGGCCGCCGGTTGGCCGGACCTCGGTTTCGGCTTCTTTTACCATCGCGAGCACACCGTCGAGTTGCTCGAAGGGCTGCTTTTCACGGACTGGGATGTTGGAGACCTGCTTGGGGAAGCGCGTCCAGCAATGCCTGAGCTTAGAGAGATTCTCACCGCGCGCTTTCATGATGCGCAATACTTGTAGCGCTGCGACAAGTCCGTCACCAGTGGTCGAGTAGTCGCGGAAAATCAGGTGACCACTCTCTTCACCGCCAAAATTATAGCCGCATCTGAGCATCTCATCGATCACGTTCTTGTCACCGACGGCGGTGTAAACAATTTTGCCACCGGCGGCCTGCACAGCTGCACCGAGGCCAGCGTTGCTCATGACGGTAGAGACGAGTGTCTTTTCCGCCAGCGTGCCTTGTGCGAGCATGTCCAGCGCGGCTATGGCCATGATGTCGTCGCCGTCGAGTAGGACGCCAGTCTCATCGCAGAGGATGACGCGGTCGGCGTCACCGTCATGCGCGATGCCAAGGTCGGCGCGGTATTCCCGGATCCTGGCGCACAGGTTCTGCGGGTGCATGGAGCCGCAATCCTTGTTGATGTTGGTGCCGTCGGGTGTGTTGCCAAAGACGAAGATTTCCGCGCCGAGTTCGCGTAGCACGGCGGGCGTGGCTTTGTAGGAAGCACCATTCGCGCAATCTACGACGATTTTCATGCCGTCGAGGGTGAGACCTTTTGGGAAACTGGCCTTGGCATGTTCGATATAGCGGCCAAGAGCGTCGTCAATGCGAACCGCTTTGCCAATTTCCGTGGCGGAGGGGCGAACAGTCTCGATGTTGCCGCTGAAGACGAGGCTCTCAATCTGCTCTTCGATGGGGTCGGGCAGCTTGAAGCCGTCCGCGCCGAAGAACTTGATGCCGTTGTCATCGTACGGGTTATGGGAAGCGGTAATGACGATGCCGGCGTCTGCGCGTAGTGAGCGAGTGGCATAGGCAACGCCCGGTGTGGGCAGTGGCCCGATGAAGAACACGTCCACGCCCATGCTGAGAATGCCGGAGCTCAGTGCGTTCTCCAGCATGTAGCCGGAGAGTCGGGTGTCCTTACCAATCACAATGCGATGCTTGCCGCGCGAGCGGGACTGGCTCTCGAGGTTCTTGAAAACATGCGCGGCGGCACGGCCCAATTTGAGGGCGGTCTCAGCAGTTACTGGCTCGACGTTGGCGGTGCCGCGGACGCCGTCGGTGCCGAAGATTTTCTTTGGGACGTTGCTCATGGGATGGGGCAGCGGTCGATCAATTTAGGTTCGTCGGCGTGACGCGAGCTTCAGAGTGCGAAACCTGCACCACTTCGATGCCGCCCGGGGTGCGAACCTGAATTTTCTTACTTAAGCCGGGGGTGTCGTGCACGTCGGTAAGATTGATAAAAACCTCGACTTGTTGCGGGGTCAAGGCCTGCACCTGCGAGGTCGGGCCGCTGAGCGTAAGGTCTACCGTGGAGGGTTCCATCTGAAAGGCCCGGAGATCGGCGGCGGATTTCATGACCGTGATGGGCACGCCTTTGAGCATGCGTTCGGAATGGCCCAGCAGTGTGCGGTCCGCGCGGGTATTCATTTGCACGCCGGAGATGGCGAACCAAATCATCGTGGCGAGCAGCAGCGAAATGAGCTTGAGCCAGAAATTCTGAGTAATGGCGTCGCGGGTGGACATTACTTGGCTTCGGCTTTCTTCGCAGCCACGTCGGGCGCAACGGTAGGCGCGGTGGGTTCAGGGGATGGCGGCTTGGGCGCGCCGGCGAGGCTAATATTTTGCGCCAACCACAGGCGGGCATTGTCTACCCAATTCCGTGTGGTGACCCGCCGGACAAAGCTGGCAGTGAGGAAAGCCCGCAACTCCTCGACCGTCACGCCGCGTTTCAACTCGCCGCGCAACGCGTAGGAAATTGCCCCCGTCTCCTCGGACACCACCACTACCACTGCATCGGTCTCCTCCGTAAGCCCGATGGCAGCGCGATGGCGCGTACCGAGTGACTTGTGCAAATCTTGTCGTTGTGTCAGTGGGAAGATGCACGCAGCGCGCAGGATGCGGCCGTTCTTGAGGATGACGCCACCGTCGTGGATAGCGTTGTTCGGGAAGAAGATTGTCTCCAGCATTTCGGGCGTCGCTTCGCAGTCCACTACCACGCCCGACTCGACGGCCTCTGAGAGATTAATGCGCTGTTCAACAGCCATGACTGCCCCGATGCGCACGTCGGCGAGGCGTTCAACTGTCTCGACAATGACCTCGACGTCCTCGCGCTGCTCGCGGGTGGACATAAGTAACGACTGGTTGCCCAACTCGGCCAGCAGGCGTCGCAACTCCGGCTGAAAAATTATGAGCACCGCTACCGCACTGAACGCGGAGAAGGTAGTAAGCAGCCAGCGCAGCACTGTCAGTTCCAGCACGGTTGTAAGGAAGCTCAAGGCTACGAACAACACTACCAGCCCCGTCACGACGGGTGCACCCCGCGTGCCGCGGATGAAGTTCGCAGCATAATAAATTCCCACCGCGAGGATGAAAATCTCCAACGCGGGCCGCCAAACTTGACTCATGATTCCGAGGGCCATTGTGTCGGGATCAATTTGCCGCAAAGCAGCGGCAGAGAGAAGCAGTATTCACTGTCCTGTGTCGGCATTTATTTATGCTAAGGACTACAAACCAAAAAAATAATTATCTTCTCGCCAAACACCTTGACCCGCCCTCGCCGGAAATTCCCTTTCCATTTACCCGTCCCGCCCGGAAGCTCGCGTCATGATTGAGAAGTGGCCCGTCCTCAGCACTCGGCAGCTCGGCGATTTCCGCATTTTTACGGTGCGCTCGGACGTCAAGCGTTCGCCGCGCACAGGACAGGAGCACGACTTTTTCGTCCTCGACACCCGCAGTTGGGTCAACGTTATCGCCGTCACGCCTGATGATCGGCTCGTCATGGTCGAGCAATACCGCCACGGCTCCGATACTATTGAGCTGGAAATTGCCGGCGGTGTGATGGACACGGGCGAAACCTCGCCCCTCGTCGGTGGCCAGCGCGAACTTCGCGAGGAAACCGGTTACACGGGCGACCGCGCCCAGCTTATCGGCCGCATTTTTCCCAACCCCGCCATCATGTCTAACGTTTGCCACACGGTGCTCGTTGAGGATTGCCGCCTTACACACCCCGTCGAGTTCGACCATTGCGAGGACATCCGTACGCACCTAGTGCCGGTGCGAGAACTGCCCGGCCTCGTGGCCTCGGGAAAAATCCAGCACGCGCTCGTCGTCGTAGCGCTCTATCACTTCGAGTTGTGGCGGCGTGGGCAGGGGCGGCCTTTGGTTTGACGCTGCCCCGGCTGGTTGTTACAAGGGTATCACGATGACGAACGCGACCGTCTTCCATCCTTCCGTTTCCAGCGGCACATTGGCCAAACGCACCTCTTCTTTCGCCTGAACCTATGCCCACCCGCGCCAAAGCTCAGCCTAAGTTCAAACGTGTTCTTCTCAAACTCAGCGGCGAGGCCCTTGGCGGCGAGGCTGGGTCCGGCATATCCCCTGAGGTCGTGCAAAACATGGCAGAGCAGATCGCCGAAATCCACGCGCTTGGGGTGCAACTCGTCATCGTCGTTGGCGGGGGCAACATCTTCCGCGGCCTTTCCGGCAGCGAACGCGGCATCGAGCGCGCCACCGGTGATTACATGGGCATGCTGGCCACGGTTATCAACGCATTGGCACTTCAGGACGCGTTGGAAAAGCAGAAGGTGCCCACGCGCGTCCAGAGCGCCATTAGCATGACGCAGGTGGCCGAGCCGTTCATCCGCCGCCGCGCCGTGCGGCACTTGGAGAAAGGCCGCGTCGTCATTTTCGCTGGCGGCACGGGTAACCCCTATTTCTCTACCGACACCGCGGCTGCGTTGCGCGCCAACGAAATGAATGCGCAGGTTATTCTCAAGGCCACCAAGGTAGACGGCATCTACGACAGCGACCCGAAGAAGAACCCCACCGCTAGGCGTTATTCACAAGTCAGCTATCACGAGGCCCTCTCCAAGCAACTCAAGGTCATGGACGCCGCGGCCTTCGCGCTGTGCATGGACAACGCCATGCCCATCATCGTCTTCGACCTCTTCAAGCCCCACAACATCAAGCGCGTAGTCATGGGTGAAAAAGTCGGGACGCTCGTAACCAACTGACCTCGTAACAACGTTTAGGTCGCAGGTTTAGAGGAGCCGTTTCAGGTGATGCTTGCAGAATCGCGACGGACGAGCTTATTCTGAAACAAGTTAGGCCATAATGAACTCAGCAACCGCAGGTGTCTTTTTTTGAAAAGGAATCCGATGAAACTAGCCTTTGTCGTGGTGGTGATGTTGTCGCTCGTAGGGACGTGCGTAGGGGGAGACGAAGAATCGGAGGCTGCGAAGTATCTCCAAAAGCCCTACCCGCCGGCGGAGAAGGGGATGACACGTTTCGCTCTGATCCTGCCGAAGCGTGAACACGAAGGTGATTACAAAGTGGAACTGATCGTCGGCAAAAAGATGACGGTCGATTCCGTCAACCGAGCCTTCCTCGGTGGGAAGATTGAGGAAGTCAACATCGAAGGCTGGGGGTTTCCGCGTTACGTGGTGAAGCAATTCGGCCCGGCTGCCCAAACGCTCATCGGCGGCGGCGTCCCCCAAGAACGGTTTGTCACGTTGCAACCCTTACTCATCCGCTACAACAGTCGTCTCCCGATTGCCGTGTATGTGCCCGAAGGTGCGGAAGTGAAATACCGCATTTGGTCGACGCCCAAGGAATCGATCGCGATGCTTAAGCAGTAAGACTCAACCGGCAACGGCGTTGCGGAACCGGGGCAAGTTCGTATGCGACACGAAGCACGCCGAGCGAACCGCACTCTCGAAGCTCGGGGTCATTTTCAAGGACGGCACCCCACGCCCGACGTTCGACCTCGTGCTGCAGCCCGCGAACGGGAGTTTGGCGCAGTCGCAG
>VHDH01000153.1 GCA_016871445.1 Verrucomicrobiota bacterium | reverse complement strand
ATGCATGACGAACACGCCAATGAGCACGGGGATTTCCTTCTTGTGGATGAGGTTGTCGAAGACGACCGGAGCTTGGTAGCCGACGCCGTCCTGGTTCACGTAAACACACGCGGGCTTGGCGGGGTCGTATTGCTTCGGCACGTAAACCCAAAAGTCGCGGTAGGTGCCGGGAAAGATTTTGGACTTCTCGAAGCTGAACTTAAGCACCTCGCCCTCGGGCACGCCGGGCTGTTTCTTAGAGTCAGCAGTGAGCGGCCAGTCATCGGCGGCACGAGCGGAGACAACAAAATAAAGGACGGCCAACAGAAGTGAAATTGACTTGGACATAGTGGGAAAGAAGCATGTCCTTATGAGGCGGGAAGGCAATCTTCAAACCAACTGCGGCGTTATGGCTTGGTCTGACCTAACCGGTAGAAAATCTTAAAACGCGCAATGCAGCGTTTTCTTGCCTCGTCACGCGCGCGGCCCTAGCCTCTATATGTACGGCGCATGATTCGCTCCTTTGCCTTTACCACCCAAGGCCGCCTGCACACCCAGGACATTGACGTGTTCCTGATGCCCACGCTGCTCGCGGACACAAACTTGTTCCTTTGGGTGGATCTGGAGGCGTCTACTCCAGAGGAGGCTCGAACCATTCTCGAAGGCATCTTTCACTTCCACCCGCTTTCCATCGAAGACTGCATTGCCGCCACGCCCAACCCTAAGATTGAGGAATACGCGCCCAAGGACGAGGACAAGTTCGCGCCCTACCTTTTCATGGTGATTCACGCGGTTGACTACAGCCGCAAGGATGGCGTGTTCGCCACCAGCGAGCTGAACTTCTTTCTCGGAAAGAACTTCCTCGTCACCTACCACGACGTGCCGCTCAAGGGGGTTTCCACCACCGCCGAGCGCGCCACCAAAAGCACCATGCACATCGCGCGCGCGCCGGATCGCGTGGCGCACACGCTGCTCGACTCGCTGGTGGACAACTACAAACCTGCGCTGGAGGAGTTGTCTCTCGAAATCGCTGAGTTGGAGAACGACGTGGTCGAGCACCCGACGCAGCGTACGCTCAACAAGATCATCGGCATCAAGCGTGAGGTGCTGCATCTCCGCCAAATCATCGGCCCGCAGCAGGAGGTCTTGAAGCGCTTCGCAGATGGCGAGTTCAAACTTATCCGCGCGCACTTGGTGCCCTACTATCGCGATGTTTACGACCGCCTTTTCCATATCTCCAATCTCGCGCAGGGTTATGCCGACTCGCTCACTGGCATTTTGCACATCCACCTAAGCATGGTGTCCAACAAGACCGGCGAGACGGTCAAGGCGCTGACGCTTATCACCATCGTCACCACGCCCGCGATGATGATCGGCACGTGGTATGGGATGAACTTTGACACCATGCCAGAAATTAAATGGCTGCATGGCTACTCCTTTGTCTTCAGCCTCACTGGCTTCACCACACTGGTAACTTGGTGGTATGTGAAGAAGCGGAAATGGTTTTGAAGTGAAGCGGGGTAAGTCGCAAGTGACAGGGGCCTGCCGTCACTTGTCATTAACTACCTGTTACCCATCACATGCCCGCACCAAAATCCAGCTTCCTCGACAAAGTCCTCGGCCGCATCGGACGGCTCGACGCCGAGGGCTTGCAGACCGTCATCCAGCGGCTCGCGCGCGAACGCAGCTTTCTGGAGACCCTCTTTGATGTGATCGAAGACGGCGTGCTAGTCGTAGACGAGCAAGGCCGCGTCATCTACTTCAACCAGTCCGTTACCAGTCTGCTTGGACTAAAGCCCAACGCTGACGAGGGCCAGCCCATTAAGCGCTTTCTGCCCGACCTTGACTGGAAAAAAATTGCGCGCGGTGACAAGGCCGGCGGCCCGCAGGTCGTGCGGCATGAGCTGGAAGTCAATTGGCCACGCCCGCGATTCCTCCGCCTATATGCCGCGCCGCTCGACGGCGAGGCTACCGGCTCGTCCGGGGTTGCGCTGATTCTTCACGATGCCACCGAGGCCCGGCAAAAAACGTTCGAGGCCATCGAGAGCGAGCGAATGCAGGCGCTCACGCTGCTCGCCGCCAGCGTCGCGCACGAGCTGGGCAACCCGCTCAACGCCCTCCACATCCACCTTCAGCTCATGGAGCGCGAACTAAAGAAGCTCCGTACGCCCGACGCTGGCCCCAAGCCCGCCCGCCTCACACGCTATCGTCACTCCCGTCGCGCCGACGCTGACACGGTGAACACCGTTGGGAAGTTGCAGAATTACCTCACCGTCGCGAAGGGCGAGATCTCCCGGCTGGACTACATCATCTCGCAGTTCCTTCAGGCCATCCGGCCCTCCACGCCTAAGCTCCAGCCCGCGTCGCTCAACGACGCAGTCCGCGCTTCGCTGGATTTGCTCGGGCCGGAGTTGAAGAACCGGCACCTGCACATCGAGGAAAAGCTCGCCGCCCGCCTACCCTTGACGCCGATGGATCCCGCGCAAATCCAACAAGTGCTCGTAAACCTCATCAAGAACGCCATGCAGGCCATGACCTCAGGCGGCACCCTCTCTCTCTCGACGGGCGCAGGTGCAGGCGGCGTGTGGTTCAGCGTTGATGATACGGGCGGCGGCATCCCCCAGGAGCAAATCAACCGCATCTTCGAACCGTTCTACACGACGAAGGCCAAAGGCACGGGCCTGGGCCTGATGATTGTTCAGCGTATCGTCCGCGACCACGGCGGGCGCGTGGAACTAGCAAGCCGCGTGAATGAGGGCACGCAGTTTCGCGTGTGGCTGCCCTCGCATGAGCGCCGGCCGAAGCTGCTGGAGGCAAAACTGCATGATTGACGAAGACGTCTTCCACGCCGCAATTAGCTTTATTTCGCCCGCCTACGACCCACGACAAGCACGCGATTCAGAGCGCGCACGACGGTTGTCATCACCCTTCAACCTCCGCTAATCTTCGCACCAATCAAACGGTCACAGCCATGAATCAACCGATGGTCCTCATCGTGGATGACGAGAAGCCGACCCGCGACGGCCTGCGCGCCGCGCTCGAGGACCGTTACGACGTGTATGTGGCCGAGGACGCCACCACGGCGATAAACCTGCTTGAGCAAGAGCACTTCGCCGTGCTGCTCACTGATTTGCGCCTACCCAAGGAGGACGGCCTCAAACTCATTGCGCGCGCCAAGTCTCTGCCCAAGCCGCCCGTCTGCATCCTGATGACCGCCTACGGCTCTGAAGACGTAGCGGTCGAAGCCATGAAACGCGGCGCAGACGACTACATCGCCAAAGGCAAAATGCAGATCGAGGAGCTGGAAATGCGCATTGCCCGCGCACTCAAGGGTCAAAAACTCGAGGAGGAGAACAAAAATTTACACCGGCAGTTGGAGCGTAAGTTTGGCGTTGAGCACCTGATCGGTGAATCGGTGGCGATGCGTGAGATTCAGGAGACCATTCAAACGGTTGCGCCCAGCCGCGCCACCGTCCTCATCACGGGTGAGAGCGGCACCGGCAAGGAGGTCGTCGCCCAAACCATCCACCAACTTAGCCCACGCACGAAGGCCCCACTCATCACCATCCACGCCGCCGGCCTGCCCGCAACGCTGCTCGAGAGCGAGCTATTCGGCCACGAGAAGGGCGCGTTCACCGGCGCACATGAGCGGCGGCTGGGGCGCATCGAGCAAGCACAGGGCGGCTCACTCTTTTTTGATGAGGTCGGCGAGATTGACACGACGGTGCAGGTGAAGTTGTTACGCTTCCTCGGCGAGCGCACGTTCGAGCGTGTCGGATCCAGCAAGACCATCACGTCCGACGTGCGGCTTATCGCGGCCACGAACAAAGACCTTGTCGCGCTCGTGCAGTCCGGCGCGTTTCGCGAGGACCTCTTCTTCCGGCTCAAGGTCGTTGAAATCCACCTTCCGCCGCTGCGCGAACGAACGGCAGACATTCCGTTGCTCGCCCAGCATTTTCTCCGTGACGCCGCCACTGAGAACGGCAAGGACATCAGCACTATTTCGCCCGAGGCACTGGAGTTGCTTATGGCCTACAAGTGGCCTGGCAACGTGCGCGAGCTGCGCACGGCCATCGAGCATGCGGTCGTGTTCGCTCGAGGCAAGGCTGTTGGTTCGCGCGATCTGCCGCAGAACATTCGCGTGGGTCGCAGCAGCCTGCCCACGCCCGTCTCGAAGCTGCCGACCAGCGAGCTGAATGTGCATGAAGTTGAGAAGGAGCTGGTCATCCGCGCACTTAAGGAATGCGACGGTAACCGCAGCGCCGCTGCCAAAAAGCTCGGGGTAAGTCGGCGCACGCTGCACCGCAAACTGCACGAGTTTCATTTGGAGGGATTTTAGTGAGGCAATCTAACCGCCGCAGGCATGAGTGTATGGCGCGTCGTGTGGTGCGTGAACAAGCTGCGCCGCGACTTTCCGCCCGCGCCGGAGTTTCGTTTGGAAACAGGCAACTCGGAATGAGCTAACCATGCCCACGCTCCAGGAATTCATTCACTCCCTCGAAGAGGGCACGGGGGCGCGGGCAATGAAATGGGTCGGCTTCGTCGTGACCTTCATCACGCTGGCGGTGGCGTATGACCTGCGCGGCTGGCGGAACTTCTCCAGCCCGGAAGCGATGGACGCCGCACAACTTGCGCGCAACCTGGCCGAGGGACGCGGCTTCACCACGCAGCACATCCGGCCGGCAAGCCTTTACCTGCTCGGTAATAAATCCGGATCTGGCTCACTAACCAATGCGCATCCCGACCTCGCTAATGCTCCCGCTTGGCCCATGCTGCTAGGTGGCGCGATGCGCGTGCTGCCCCTTCGCTACGAGATGTCGGTAGATGACACTACGCACCGGTTCCAGCCGGAACTGGCCATCGCGTGGGTGAATCAGGGGCTGTTTCTCGTCGCTCTGCTGCTTACTTGGCGACTGGGGCGGGTGCTGTTTGACTCGCTGGTCGCATGGCTCTCCACAGCCGGGCTACTAGGCGCGGACTTATTGTGGCGTTTTAGTATTTCCGGACTACCAACGATGCTCGCACTGGTGCTCATGCTGCTGCTCGCGGTGCTGCTGGTGGCTGCCGAACGTGGCGGGCGCGAAGAAACTTGGGGGGCAGCAAAATTGTATCTCGCGGCGCTCATGGCGGGTGCACTCGCGGGCGCGCTGGGCCTTACTCGCTATGGGCTGGCGGTATTGGTGCTGCCAGTGATGTTCTTCTTCAACGTCTGCTTCAACCCGCGCGGTCTTAGCCTCGGCCTCGCGGCGCTCGTCGGCTTTGGCGCCGTGATGACGCCGTGGCTGCTGCGAAACCACGAGTTGAGCGGCCGCCTTTTTGGCACGGCCGGCTTGGCGGCTTACGAGACCACGGACCGTTTTCCGGGCGACCGGCTCGTCCGCCTGCTCAATCCTGAGAACGACCTCACACACGAAGACCTCCGCCAAGTCGACTTTAACGAACTGCTCTACAAGCTCGGCGACCGCCTGCCCGGCGTCTTACAAAACGACCTACCGCGCCTCGGCGGAAGCTGGGTGACGGGGCTGTTCCTCGCCGCGCTGCTGATGCGCTTCCGCAGCCCGTCGCTCGCACAACTGCGGCTGTTCACGGTGCTGTGCCTGCCCTTTCTTGTGGTGGTGCAAGCGCTGGGCCAGACGCGACTCACGGCGCTCTCCCCTGACGTGAATGGCGAGAATCTGCTCGTGGTGCTCGCGCCGCTGGTTTTCGTGCTCGGCACCGGGATGTTCGCAGTGCTGTTAGACCAACTCGAACTGCCACCTTTCGCGGGGCGTAACATTGTCATCGGAGCGTTCCTTGTCGTGATGTGCGCCCCAATGCTGTTTACGCTCGGCCGCACGCCACGCTCACCAATGGCCTACCCGCCGTACCACCCGCAAGTCATCCAAGAGCGCGCCGGCTGGCTTGGCGAACGCGAACTGATGATGAGCGACATGCCGTGGGCTGTGGCGTGGTATGGCCGGCGAGATTGCGTTTGGCTACCCGCGAACGTGGCCGAGGGCTTCCACACCGTAAACGCCGTGCGCCCCGTCCACGCGCTCTACCTCACTGCGCTGACGCTTGACCAGCGGCTGGTCTCCGAACTGCTGGAGAGCGAGGACCGTGTTTGGGGCGACTTCGCCGCCAACGCTGTGGTGAAGCGCGAAATCCCAGACAACTTTCCGCTAAAGTTTGCCTTCACCGAGGGCTTTCCCCACCAGCTCTTCCTCGCTGACCGCGAGCGATGGAAAGCAGC
>VHDH01000152.1 GCA_016871445.1 Verrucomicrobiota bacterium | reverse complement strand
TGACCCAGGCTGGTCCAGAGGACAAGCCACGTCTCGCCGAAACGGGCAACGCGCGGCGAGTATTGGTCACCGCGAGTCGTCTGGTTCACAACTACGGGTGCGGCCAGCGGTGCGCCGACGGCATTAAAGCAGCGCGCAAGGATGTCTAGGCTGTTGGTGCGCTCGACCGCCCGCTGCTCCCACACAATGGTAAATCCACCGTCTGGCGCGGCGGCGACAGCCGGATTGTCACACCGCAACGGCTCAGTGTTGACCATGAACTCGTTACCAAGGGGATTGCCGGCTGCGCCGAAGCGGCGCGCGAAAATGTCCACCGCGTAAGTCTCAACAGTCGTTTCACTGACGCGAGTATCCACTCCACGTGCGGACTCGGAAACCCATGTGATAACCAATCCGCCGTCGGTCAGCGCGGCGAGGGCGGGCCGGCTCTGATTGTAGAGGGTGGTCTGGTTGACCTGCCACTCATCGCCCAAGAGCGCGCCAGCGGCAGAGAGCCGCCGTGCGCAAACGCCCGACAGGTGGCCGTCGCCCTGCATGCGGCCCCAAGCCACCACCACATCGCCACCCGCAAGCACCGCGACGGTCGGCTGTAAGCTCGGTTGGTTGGTGTCCGCACCCACCAGCAAGTCGCCCGTGGCGAACGTGCCGTCAGGGTTTAAAAAGCGCGCGTAGATTTTCTGGAAGCCCAGCGCACCCCCCTGCCAAACGAACACCGCACCGCCATTGGGCAGCACAGCCGCCTGCGGAAATTCCTGATGCCCAGCAGAAAGTTGGTTTACGCGGAACGGCGCGAACGAGCCCGAGAGGTTGTTATTGAGCCGCTGTGCGCTGATGCCGCTACCCTCGCCATCGGTAACGGGATCTTGCCAGACCACGTAGCCGCCGGCCGCGCCGAACGCGAGTGCTGGCCGCGTCTGGTCCCCTGCCAACGGACCCGACAGCGAATACTCGCCGGCCAAGGGAGTGACCGTTCCTTGCGCCCAGACCGCCACGCTCCCGTACAGGACTGGGAGGAAGGCAAACAGTCTCGCAACGACGCGGAAAACTGGCGACATACGCTTTCGTTTAGAATTAACAAACCGACGTCTGATTGTCCAAGCTTTCCTCGCCAGAAATCCTACGGATTTCTACCGAGAGTAAATCGCGGAAACCCTTTGCATGCGGGGTTTTGAAGGGGTTAACGGTGTTCATAAAAAGGTGCCCTGAATGGCTGACCCACGTGCCTCTATCTCGCGCGCCAAGGAGCGGAATCCCCAACGCTGGAATAACTCCAGCAAGCGTTGATTGTCTGCCGCCAAGGGGACGGTATCTGCCAGGCGAAACTCACCGCCCACGTCATCGCGCAACCGGATCAGATCCAGGTTGCGGCGGACGTCCGCCTCGGCGGTGGTCAGGGCTGCTCGCAGCCGTTCAGATTTTACCTCCGTCAGCCGACCGTAAAGCTCCGCCACTGAGCCGAACTGACGCAGCAAGTCCGCCGCCGTCTTCGGGCCGACACCAGGCACCCCCGGGATGTTGTCTACGCTATCACCCACAAGACTCAACCAGTCCACGATCTGTCCTGGCCGCACTCCCGACTTGGCGAACACTTCCGCGTCAGTCCATATGCGTTCTGCCTTGTCATTTGGGTTGACTAGGCCGACGGCCGGCGAGACCAGTTGCATGAAGTCTTTGTCAGAGCTGGCGATTACCACCCGCACACCTACGGCGGCCGCGCGCCGCGCCGCAACTGCGATCCAATCGTCCGCCTCCACGCCCTTTTGACACCACGAGGCAATGCCAGTTGCTTTCAAATATTCGCCGATGTCGTTCAATTGTTGGTCCAAGCCTTCGGGCATGGGCGGACGCTGGGCCTTATAATCGGGAAGTGCGGCGATTCGCTCGGGTGCCAGGCCACCATCCCAAATCACTGCGACGTGCGACGGATGAAGTGTTTCGCGCAACTTTGCGAACATCTTCACAAAGCCGTAAACAGCGTTGGTGGGGGCGCCATCCGGGCCGTTAAGCGAGCGGATAGCGTGGAAGGCGCGATAGGCATAAGCGTGGCCATCCACCAGAAGGAGTCGGGGAGTTCCTCGATTAGGCGGGACGGCGAGCGCTCCGTCGGCACTAGCGCTGGTCACTGCGGAAAGGGGCAAAGATTATTAGCGCACTAAAGGCGGCTGCGCCGGAGTGAGGTTCTTCGCAAAGGGCATTTCTTCGTCGGTGTGGACCCGATTGCCCGCCGGATCAATGATCGTGGGAGTAACGAAGATCACCAGATTCTTTTTATTGTTCACCTTAGTCTCCGAGCGGAAAAGTTTGCCCAGCAACGGTAGATCGCCTAACACCGGGAACTTATCCTTGATGTTGCGGATTTCCTCGGAGATGAGGCCGCCCAGCATGACGGTCTGCGCATCCCAAACAACGCACTGCGTAACCACCTGACGAATGCGTGTGCGCGGCAAAGGAACTTGCGCAGTCAACGATACACCCACCGTCCCGGCCCCAACCGACTGAGCCTGAATCGCTCCGGCAAACTCAGGCGGAACTGCGTCGTATCCAACGAACTGCGTTATCGAAGGAATGAGCGACATGTTGATTGTGTAACCGTCGGCGCCAACCGTGGGCAGCACATCGAGTACCGGCCCGGTCGGCAGAGGCTGCACGGTCGGAGACAGGGTCGATCCTATGGCGCCGCCACCACCGCCAGGAAAACCACCACCACCACCACCGCCAGGAAAACCACCACCGCCACCGCCAGTCTGACCCACGTTAATGCCAGTGATGACGGTTGTGATATCCGTGACTTGGATCTGTGCCTGTCGACCGCTGACCGTGATAACCTTGGGCGCGGACAGCACGTCGGTGCCATCACGCTGTTCCAAGGCGCGGATTACTACCCGAAACTGAGGATCGGTCAGGATGCCAGTGAAAGTAGCAAGGGCCGGTGCGTTTTGCCGCAGCGCGGCGGCCGGAGTCAGGTTGCCATCCGAAGCAAGTGGACCAATTGGCGACTGGGGCAGCGGGAAGATGCCCAGGGGGTTGGCTGGGCTTGGTGAGCCCTGCAAGGAGGGCTGCGTGCCCGCCTGCCCCGCCACCGGCCCCATTATGGAGTTGCCTAAAAACCAATCAAATCCCAGGGCTTTCTGATCGTTTTGATTGATCTCAGCGAACTTGGATTCGACGAGAACCTGCGGCGGGATCACGTTGAGCAATTCGATCGCCATTTGGACGATGTCCAAGTCTTGCAAAGACGCACGCACCAGCAACAGGCCGTTGCGGTCATTGAAAAAAACTTGCGTGGCATCGGGACCGGCCGTGACGCCCAGGTTTGCCACGCCGGCCGCCGTAAAATACGAACGCACCTGATCATTGAGCGCCGAGGTAAGGTTAGTAGAGGTCACACCAGCTAATCCCCCCCCACCGGCACCGCCACCGCCCGCTACCGAGACACCAGCAATGGTAAAGCCAGCTCCACCACCGGCGCCACCGCCGATGCCGCCACCGCCAATGCCGCCACCGCCGATGCCGCCACCGCCGATGCCGCCACCGCCGATGCCGCCACCGCCGATGCCGCCACCGCCGAAGCCGCCACCGCCGAAGCCGCCACCGCCGCCACCGCCGAAGCCGCCACCGCCACCGGCGCTACCGCCGCTAGAAAACGCAGCCTGCACCGGGAGGGCCACCACACTTTGGAGGCCCTGCACAAAGGTGTCAGGATTCACCTTAAAAATGCGGGAGAACATGAAGGCTTGCTCCGGAATCTTCGGCGTAAACACGATGGCGTAGTCTTCGATGGAATACTTCAAGCCGGAACTCCGACCGTCAGGCATCTTGACCTCAGTTGTTTTACAAACCACATCAAGGACTTGCCGCAGGGTCAGCCCTCTCAAGGTAGTAGAAATTTTGACCAATGCCGTTTCCATATCCGGCTTTTGTGTGCCGCCCGCTCCCGGCGCGGCAATAGGAAGGCCCGTATTAGGATCTAAAATAGGAGCCGCCGGCGGGGCACCGCCACCGGGATTAGCGCCGCCAGGCCCCGTGGCGTTCGCTGAAATGTAATCGCTCACTACGTTATTGATCAGGAAGTTTAAGCCCTGCTTTTCGGGGTCGTTTTTCTTGGTGTCAGCGTCGATGAATTTGATGACTTCGGGCAAGGGGAGTCCGTCATATGTTATTTCAGGGAAGATGATCAAATCCAACTTGTGGTTGATGCGCTGCGTGCCGGGACTGACGTGTGTCATGCCCGGAATGCTCGAGTTGGTCCGATAATAAGGATTGGGCCTGGGCAGGTCAGTTCGGGTGCCTTGGTTCCACTTCTCCGTGACTTCCACCACCCGATCCCCATAGGTCTTTTCTCGCTTCTTGCTCTCGATGTCGAACTTCGCCTCCATAACAAGCCGCAGGTAGAAGTAGGCGGCTTCGTTGACGGGATCCTTTTTTATGGCCTCCTCTAGGCGTTCCTTTGCTTCCTTATACTCACCTAACTTATAATAAAACTGGCCGTCCCGCACGAGCCGCAGCACATCGCCGCGCTTATTCATTAATTCGGTTTGTCGGTCAAACACTTCAGGGGAGGACACCCGACCGCGATGGGCCTCTTCAACTTGGGCGTTGAAGCGCTTAAACTCCTCCACTTCCTTGTTATTTCGATCGAAGGGGGCTAGCTTTTCGACCTCAGCGGCCGCACTCTTGAAGTCGTATTTTTCCTGCAAGGCAAGGGCTATTTGTAGACGGCTCTCAACAAGTCCTACCAAGGCTTCTTGATACTGCCGCTGCACGGCATCCACACCTCCTAAAAGTTTAGCATGACCAATGGCTTCTTCGTAGAGCTTAGCTGCGTTGGCGTAGTCCTTGTCCTTCTGCAGGCGCTTCGCACGCGAGATATTTGCCTCCATTACCAGACGACGCTCCTGGCGGCGCAATGCCTCCTCCTCAGCGATGGCAATTGGATCCGGCCCAGCAGCCGAGACCCAAGGTAAAGCGGCCAACCAGCCGGCCAGGCCAAGGACGAGAGAGGCGCTTTTCATGGCAGGAGAGACTAGAACAATGGCGGGTTGGGAACCTGCGACTCAGGGTGTGCTCCGCGCGGGGGGAGTTGGCGGCGCGGGACCGAGCGGAATGGTGGTCGGCTTGTCATTTGAGACTGCTTTCACTACCACGTAGCTCGCTGTGGTTTCAACAATTATGTTCGTGTCTCCAGCGAAAACGAGTTGCGCGCCCTTACGCTCATAGAGCAGATCCTTGCGGAGCGGCGACGGAAACTGAATATTCTCAACTGAATAAAGCAACTTAACTCCATAGTCCACAACGATCTCGAATGGATTCTCCTTGGTGAGCTTGAACTTTACAAGCTCACGGCCTGGCTCGTGATATTCAATGTCGATGGTCGGACTGTCCGGCGGCCCGTTGGTAGCCCGCGCAACAAAATACCCTTGGAAGTTTCGGACGGGCCGGGTGTCGTCGAGGTAATTTGTGGTGTTGAGGATGATGGTGCGGTTGAGCGGCCGCTGGTCAGCAGGCTTGGACATGAACTCCCGGGTCATCCGCGCGAGATAGGACGGCCGCTCGAGTGAGCCACTAATAACCAGCTCCAACTTTAGGCGCATGGGCTTGATCTCGGTGACAAAGAGCTTTCGCACCCCGACGTTCGTGCCAATGATGAGGTTGTTGTTGGTGTCCACATACCACAACTCAGGATTGAAAACCTTATGCCCTTTAGTCAGGTCAACCAATTTGGGCTGGGCCCTGCTCAAGGCGGCTTGATACGGCGCCGGATCCGGCGAAGGTGGGCGCTGACCGTCGGGTTGCACGGCTAACTCGCGGAAGGGCCTTAACTGCTCCTCCCACGATCCAGCTTCCAACACCAGCACGACTGCCCCGGCCGCCATCAGCACCAGCACTAAGCTGAGAATGATCTTCTCGTAATGGTTCTTTAAGAATTCCATGTAGTTACTTGGCGGGCGCAGGCGCAGGCGCAGGCGCGGGCACGGGCGCAGGCGCGGGCACGGGGCGGCGCATGGCCTTCATAAAGTCCAACACCAGCGTCACCCGCAGCGGTTTCTCGTCCAGCAGCGGCGTGAGCGTGGACTTGGCCGGCGGCGGCACGGCCCCGGGTTGCGCTGGACGGACAGGCAGCACGGGGCGGGGCTGAATGGCGGGCCCCGGCGTCATCGGTGGAGCCACTGGAGGCGGCAGCCCAAAGGTCGGGCCGGGATTCAAGCCTCCGGGTACGGGCGCTCCTAACGGCTGCATCCCCGGCTGCATCATCATCGGATCCGGCGCCGACGCGAGCGCATTGCCGGCGACGTCGAGGTCAATCTGTCGGATCACGATGAAATCCTTGGTACGGGCCAACCCGTTGAGCACGGCTGTCAACTCGCCTGCG
>VHDH01000151.1 GCA_016871445.1 Verrucomicrobiota bacterium | reverse complement strand
CGATGAGTGCGTCCTCCTTGCGTCCGTCGTAGAGCGGCTGATTCGGCACTTTGTTCACCGCCGCCGCGACCGCCCCGGCGCGCTCGGCCAGAGTTTTCATCAGGTTGAACAGCTTCGACACGTCGCCGTCGCCCGTGATGAAGAGGAAGGCGATGTCCTTGTTCCGCACCTGCGGCGGGCGCACCACCAAGATTTGGTGCCGCCACTCGTGCCCGCGCCACGTCTGCGAAGTCATCTCCAACTTCGTCGCCGTGTAGCCGTCCATGTCGCGTTGCTCGGCGCGCTGCCAAGTAAAGGATGCGTCGGGCTTGCGCACGTAATCTAACAATGCCTCCGCCGCGCGAACCGGACAGGAGATGAACAGCAGGAAGGCAAACAGGGAGATGGCGAAGCGCATGGCGCATCGTCCCGCCTGCAGCCTTGGCGTCAAGACGGTTTCGGGCACGAGACCAACCACGGCCGCATCAACGCGAAGGTGGGCTTGCCGGACGACCCGGCTACGAATGCGCTCTTTGAGTTCGTGGCCGACTTGCTGAAGAAGTAGGGGCCGCTACTTCACCGGGAGTTGAGCAGAGATTTTCGCCGCGACTTCCTTGGCGAGAAACTCCGACCCGGCGGCGTTAAAGTGGACGTCGCGCGGGTTTTGCAGCTTCGCCAAGTGCGGTGTGACCGCCGCGTTGAGATCGTTGATGACCACGCCGTTTTCCTCCATCACGCGCCGGGCGATGGCGTTGTAGGTGGGCACCTTGTCGAACGTGCGGGGCGGCGTCAGTTCACCGTCGGGGATGGGTGTGACGGTGGCCCAGATCAGCTTCGCGCCCGTGGCTTTTATCTGCGCCACCAACTCGCGGAGGTTTTTCTCGTAGGCCTCCGGCGGCACTTGCTGGCGGCCCGGCTCCATGAACTTCGCGTCGTGAATGCCAAAGTTGAAGTGAACCACGTCCCACTTTCCGGTGCCGAGCCATGCCTTGAGGTTGCGGAGGCCGTTGGTCGTCGGGCCGCCGTTGGTGGGGATGCGGTGGACGTTGGCTTTGCCCTTCAGCATCGCGCGCACGGGCAGCGTGTAGCCCATCGAGATGGAGTCACCAATGAGCAGCACACGCGGCAGCCCCGGCTCATCGGTGATGGGCGCAAGGACCGGGTTGGGCGTGGGTTTGGCCTTCTTCGGGGCGTCCTTCGGTTTCGCATCCTGAGCGATTGACGTGCCGACGAGCAAGGCGATGGCGGCTAAGACAACAAGGGGAAAACTGGCTTTCATGAATGAGGCAAAAGGTTACTTGGCCGGAGGATTGGACACGTTGGTTTTGGCCTTTTGCGTGGGAGCTGGCAGAGCGAGGCGGTTGACTTCGTCGAATCGTGCCTTGAGCCGGGCGACCACGTCCGGGTGCTGGGCGGCGACGTTCTGCTGCTCGGCGGGATCGGCTTGCAGGTCGAAGAGTTGCATGGCGGCCGACGCGACGCCGGTGCGGACGCCGGGATGGTCACTCGGTTGGTATTGTTCGTGGGGCGCAAGAATGGTCACGCCGTCGGGGCCACGCGGATCCACCCAGCGTTGGCCGGACTTGTCCAAGTTCAGGAACGGATCGCGCGGCTGGAGCACATGCAGCTTCCAGCGGGCGTCGCGGATGGTGGCAAGCGGCACGCCTTGGTGGCCGAGGATGGCTTCGTGCGGGCTGGGCGCGGCGGAAGTGAAGAGCGGCAGGAGGTCGCGTCCGTCAATCACACGGTCGGCAGGCGGCGCAAGGTTCGCCGCCCTCAGCGCGGTGGCGAAGAGATCCATCATCACGGCGGGCGCGTGGCTGACGTGGCCGGCGGGGATTTTGCCCGGCCAACGCGCTAGGCACGGCACGCGGAAGCCACCTTCGTAAGTGCTGCCCTTCATCCCGCGCAGGCCGCCGGTGCTGCCGCCAAACCACGGGCCGTTGTCGCTGGTGAACAAGACCAGCGTGCGTTCGTCGAGGCCGAGCGCCTTCACCTTCGCGAGCAGGTCGCCGACGCTTTGGTCGAGGTCAGCGAGCACGTCGCCGTAAAGCCCCGCGCCACTTTGCTTGTAGAACTTCTCCGTCGTGGCCAGCGGCTTGTGCGGCATCACTTGCGGGAAGTAGAGGAAGAAGGGCTTTGTCCGGTTGCGCTCGATGAAGCTCAAGGCACGTTCGGTGTAACGCCGCGTGAGCGTGGCTTGCACGAGCGGATACTCGACGACGTTGGTGCCGTCCATGAGCTGCACCGGGCGCATGTCGTTGCTGTAGAGAATGCCGAGATACTCGTCGAAGCCGCGCCCCGTCGGCATCTGCGCGGGAGTTTTGTGGCCGAGGTGCCACTTGCCCACCATGCCCGTGGCGTAACCGGCTTGCTTGAAGAGCTGCGCGAGAGTGACTTCTGTGGCGGGCAACGACACGACGTCAGCGAAGAGGCCGCCGTCGGGTGCGGGGTTGGCCGTCATGCCGCAGCGGAACGGATAACGGCCCGTGAGCAGCGCGGCGCGCGTCGGCGCACAGAAGGCAGCCGGGGCGTTGAACTGCGTAAGCCGCGCGCCCTCGGCAGCCATGCGGTCCAGATGCGGCGTCTTGAATTTTGGATGGCCGTAACAGCCGAGGTCGCCGTAGCCAAGGTCATCCGCGAGAATGAGGATGATGTTCGGGCGCGGCTCAGCGGCGGGGAGAGTGCTGGCCCAGCCCACCAGCAAAAGGGCCAGGGTCAACGCTGCGTTAATGCGCGCGCCGCTCATTGCTTCCTATCGCGCCAAATCCAGCGCATGGCCTCGGGGAAGAGTTGCGTGCCGTGGACGCTACTGTGGACACCCTCGCCGAAGACGAACTTGTGGTCGTAACCCTTTTCCCTGAGCGCGGCGGCCATTGCTTGGTTCGCCTCGGGCCACGAGCCGAACTGATTTACGATGTCGTTGCTGCCATCCTGTTGAAAGATGCGGATGGGCTTGCGCGGGTTGCTGCGGACCAACTCGGGATATTTGTTGCCGCCCCGGATATTCGTGAAGCTGCCTACCGTGGTGAAACACTTACGGAACTCATTGGGCCGCTCCCAGCAGACCGTCCACGCGCAGATGCCGCCGCTGCTGCTGCCCGCGATGCACCGGCCCGCCGGATCATTCGTAAGGTTATACTTCTTGCCGACCTCGGGAAGGATTTCCTCCAGCAAGAAGCGCGCATACAAGTCGCTCAAAGTGTCGTATTCCACGCTGCGGTTCGCGGGGGAAGCCGGCCGACCGTCGGGACGCTTGCGGGGCGGCTCGCCGGGCTTGAGCGGCTTGTCACCGGGCCGGATGAAGATGCCGATGGTCACCGGCATTTCCTGCTTGTGGATGAGGTTGTCGAAGACAGTCGGAGCCTTGTAGGAGACGCCGTCTTGGCACACGAACACGCACGCAGGCGTCTTGCCGTCGTATTGCTTCGGAACGTAAACGAAATACTTCCGCACGGTGCCGGGGTAGATCTTGCTGTCGTTCCACTCGTGTTCTGTCACCGTGCCCTTCGGGACGCCGGGCTGCTCCTCAGAATCGGGTGTGAGCTTGCGGTATTGGTCGTCGGGCGAAGGCTCCTTCTTCTTCTCGGCGGCTGGCAATGGCGAGACGAGGGCAAGGCAAAGGAACGGAACGAGGAGAAATTTCATGGTAAGGGCAGTGTATTAACTGGTGTGCCCGCAAAACACCCGAATAGACGCCAAAGCAAAGGCGAAGCGTGATCTGCAGTGCTTCAATTTTAACCTTTTCGCGCCCATTCGCATATTTCGCGGGAAAGGATCTTCACTTCTTCTTCGCCGCCGGCGGCGGGTCTTTCGGTGGCGGGAGGAAGAACAGGTTGCCGTTCGCCTTCGTCTTGCGCGCGAACACTTGGTCCGCACAGGTCACGTAGAGCACGTCCATGTTTGGCCCGCCGAAGCCGCAGCTCGTCATGAACTTGCCCGTCGGCTTGGGCAACACGCCACTCATGCGACCCGTGGGGTCGAACACCTGAACGCCCACCGCGCTGGCCACGTAGTAGCGGCCCTGCCGGTCGCTGGTCATGCCGTCGCCGCTGCTGCGCGTCTTGTAGACTGGCGAGCGGCCGTCGGGACTTTTCGCGTTCACATCCACCTCGGTGCGGAGGGTCATGTAAGGCTCCTTATGCGTTAGGTTGCCATCCGGCTCGATGCGCATCGCCCACACATGCACACCCGCCGAGTCCGACACCGCGAGCGTGCCTTGGTCCGGCGAGACGGTGATGCCATTGGGCGCGGTGATGCCCGTGTCCACGGCGCGCTTCTCGCCGGTCTTGGGGTTCACGAACGTGATCTGCTTCTTGCCCGTCTCGGTGAAGTAAACATGTCCCTTGTGCGTGACCACCAAGTCATTGGGCTGCACGTCCTCGGCGACCACTGACTTCTTTCCGCCGGGAAACTCGAACGCCACGAGCTGCTTGTCCTTGCCGACGCAACCATAGAGCCGCCCGTCCGGGCCCCACTTCAAGCCGCTGCACGACGTGCCTTCAAGAAACTTCGACTTCGTGCCGTCGGGCGCGACTTTCCAGATCGCTGGCGGCGTGCTGCGCATGTCGCTGAAGTAAAAGTTCCCCTTCTCATCCGCACACGGCGCATCGGTAAAGGCGTGCCCCTCGGATACCAGCCGCCAATCTTCCCCAGGAACCAGCAGCATCGAAAGCGGCATGTCCTGCGCGTGAGTCTTGAGCGTGAGCAGTGCGCAGCCCAACAGCGTGAGCGTCCAGTGAGCGAGATTTTTCATTTAGGTCAGGGCGAAATTTTTGCCACGGATTTAGGGCGGAGGAAACAGGTATCTTCGGGCGCGGAGTGCTGGCGCCGCTCGCTCACAGATCGCACTCTCGTTCCGAAACGGGTCGGTTTTTCATCCCTTAAGTAAAGCGATGTCGTGATTGCGCCCACCCGAAACGGATCAGGCAATGGACAAATCAAACAATGAACTTGCTACTGACGCGCTGTAAACCCCGCCTGCGTCCGCTCCAGCTCCGCCTTTAACGCCACGCGCAGTTTCTCCAGCCGCTCTTTCGCCTCGGGCGCGGCGATGCGGTTGGTGAGTTCGTCCGGGTCGGACTTCAAGTCGTAAAGTTCGTCGCCGGTGCCGGGCTTGAAGTAGTGGATGAGCTTCCAACCGTCCTGCACTACGGCGGCATACCACGGGACGTTGTTGTAAATCGCCTTGTCGGGTTCTTCCTTCGCCAGTTTGGCCACGCTGGAGCCGTAGTGGTGACCGGTGAATTCATAGAGGCACGGGTGCGGCCATGCGGCGGCGGGGTTTTTCAGGAGCGGCGTCAGGTCGCGGCCGTGCATGGCCCACGGGATTTTCACCCCGGCCTGCGCGGCGAAGGTCGCGACGAGGTCAGGCGCGTTCACCGGCACGTTGCAAACTTGGCCTGACGGCGTGAGGCCGGGCTGCGCGATGATGAGCGGCGAGCGATACGTGGCGTCGTAAGGGCCGAGCTTCGTGCGAAAGCCGTGCTCACCCATGCCGAAGCCCTGGTCAGCGGTGTAGATGATGATGGTGTTTTCGAGCTGGCCCGTCTCGCGCAACGCGGCCATGAGCTTGCCCACGCCCTCGTCAATCGCCGGCACGCATTCATTCATCTGCCGCACGAAGCCGGCAAAGGTCTGTCGCTGCTGCTTGCTGGTATCGCCGAACGTCTCGCCGCTCTTGCCCGCGATGGGCGTGCCATCGGGGCCTTTCGCCCACGCTTGCGTTTGGTTGAGATAATCGGGCTTGCCGGGGCGCGGCGGGAAAATGTCCTTGGGCACGGGCACCTCGGCGTTCGCGTAAAGGCCCTTGTGCCGCGCGGCGGGCTTGGAGGGACCGTGAATGCTGCCATAGCACAGCCAGAGGAACCACGGCTTGTCCGCCGCGCGTGTCTTGCCGCGGATGTAGTCCTCGGTCCATTGCGTATAGTTGTCGGCGGGATAACCATCCACCCATTCCTCCTTGCCGTCGCGCGCGACGAGTTGCCGCTCGTAGTAAGCGCCCGCGTTTTCTGGATGCAGCGGGCGGTTCCAAACAATCTGATGGTCCCAATCGCGGCCCCAGCCCGCATCCACGCCTGTGTGCCACTTGCCGATTTGCGCGGTGTGGTAGCCGTTTTGCCGAAAGACGGCGGGCCAGAACGGACATTGCTTCGGGTCGTAGGCGCTGGCGGGATACTTGCCCTCCATCCGCATGCTCTCGACGCCGTGCGGGTGATGGCCGGTGAGCATCGCCGCGCGCGACGGCATGCACCACGCGCCAAGATAAGCCGCATGGAAGCGCACGCCCGAGGCCGCGAGCCGGTCAATGTTCGGCGTCTTCACCCACGGGAACGACTCGGGGTAGCAGCCGACGGTTTTGTAGGACTGGTCGTCCGAGTAGATGAGGAGGATGTTCGGGCGCTTGGGGGCGGCGGC
>VHDH01000150.1 GCA_016871445.1 Verrucomicrobiota bacterium | reverse complement strand
TCACCTTGTCGAAGCCCGCCGCCGTCTCGTCGGGCGGCAGCAGGTCCTTCACGGCCACCTGCCGGCCCAGCAGGTCGCGGAGCGTGGTCTCGTATTCTGTGACATTCAGCCGGCGCACGAGCACACGGCCGTCCACACGTTGGCGGGCCAGCGACGCGGCGTGCAGTTCGCCACCGAGCGACTTCACAAACGTTGCCCGCCCCTCCGCGGGCGGCTGCGCACTTTTCTTCGGGGGCATTTCGCCCTTGGCCACGCGGTCGAAGACCATTTCCCAGCGGGCAAAGTTCTCTTGGATGCCGGGTTCCAGCTTCAGTTTGGTCAAATCCAGCCCACCTTTGGTCACTTCCCCGCCGTGGCACTCGATGCAATGGGCTTGGGTAAAGCCGCGGAGGTCAGCGGCGCCCAGTCTGACGGCGGCCCCCAGCCACGCCAACAGACCGAGCGCTATGAGCGGCGAATGACGCATAAAAATCTCCGGCCTTGGACGGGTGCAACCGCGCGCCCGCTTAAACATTTTGCGCCCCATTTTCTGGTGCGGGGTGCTTTCTGAATGGCGTTTTTCCCAGCCAAGTCGAAAGCTCTGTCTATGACACCGATTCGTCTCGTCTGGAGCGGCCTCGCCGCGGCGGTCTGGCTCGCGACCCTCGCGCCGGCCTCCGCCGCGCCGCGCAAGATTGATTTCAACCGCGACATCCGCCCGATCCTCTCCGACAACTGTTACGCCTGCCATGGGCCGGACGAGAAGGCGCGCAAGGCCAAGCTCCGGCTCGACGTGGCGGAGGGCGCGCTGGCGAAGCACGGCAGTTCCGCAGCCATCGTCCCACGCGACCTGAAGAAATCCGAGCTGTGGGCGCGCGTGACATCGAAGGAAACGAACGACGTGATGCCGCCACCTTCAACGGCACCGCTAGCCGCTCGAAAGCTTCGAATCTTGTGAAGCTTTCCGTCGGCATCAGGTTACCCAGCGAGCGCCCAGATCACACCTCCGCCAGCGGCGCTTTTGCGTCGCCGAAGGTCTTCGGGCGCACGTCCATTTTGTCCATCATGGACAGGAAAAGGCGGCAGAGCTGGCGGTCGGGCTTGTCCTTGTAGTCGAGCGCGCGCCCGCCCTTGAGCCGGCCGCCCGCGCCGCCGAGCAGCACCACGGGAAGCTGGTCGTTATCGTGGCGCGCGCCGGCCATCATGCTGGAGCAGTGCATGAGCATGGTGTTGTCGAGCAACGTGCGCGGGCCTTCTTGGATCGCATCCATTTTGCGCGCGAGGTAGGCGAGTTGTTCCATGAAGAACTGGTTCACTTTCAGCCAGTCCTCGCCGTCGCTGTGCGAGAGCAGGTGGTGAATCATGTAGTCAATGCCGTTCCCCTTTTGCTGCACGCTCGGGAGGTTGGGGAACCGCAGCGCGCTGTGGTCGTTGTTCAGCTTGAGCGTCGTGATGCGCGTGGTGTCGGTCTGGAAGCCGAGCACGAGGAGGTCGCACATGAGCCGCATGTGCTCGCCGATGTCCTGCGGGATGCCGTCGGCGGGACGCGCGATGTCTGGCTTCGCGAGCGTGGGCCGCCAGCCCTGCACTTCGCCGCGCTGGCCGGCGTTTTCGATGCGCTTTTCCACATCGCGCACGGAGTCGAGGTATTCGTCGAGCTTGCGCTGGTCGGCGGGGCTGATGTTGCGGCGCAGGCTGCTGGCATCGGCGAGGACGGCATCCAGCACGCTCTTGTCGCCCGGCGTGGCGGCGTCCTTGAACAAGCGATCGAACGCCAGCGCGGGGTAAAGCTCCAGCGGGGTCGGGGTGGTGGGTGAACTCCACGAGATGTGCGAGCTGTAGAGCATCGAGTAGTTCTTGTGGACGGATGGGTTCGAGTGCTCGCAGCCCAGCACGAGGCTTGGCACTTTCGTTGAGCGTCCGTAAGTCTGCGCGAGCAACTGGTCGAAGCTCGTGCCGGAGCGAATCTCGCCACCGCTCGCGATGGGCGCGCCCGAGAGCATGTTGCCCGTCTGCGAGCTGTGGATGTTTCCCTTGCGCGCCTCCTCGTGATACAGGCCGCGCACGAAGGTCAGCTTCTCGCGGAAGTCGGCCAGCGGCGTGAGCACGCGGCCCAGTTCCATCGCCTTGCCTTCGCCCTTGGCCCACCATTCCTTCGAGTGAAAGCCATTGCCGGAGAAGACGACGGCCAGGCGCACGGGCGCTTCGCTCGCCGGCTTGTTCTTCGTGGGTTCATCGCCCCAGACGTTGAAGGATTCCATCCACGGCAGAGCCATGGTGACGCCGATTCCGCGCAAGAAGGCGCGGCGGTTGAAGTGATGAGTGCTCATAGGTTTGAAAAGTTATTCGGCCGCAACTTGGTCACGTCCGCGTATATCATGGAACTGCGGGCTGCGCACTATCATTTGGACGGCGAGGCCGACGCGGTGTTCGTTCGCGGTGAGCTGCTTCAACATCTCGTCCAGCAGCGGCTGGTCGCTCAACTGCACACTGCGGCCGAGCGCGAAGCCCAGCAGCTTCCGGCAGAACTGCCGCTCAAAGGCCTCGCGCCGCCGGGTGAGCAGGTAGGTGCGCAAACCATCGATGTCGTCAAGTTCCACCCCGTCCGCCGTGCGGGTGCGCGAGTCAATCGGTAATCCGGCGGCGTCCTTCGCGCGCAGCCGCCCGATGGCGTCATAACGCTCGAGCGCGAAGCCGAACGGGTCAATCCGCGCGTGGCATCCGGCGCACTTCGGGTCGCTGCTGTGCCGCTCGATGAGCGCGCGCTCGGTCAGGCCGGCGGGGGCTTCCTCGGGCAGGACGGGCACCCCCTTGGGCGGGCGCGGCAGCTTTTCGCCCAGCAACGTTTCGCTCAACCAATTGCCGCGCAGAATCGGACTCGTGCGAGACGCGCCACTTTGTTTTGCGAGCGTCGCGCCGAAGCCCAGCACGCCACCGCGTCCCTGCTTGCGCACGCCATCCACCCGCAGCCAATCGTCGCCCTTCACACCACTTAAACCGTAGTGCTTTGCCAGCGTCGAGTTCACGAACGTGTAGTCAGCATCGAGCAGCGCCAGCACCGAGCCGTCGCGCTGGAAAAGGTCGGTGAAGAAGCGGATCGGCTCCTCGTTGAGCGCGCCGCGCACGGACTTGAACGTGGGGAAGTGCCGTTCGCTTTTCTCGTCGAGCGTGTCGAGGTCGCGCGTGTGCAGCCACTGCGTGCCGAATTCCACGGCCAGCCGCCGCACCCGCGCGTCGGCGAGCATCCGGCGTGTCTGGGCCGCGAGCACCTCGGGATTGCGGAGTTTGCCAGCCGCCGCGAGCGCCGCCAATTCCGCGTCCGGCGCGGACGACCACAAGAAGTAACTCAACCGGATGGCGAGTTCCGTGTCGCTCACGGGCGCGGATTTTTTGCCCGGGGCGGGTTGCTCGGACTTGTAGAGGAAGGCTGGCGACACGAACACGCGGGCGAGCGTCATGCGGAGCGCGGTGTCGTGCGGCAGCTCCTGCGTGCGGAGCTTCTGATAGAGCGAACGCAACTCGTCCTGTTCCGTTCGGGTCAAGGAACGCCGCCAGGCTCTCGGGGCGAAGTCGAGCACGGCTTGCACATGCCTGGACTCGGCAGCCAGCAACTCGGCGCGGAAGGCCTCGGCGCGCTGCTTGATGGGCTCGCGCATTGGCGTGAAGGCGCTCGGGTCGGCGTCCTGCGTGGCGTATTGCCAGAGTTGCTCGAAGGCTTCGACCAACTTGAGCGGGCTGTGGCTGACGAAGTGCAGCTCCGCCCACAGCCGGTCCAGCTCGGCGGTTTGCGCGGGGTCGAGCATCAGGCGGCGGAGCTGGTCGTCCTCGCGATAATACAGCGTGAGCGTCACCACCTCGTCGACCGGCACAATCTTCGTGTAACAAAGCGCGGCAGGAAAAAGCTGGCGGAACTGTTCGAGCGCGGACTCGGTGCGTTTTCGCGCCCCGCTGCCATCGCGAACCAGAATCGGTGTGTCAGAACCGACGGGGCGCTCGCCGTCGGACCAGGTGCTCTTGCCGCCGAGTTCCTTCGCCGCGCCTGCCGCGAGGCCACTGGCGCCGGCGGGCTTGGTCGTGAGCACCTGCATTTGCACGCTGCCCTCGGCCCCGGTCTCGCGATGCAACGTCGCGGTGGCGACGAACTCACAACCTTCGACCAAGTCGGCGGGCAGACGCACTTCAAGGAGGGCAGGCGCGCGGACGCAGAGGTTCGCGGCGGGCAGCACGGAGCCGTCCGGGTGTTTGCCGAAGAGTGTGGGGTCAAGCGCCCATCCAACCGCTGAGGCAACGGGACGAACTGTGTTGGTGGAAGAACCCGCCTCCTCGCCTCGGCGGCTGCTGGGAGGCTGGCTCTTGAATAGAGGCCCGCCTAACGCCGTGAGTTGGCGGTGAAGCGCGGCGTCGGGTGCATCCTTCGCGAGACCGGCCGGGCCGCTCGCCAACAACTTCTGCAACGCCTCGGCGAGCCGCAACTTCTCCGCCGCGTCCGTGGCGGCGCGCCACTTGGCCAGCAGCGAACCGGCTGGGACAATGGAGTCCGCGCCGCCGCCCGCATCGGGCTCGCTGTAGAAATGCCACACGGCGGGATGGCCCAGGTTGTCCGCGTGCGGATTGCCGGCGAGGATGTTCGGCGAGACGTCGCGGCCGAGGTTCCACTGCTTGCCGTCGGTGGTTTTGATGTCCAACGACACCGCCGTCATGTCACACGAATGGTTGCCATCGCGCGGGCCGACGAGCAGCGAGATCAAGTCGCCAGGCTGGACCGCGAGGTTTTCCACGGGCGGGACTTTTACTTCCTTCGGCCCCTGTGCGATGCCGGCGGCGAAGCGCTGGCGCGTGCCGCCGCGCCGGAGTTCGAGCGACCACGTCACGCCGTTGCCACACTCGGAATGGACGGGCTGCACGACCGCCTCGACGCGCACGGTCGCCGTCACCGGACTGTTCCAGCCGACGCACGCGCGCTGCTTCGGCGAGGGGTGAACGCCCACACTGTGCGGCTTCATGTGGCCGGGAATACGGACGGCGTTGTCGGAGGAATTGGCGAGCACGCTCAACGCATCCGCCCCGGTCCAGCCCTTGATGAAGTCGTAATTGTTCGCACTCTCCAGCTTCTTGGTCAGGTGCGAAGTCACGCGCACGGGACCGCCGCCAAGGCCGAGATAATCCAGCCACGCAGCGAGCAAAGGCGCATCGACGCCGTGTTTGGCCGCGAGTTGGGCAAGGCCGCTGCGATCGGGCAACGCGCTGGCTTCGTCCGCCGCGGCCAGACACTTCGTCACACTCGCCGCGACGCGCTCGCGCTGAGTTTGGAACGTCAGCACCGCTTCGCGCACGTCGCGCAGGTGAAGGTCGGGCCGTCCCGGGGCGACGAGGCGCGGGTTTTCCCAGACGGCAAAATCGTGCTCGTTGCCGTCGCCAGCATCCGAAGCCAGCAGATAGAGCGTGATTTCGTTGCCGCTGGATGGCGCGGGGAGTTTTACGCGGACTTCCTGCGCGGCGGCGAGCGGAACGACAGGGACTTGCCACGCACTCGGGCCGTTGCGCTTGCCGATGTGGCCGACCGTCGTGAAGCGCCACAAGGCCCGCTGCCACTGCGCGATGCTCGCGGTGAGCGCGGGCGCATCGGCGGGCTTCGCGGCGCGCCATTGCGTGCGGATGAGATCCAGCACGAGCGAGGGCTGCGAGTCATTCAACGCGGTCCATAAGGTGGTAAGGTATCTGGCGTTGAGGCCGTGTTTGATGGCGAGCGCGGCAATCTGCGAAGTCAACTTGTTCGCCGACGCTCCCTCACCCCCGTTGGAGGCAAGGGCGGCGCGAAGCTCCAACGTCGCCGCCAGATATTTTTCCAGCGGCAGCACGCCGCCGTCCTTGGTGTCGAACTTGATGCCCTGCAAGTTCACGGCCGAGCCGCCGCCCTTCACGGTGTAGCGCGCGTAAAACTCCCGGATGGCCGCTAGCCGTTCCTCCGTCCAGTCGCGCTGCGAAGTGCTGGGCGAGAAGGCGACACGGTCCGGCAGTAGCACCGCATGGGCGGCGAGATCCTTCGCCGCATCGAGATACTTGGTGAGCAACGCGGGCGACATGACGAGCGCCGCACCCGTGTTGGAGAAGCCCTCGCCAGCCGCGCCGTCCACGGGGAACTCTCTTGTCGGATTCAGCGTCTCGACGCCGGTAAGGTCGCGCACGGTGTAGGTGTATTCCGCGTTCGAGAGCCGGCGCAGCACGACGGGGCCGGGGTCTCCAGCGCTGGCCAACGCCATGTCATGCAGGGTGCCGCGCACCCAGGCGACAAGCTTGGCCTTCTGCGCGGCGGAGAGCTGCGGCTTGTCCTTCGGCGGCATCTCCCCGAGTTCGAGTTGTTCTTCCACTTGCAACCACACCTTCGCGTCGCGCTTCACGGCGTCGAGCGACTTGAAGCGTTCGAGGTCGAGGTCCCCCTTGTGGTC
>VHDH01000149.1 GCA_016871445.1 Verrucomicrobiota bacterium | reverse complement strand
CGTCGCGCTCCGCTTGCCGCCGCAGTCCATGACACGGTGGACCGCCGGGAGTTTTTGGCGATGGCTGCCGCTTGCTCCGCCTTTCCGGTTGCCGCTGCTGGGGCAAAGCGCCCGCCCATCGTAGACACGCACACGCATTGCTTCGCGGGAAAAGCCGACGCACGTTTTCCCTATCACCCGCGCGGCACTTACCAGCCGGAGCAACCCACGACGCCAGAGTTTCTGCTTAAGCTCATGGATGGCGCGGGCGTGGACTTCGCCGTGGTCGTGCACCCCGAGCCGTATCAGGACGACCACCGCTACCTCGAACACTGCCTCGCGGTCGGCAAGGGCCGGCTCAAGGGCACCGTGCTCGTCTTCGCAGACCGGCCCGGATCGATAGAGCAGTTGCCCGAGCTCGCCAAGCGGCTGCCCGTCGTCACCGCGCGCATCCACGCCTATCAGCCCGTCCGCCTGCCGCCCTTCGGCAAGTCTGAGTTGCGTCGCTTGTGGCAGCTGGCGGGCGATCACGGCCTTGCGATGCAACTCCACTTCATCCCTGAGCACGCCGCCGGCTTCGAGCCGCTCATCCGCGAGTTTAAGCAAACGCGCGTCATCGTGGACCACCTGGGCCGGCCGTTTGATGCGAAGCCCGAGCACAACGACCGAATCCTCCGCTGGGCTGACTTTCCGAACGTGGTGATGAAGCTCTCCTCCCTGCCCGCGCCCGCTTCGAAGGAAGCCGCCGAGCTACCACGCGTCCTGCGCCGACTAGCCGACGCTTTCGGTCCTGACCGCCTCATCTACGGCGGCGGCTTCGACGAGAAGGCGACGGCGGAGTCCTACCGCCGTGAGCGCGAGCGGCTGGCCGGGCTGCTGAGTTTTCTCACCGCAGAAGCACAGGCCAAGTTGCTCGGGGGAAATGCGGCCAAACTGTTTCGTTTCGGCGCGGGTTGAACGGCCTACTTGGCAGCAATGCAGAAGAGATGTTTTTCGCCGCGCAGCAGCAGGCGGTTCGCCACGGGCACGGGCGAGGCGATGATGCGCTCGCCCATGTTGTTCTCGGCCAGCACATCGAACTTCGCGTCCGCAGTGGCGACAAAGATGATGCCGTCCTCGCGGGCCGCGTAGATTTTCCTGTCCGCAAGGGTGGGGGATGAGTAGTAGTTCGCGCCGCTCTTGGGCAGTGCACCGGACCACAGGGTCTTACCGGTGGTCGGTTCGAGGCACTCGACTTCGCCGCGGTCACGCACGAGATAGACCTTTCCCGCGTGCTCGACGGGCGAGGGCACAAACGTCCCGGTGTCCTTCCGCTGCCACGCACGGTGGGACGCGGTCACGTCGCCGCCGCCGCCGAGCTTGATGCCGTGCAGGCGCGCGCCACGCCCGTAGGGTACGACCGCCATGTCACCCGCGAGGATAAACGAGGAGACGGCCACCCAGTTGCGGTTGCCCTCGGGATTGAAGTCGCCGCAGGACCATAAGATTTTGCCGTCCGTCGCGTCGTGAGCGGTGAGATGTTCTGCGCCCCAGACTAAGAGCGTTTCCTTGCCTGCGTGGTGCGTGACGATGGGCGTGGCATAACTGTGGTCGTTCTCGGTAGGCGTCGTGTAGTTGCGGGAGATTTTCCAGCGTTGCGTGCCGGTGGTCTTGTCAAACGCCGCCAGCCATGACTCGCCGTGGTGCATCAGCGTCACGACCACATCACGCTCGGTGAGCACGGGCGAGGTGCCGTAGTCCCAATAAAGCGTGTCCTTGCCGAAGCGCTCGGTGAGATTCGCCTGCCATCGGACCTTGCCGGCGAAGTCCACCGCCGCGAGTTGGCCACTCTTGAAGTAAGTAAAGACGAGATTGCCGTCTGTGACCGGCGAAGAGTTGCAGCCGGAGCCGTTGCGATGTTTGCCTGGTTTTTCCGCTTTGAAAACGGTTTGCCACAGCGGCTTGCCATCCCAGTCAAACGCCAGCAACGCGTCTTTCCCCTCGACCGGCGCGGTGACGTAGATGGTCTGGTTCCAAACTATGGGTGTAGAGCAGCCCTTGCCGGGCAGCGGCGTCTTCCATAGCCAGCCGGAATCGGCGGCGAACTTCACGGGGTATGTGCCCGTGTCCGTGCTGCCGTTGTCCTTTGGTCCGCGCCAGCGCGGCCAGTTCCCGTCGGCGGCAAATGCGAGGGACGATGTGCAGGCGAGGGCGGCGAGAACGAGGCGCATGATGGCGAAATGGACGTCACTAGGACGGGCAAAATTCTGGCATCTGTTCCGTCTGGCAGGGCCGGCAGCCCCGAACGTGCGATTGCCCACTAGGTGCGGGCGCTCGCTTCTGCCGTGACTTAGAATGTGCCGCTCAAGGCCACGCGCACGCCGATGGGTTCCGCCGGGTGCAGGTGGATGTCGTTGTAGCCGCCGTTGAGCGCTGGGTTGGGGTTGATGGTTTCGCCGCGCAGGCGTGACTCGTAGTAATACTCCACGTCGCTGGCCTTGCGGTCGAGGAGGTTGAACACGTCCACCGTCAGCTTCCAGTTCGCGTTGAAGGCGTAACCCGCCTGCAAGTTCACCAGCGCGGAAGCGGTCGAGCGCACGCTGTTGTCCTCGATGAGCGAGCGCGGGCCGAAGTAGCGCAGGCGCAGGCTGCCGAAGAAGCCGTTCAAGTCATGCACGGCGATGCCCGCTGCGACGACTGTCTCGATGGCACCGGGAATGTGCTGCCCCGCCGGGTCGCGGTCGCGGAAGCGCGCTTGCGAGACGGACACGTCGGCGTCGAGCGTGAGCCATCTCGTTGGCGTGTAGTAGTTGGCGAACTCCAGGCCGTAGCGACGGCTCGGACGGCTGGCCTCGGTCGTGCCTGCATCGCCGACGAAGAGCAGCTCGGAGTCAATGTCCAGCCACCACGCAGAGAACGTGCTTTGCAAGCCCGGCACCCAGGTGGTGCGCACGCCCACTTCCGCGCCGAACGTACGGACGAGCGGGTCCACCTTGCTCGCGGCGTTGCCGGTTGCGGGGTCAATGGTCGAGGTCGCGCCGCGGCCGTCGTTACTGTGGAAGCCCATCCCGCCGTTCAAGTAAATCTCCGTCTTCGCCCACGGACCGAAGATGACGCTGGCCTTCGGGCTGGCCAGAAAGTCGGTGATAGTCCCGGAGTTCCGGGCGTCCTGGCTGGCCACGTCGAAGCGATACAAATCCGCCCGCGCGCCGACGACGGTGCGGAGCTTCTCCGCCCACTGGGTCTTGTTCTCTAAATACGGCGACGCACTCGTCTGCCAAATGTTGTCGCTGCGGGTCGTGCTCGTACGGACCCGCGCGGTGGCCGTGTTCAGGCTGTTGCGGATGACGTCGTTGCGGAACTGAAGGCCGGCGCTATTTTCTGATTCGCGGCCGAGGAGCGTCGTGGTCCACTCGTGGCTCGCCTTGATGCCGGCGGTGATGCGCTGGTCCACCTGCTCGAACTGGTCGGGCGTCGTGTCGGTCGGGTCGTTGAGGAAGTAGGAGAAGTTCGAGAACAGGTCGAGGTCGTAGTAGTAGGCGTAAGCCAGCAGGCGTGAGGTGGAGTTGCCGCCGCTGCGATGCCACTCGGCCTGCGCGCCGTAGCGTTGCGAAGTGCCGCCGGTGGTCGGGTCCAGCGTGCCAAAGCGGCCCACCCTGAAGCCGCCGGGAACGGCGTTGTTGCCCGTGAGCGCGCGCTGCGCGATTTGGTCCGTGCCGGTCCACTCGCCACGATAGGCGAAGCCTAGCACGCTCCAGCCGAGGGCATCGTCGCCAACGCTGTAGCGGACCACGCCGTTGCCTTTCCAAAAATTCTCGCGCTGCTCCCACGGGCCGTCGTGATGCATGAGTTCCATCCCGTAGAGCAACGTGCCATCGCCCAGCTTCGGTGCGGACGCGAAGACGCCGCGTGCGTAGCCGAAGCTGCCGCCCGCCACCTGCCATAGCGATTGCGGCAGCGAGGTGGCGTAAGTCATGTCGGCCACACCCGCTGAGGCGAAGTCGCCGTCCTGCGCCGCGTAAGGGCCCTTGCGATAGTCAATGCGCGTCACCAGCTCAGGGATAATCCAATTCAGGTCCGTGTAACCTTGACCGTGCCCGTGCGTGGGGAGGTTCACCGGCATCCCGTTGAGCGAGGTGGCGAAGTCGGTGCCGTGGTCGAGGTTGAAGCCGCGCAGGTAATACTGGTTGGCCTTACCTGCGCCGCTGTGCTGCGTGATGATGACGCCGGGGACGGTCTCGAGCAATTCGCCGGGCCGGAGCAACGGCCGCGCACGCAGGTGGTCCAAGCCCACCGTGCCCTGCGTGGCCGAGGCCGCGATGCCGGTGAGGTCGTCCGCGCGACCACCGACGATGACGTCGGGCAAGCGCGTGAGCGGTGCGTTAGTGAGGGCGGGCGCGGCGGTTTGCGCGAGCGCGGTGGTAACGCCGAGGAGGCTGCCAACGCCAGTGAACGAACGAGCAATGAGTGACTGCGACTGAGAGAGCATAAGAGTAACGGTTCATCCGGGAACCCAACGGCCCAGCGACGGCGAGTCCGTCGCGAACTTGTGGAAAGGAGGAACCCTGCTTGAAGGAAAAGCCGGGGCGTTGGTTGCCCGGAAATGCGGTGCGCGATGAATGGGTGCGCACCGGCCGCCGTGCTGCTTCAAGCGGGATTGCTTAACTGCGTATCGGCGGGGCGCGACCCGGAGCAAGCAGCCATGCGGAGCCGTGCGGTTCGGCAGAGAGGAATGACGGAGCAACTGTGACTGCCGTCAAATTCGGCACCGGCACTTCCACAGGAGCGAAGAGGCCGCTCCAACCGCCGCTGGCAAGGGAATCAAAAGCGAAGCTGCGATGCTGATGTGGGCCCGCAGGAGCAGGCACGGGCGTTTCCGCCGGAGCGGCGACGACCTTCAACCAGCGAGGCGTTTGCGTGACAACGGCTTTCCCCTCCCGCGCGAGCTGCGCCGCGCTCGAGCGTGCGAGTTGAGCGGCGGTCGCATGGACGTGCAGAAAATCGTGCGCTGTCTCGCTACGGAGGAACCAGCCCATCGCCGTCATCACCACCGCGAGCACGGCGGCGGTGAACTGGTTTAGGTGGGCGGGCTTCGTCTTCAAAGCGGAAGTTGTAAGGGTCGATCACGCGCAGGTCAACTCATACCTGCCCGGTCAGTTGGCGAAGGCGCGGCTCGGCCTTCAGCGACGTTCGCTCAACTTCACCGCCAGCCGAACGGCGGCGAACAAGCTGCCGGGACTGGCCTTGCCTTGCCAAGCAATGTCCAGCGCTGTCCCGTGATCCACGCTCGTACGAATAATGGGCAAGCCCAACGTCGTGTTCACCGCTGAGTCGAAGGCCAGCGCCTTCAATGGGATATGCCCCTGGTCGTGATACATGCAAATGAAGCCGTCCGTGTCGCGGCGTTTCGCTGGCAAAAACGCGGTGTCCGGCGGCAACGGGCCTTCCACGTCGATCCCCTTCGCCCGCGCGGCCGCGATGGCGGGCACGATCATGCGTTCTTCCTCGCGCTCGCCGAACAGGCCGTGCTCGCCCGCGTGCGGATTAAGCCCACACACGGCGAGCCTAGGTTTGCGCCGACGAATGCGCTCCAGCCCGGCGGCGGTCAACTCAATCACCTCCAGAATGCGCTCCGTAGTCAACAGCTTCAGCACCTCCGAGTAACCACAGTGAGCTGTGACAAATGAGCAGGTAATCTCCTCCGAAAATTGCATCATGCACGCGCGCGGGGCTTGAGTGAGAACAGTAAAAATCTCGGTGTGCCCGGGAAACTTAAGGCCGGCCAGGTTCATGGCCTCCTTATTTAGCGGTGCCGTCACGACGGCACTGACTTGCCCCGCAAGCGCAGCATCAATGGCCCGGGTCACATAGGTATAACCCGCGCGGCCAGTCAGAGCGTTGATCTCGCCGGGCTGGAATGCATCTAACCCGATCACCCCGAGATCCAGTATCGCTGGCCCGGTCAGGGCTGTGTGATTTGTCAGCCAATCCACCGCCGCGAGGACTGGCGCACGAAATGGTAAGCCGGTCTTCGCCGCACAAGCGCGCAGCACCGAAGCGTCCCCAAAAATGATGGGTGCACAAATTTTGGCCAGATCCGCTTCGGCTAACAGCCGCAGGCACACCTCCGGCCCGACCCCGGCGGGGTCGCCCATCGTAACGGCAAGGCGTGGTGGCGCAGTCATTTGGCTCGTAGCAGCGACACTCTGTCACGCCTGCCTTCGCTGCTCAAAGCAATCTCGCGCTTGGATTGCGTGCTTGGCCGAGGGACGGGACGGAGAAATCTCCGCTTGCAATGACAACGCCCATGCATAGTCTTTCGGCGCTCTTCTAACGGAAGCGAGCGTAGCTCAGTCTGGTAGAGCGTCACCTTGCCAAGGTGAATGTCGAGGGTTCGAATCCCTTCGCTCGCTCCAATTTCCTCACCAAGGACTTACGGTTCGAGATTGCACTACTGAGGTTCTTGCCCGATT
>VHDH01000148.1 GCA_016871445.1 Verrucomicrobiota bacterium | reverse complement strand
CTGACCGCCGCCGCGCTCGCGCCCAGCTTGCAGATCATCGCCCCGTGGCGCGATGAGCGGTATCGCAAGGACTTCCCCGGCCGCCAGCAGATGATTGATTACTGCGCCGCGAAGGGCATCCCCGTGCAAGCCAGCGCGAAGAAGCCTTACTCGATGGATCGCAACCTCCTGCACATTTCCTACGAGGCCGGCATCCTCGAAGACCCTTGGTATGACAGTTTCGACCCGAAGAAGAACCGTGATTACTTCACTACGCTTTCCGTGCTGCCCGAGGACGCGCCGAACAAGCCCGAATTCGTCACGCTCGACTTCGTGAAGGGCGACTGCGTGGCCGTGAACGGGAAGAAGCTCACGCCGCTGCAAGTCATGCGGACGCTCAACAAGCTCGGCGGCAAACACGGCGTCGGCCGCGTCGACATGGTCGAGAACCGTTTCGTGGGCATGAAGAGCCGCGGCGTGTATGAAACGCCCGGCGGCAGCATCCTGCATTACGCGCACCGCCAGATGGAAAGCCTCACGATGGACCGCGAAGTCATGCACCAGCGCGACGCGTTGATTCCGAAGTATGCCGAGCTCGTTTACAACGGCTTCTGGTATGCGCCCGAGCGGCTCGCGCTTCAGGCCTACGTCGAGGAGTCGCAAAAGAACGTCACCGGCACGGTGCGCGTGAAGCTCTACAAGGGCGGCCTCTACGTCGCCGGCCGCAAGAGCCAGTTTTCGATGTATAACCCGCACATCGCCACGATGGAGGCTGACCCGACCAAGGCCTACAACCAGGACGACGCCACCGGCTTCATCCGCCTCAACGGCCTGCGCCTGCGCGTGAACTCAACGGTGAACGGGGCGAAGAACATGGCCAAATTGTCCTAAGCCAATTCACTTCAGCGACGCCGCACCGTTCAACTGGCGCGGCGTTTTTCTTTCCGGTAGTCTTCATCCCATGAAGCTCCCGTGCTCTCTGCTCTCGCTGGGTTGGGCCGCGATCGCTGGCACCTCCGAACCGATGCCGGGCTGCTTTAGCCGGATTGAAATTGTCGAGGAGCGCACGGGCTGGCCGGTGCCGCTGGTGGAGTTGCGCACGACACACAGCGCGCGGTTTGTCTCGGACAACGCGGGCAATATCGCCTTTGATCTGCCGGAGTTGATGGGGCGCGAGATGTGGTTCGAGGTGCACGGCCATGGCTACGAGGTGAAGGCGGACGGCTTCGGGATCCGCGGGGTGCGGCTCACGCCGGAGCCGGGCAAGTCGCTACGAGTGGAGGTGAAGCGCACCATTGTCGCGCAGCGAGTCGGGCGGCTGACGGGCGCGGGGTTGTTCGCGGAAAGCCAGAAGCTCGGTCTCGCGGGCGACTGGCGGGAGTCGGGCCTCGTCGGGCAGGACTCCGTGCAGAACGCGGTGCATCGTGGGCGGCTCTTCTGGTTTTGGGGCGACACCACGCTGGCGAAATACCCGCTCGGCATTTTCCACGGCACGGGGGCGACCACACTGGTGCGGCCCGCCGTGAAGTTGGAGCCGCCGCTGAACTTCCCCCTCGCGTATTTCACCAACGCCAACGGCGCACCGCGCAGCATCGCGACGATGCCCGGCAGCGGGCCGACTTGGGTGACGGGCCTCGCGAGCGTGCCCGACGCTTCCAGCACTCCGCGCCTCGTCTGCGCCTACATGAAAATCAAGCCGCCGCTGGAAATTTACGACTGGAGTCTTGCAGTGTGGAACGAGGAGAAGGCCATTTTCGAGAAGCTCAAGACGGTGTGGACGAAATCCGACGACGCACCGAAACCCCCACCGATTCCCGAAGGGCATCCCGTGTCGTGGAAGGACGCGGCGGGGAAAGAGTGGCTGCTCTTCGGCAATCCCTTCCCCACGCTGCGATGCCCGGCGACGTTCGAGGCATGGCAGGATGCGAATATGTGGGAGGTGTTAATGCCGCAAGCGAGCCTGACGAGCAGCAACGGCGAAACGGTGAAGCCCCACTCGGGTTCCATCGCGTGGCATCCGTGGCGGAAGAAATGGGTGACGGTTTTCATGCAGACGTTTGGCAAGCCGTCTGCCTTCGGTGAGCTGTGGTATGCGGAGGCCGACGTGCCAACCGGCCCGTGGGACACGGCGGTGAAGGTGTTGAGCCACGACAACTATACGTTCTACAACCCGCGCCTGCACATTGAGTTCACGTCGGAGGGATCGCCGCACCTGTTCTTCGAGGGCACTTACACAATGCAGTTCGCGAACAAGCCCACACCCACGCCGCGTTACGACTACAACCAGATGCTATACCGGCTGGACTTAAGCGATCCTGCGCTCAAGCCGGCGCAACCGCGCTGAGTGCGGAAGTGCGCTACTTCTTCTCCTGTTTCGGCTCCACCTTCTTGGGCTGCGGAGCTTTCGGCGTTGGCTTCGGGTCGAGGTTATCCTTCAACTCGGCTTCGGACACCTTCGACTCGACGCCGTTCTTCGGCACCTCGGCCTTGGCCAACCAAAGCAGCGCGTTGCAGACAATTTTGCGCTGCTGGTCGTTGCCCCAGTTCGCGTGGAAATGCCCGCCCGTGAAGCCGAAGCCCCGCCCACCGTCCGCCCGCTCCACGGCCCACATCATGATCTCGTCGCGGCCCTTCGCGGCTTGAATGTGCGGATACGGCCCCCTCGGATAAACATACGGGCCGTCGCGCGTGGCGTCGCTCGGTTTGGCCACGAGGATGGGCACCACGCCCTTCATACCCTCGCGGAAGCTCATGTTGAAATACCACTCGTCCTTGGTCTGAAAGGGTTTGACGCCGCGCGTGATGGGGTGCGTGGGAAACTTCTGGTAATCCGGCTCCCAGATCGGGTTCACGGAAATGTCCTTTGCGTAGTGGCCGCCGATCCATTCATTGAACTCCGCACCCGCCTGCGTGGGCACCACCTCCACGCCGTAGTGCATCGCACCGAAGCCGACGCCGCGCCTGATGAGCGCGCCGAGGACTTCCTTATGATTGCCCTGCACGGCGGGATGCCCACCACCGCCGTCGGCGTAAATCACCACCGCGTCCGCGTCGGCAAAAGTCTTCTCGTCGCTGACCCAGCCGTTGGTGTGGACCTCAATCTTGAAGCCCGGCACGCCCTGGAGCGACTTCTCCAAGAGCAGCGAGCCCGCGCGAAACTCGTGCATGCCCGGCGGATGGCTGGGCTTGCCCGCGATGAGCACGAGCTTACGCGGCTTGTCTGCGGCGGAGAGCAGGGTGGTGGTGAGCAGGAGCAGAGCGAGATGGGCGATGCGTTTCATATGAGATGGCCGGAGCGTAAAAGCCTGCCGGCAGTTTGCCATCCAAATCACAGCCGTCGCATCGGCTCGTCCGCTCACCTTCCGGCTCACGCCAGCAACTCGCGCACGACCTCACCGCTCACATCCGTGAGCCGGTAGTCGCGACCGCTGTTGCGGTAGGTGAGCTGCTCGTGGTTCAAGCCCAATTGATGCAGCATCGTCGCGTGCAGGTCGGGCACGGAGACGGGCTTCTCGACGGCGCGGTAGCCGAACTCATCCGTCGCGCCGTGGACCACACCGCCTTTGATGCCGCCGCCCGCCATCCACATGGTGAAACCTTTGGGATGATGGTCGCGTCCCTTGCCGTTCTCGGCCACGGGCGAGCGGCCGAACTCGCCGCCCCATACGACGAGCGTCGTGTCGAGCAGGCCGGTCGTCTTCAAGTCATGCAGCAGCGCTGCGATGGGCTGGTCGGTCTCGGCGCAGTGCAGGTCGTGGTTCTTCTTTAAATCATCGTGCGCGTCCCAGGCATTCAGCCCCGCGTTGCCGCCGCTGTAGAGCTGCACGAAGCGCACGCCGCGCTCGACGAGTCGCCGCGCGAGCAGGCAGTTGCGCCCGAAGTGCGCCGTCACCGGACGGTCGAGTCCGTAGAGTTTGCGGACGGATTCCGGCTCGGAGTTGACGTTCACGCACTCGGCGGCGCTGACCTGCATGCGAAAGGCCAGTTCGTAGCTCGCGATGCGCGCAGCCAGGCTGCTCTCCGCAGGATGCGCGGCGGCGTAAGCCTCGTTCCACTCCCGCAACAGGTCGAGTCGCGCGCGCTGCTGGGAGGTGGAAACGGTTTTCGGCGGCGTGAGGTAGGCGATGGGATCGCCGCTGGCGCGGAACGGCACCCCTTGAAACGCGGCGGGCATGAAGCCGTTGGACCAGTTCATCGCGCCGTTCACCGGCGCGCCCTGATGATCCATCAGCACGACAAAGGCCGGCAGATTTTCACTCTCCGAACCCAGCCCGTAAGTCACCCACGAGCCCATGCTCGGTCGGCCCGCTTGGATGAAACCGCTGTTCATCTGGAAGAGCGCCGGGCCGTGGTTGTTGCTCTCCGCGTGCATCGAGCGAATCACACACAGCTCATCCGCGTGCCGCGCGAGCAGCGGATACGGCGAGGCGATGTCCACGCCCGCGCGCCCGTGCTTGGCGAATTCGTAGTAGCTCTTCATCGCCACGTTTTGGGTCTTGCGGCCCATGAAGGCGTCCTCGGGCTTCCACACGGGAATCGCCTTGCCGTGCCATTTCTCCAACTCCGGCTTTGGGTCGAACAAGTCCACGTGGCTCGGCCCGCCATACATAAAAAGAAAAATGACGGCCTTGGCCCGGGGCGCGAAGTGCGCGGCGCGCGCGGCCAGCGGGTTTGTGGAAGGCGTCGCCGCCAGCGCGCCATCCGCGTGCAGCAGGGAATTCAGCGCCAGTGCGCCGAAGCCGCCGCCGCTCATCTGAAGCATCTGTCTGCGCGAAAGGTTCATTCGATGGTGATGAATTCGCTGCTGTTGAAAAGCACGTGCGCGAGGTCCGTGAGCGCGCGCTGGCGCGGCGATTCCTTCGCGCCGGCTTCGGCCGCGTAAGCAGACTCACGCGCGCTGATGAACGCGGAGGCTTGCTTGAGTTTCTCCGCCGACGGCCCGCGTGCGAGTGCGAGCAAATGCATCCGCTCGATGGCCTTCGCCAACTCGCCGCCCGAATCCATCGCCGCCCGCCGCGCGAGGTAGCCGGCTTGGTCCTCGACGAACTCGTCGTTCATGAGCACGAGTGCTTGCGTGGGCACGACGCTGCGGGTGCGCTCGGCGCAACTGTCCGTGGTCGTGGGCGCGTCGAAGAGTTCCATCATGGGCATCAGCAATTGGCGCTTCACGTAGATGTAAACGCTGCGCCGCCATTGGTCCGGCCCTTCGGTGGTGAGCACGGGCCACTTGTTGCGTTGGCTGGCAGGCAGCAGGTCGGCGCGGATGCGCGGCTTGATGCCCGGGCCGCTTAGCTGGGGGTTCAGCTTCCCGCTGACGAAGAGAATGCTGTCGCGCAGCGACTCGGCTTCGAGGCGCTGGAGGTTCATGCGCCAGAAGAGGGTGTTGTCGGGGTCGAGCGCTTTTGCCCGAGAGTGTTCAGTGTTCAGTGTCCAGTGTTCAGAGGGGCGTCCTTCGGGCGGTCGCTTCCCCGACTGAACACTGGACACTGAATACTGAACACTTTCCCCTCCCGCCGCCTGCCGATACGTCGCCGACATTAGCAACAGCTTGTGCACCGGCTTCCACCGCCCTCCCTCCGCGACCAAGCGGGCCGCGAGGAAATCCAGCAGCTCGGGATGCGTCGGGCGCTCGCCCTTGAAACCGAAGTTGCTCGGCGTGGCCACCAGCCCGCGACCGAAGTGATGCTGCCAGATGCGGTTTGCCAGAACTCGCCACGTCAGTGGGTTTTCCGGCGCGGCGATCCACTCGGCCAGCGCGCGGCGTCGGCCCGAAGACTTCGCGTCTGCCGCGGGTTCGGGGAACTTCAGCGGGGTCGCGGCCAGCACGGTCGGCACTGCGGGCGGAACTTCCGGCCCTTTGTTTTGCAGGCTGCCGCGCCGAAGCAGATGGGTGGGCGGCACCTTGGCTTTCGTCTCGATGAGCGCCTGCAGACTGACCACTTCTTTCGCTCGCTCCTTGTCGTCGCTTTCCTTCGGCACGCCGCGCTTCACCGTGCCGTTGAAGACCGCGAGCAAGCTGTAGTAATCCGCGCTGCTGATCGGGTCGGTCTTGTGATCGTGGCAACGCGCACAGCCGACGGTGAGGCCGAGGAAGACCGTCGAGGTGGTGGAAATCACGTCGTCCAACTCATCGAGGCGATACTGCTCGCGGTTGCTTCCCATGTTGTCGTCGTTGCTCGGTGCGTTGCGGCAGAAGCCCGTGGCAACCTGCGTCTCCTCGTCCGCGCCGGGCACTTCGTCGCCCGCGAGCTGCTCGGCGATGAACCGCGCGTAGGGCTTGTCCTCGTTGAAGCTGCGGATGACGTAATCGCGGTAACGCCACGCGTGCGGGCGGTCGAGATCGTTGTGGAAGCCGCTGCTGTCCGCATAGCGCGCGAGGTCCAACCAGTGCCGCCCCCAGCGCTCGCCGTAGTGTGGGCTGGCCAGCAGCCGGTCCACGACGCGTTCCCAAGCCTGCGGCGA
>VHDH01000147.1 GCA_016871445.1 Verrucomicrobiota bacterium | reverse complement strand
CCGCATCGCGCAGCATCAGCGGGAAGGTGGGAATCTTCTCGTCCCACACCGCGCCTTGAAGAATCGCCCCGCGCCCGGTCTGGAAAAAATAACGGCCCGACAACAGCGAGCTGCGGCACGGCGTGCAGCTCGGCGCGTTGACGAAGGCGCTGCGGAACAGCACGCCCTCGCGCGCGACGCGGTCCACATTCGGCGTCTTGATCGCGTCGTTGATGGTCGGGCGGCCGTCCACCTTCGCGTAAGCGCTGGCGTAACGGCCCCAGTCATCGGCGAAGACGAAGAGGATGTTCAGGCGCGGGGAGTCAGCGGCGAAAACTTGCAGAGCCAGACTAGCCAACGCAGCCAGCAAGGTGAGACTTGGAATACGCATAACAAAAGACTAGTGGACGCTGCGTGCTTTTCGCACGGGAAAAAGTGCGGCCGTCAAACACGACCCCGCTGCCGCGCTGCCTCGTAGAGAAACACCGCCGCCGCCGCGCCCACGTTAAGCGAATCCACGCCGTTGCTCATCGGCACCAACACCGCCTCATCGCACGCGGCGAGCACTTCCGGCGCAATGCCCTTGCCCTCGCTGCCGAAGACTAGGCAACAATCGCCGCGCAGATCTGCCTGTGCCAAGGTGCGCCGGTCCGTGTGCGGATGGGCCGCCACGCAACGTACCCCTGCGAGCCGTAAGTCCCGCAGCGACACCGCCAGCGACGGCGGCTCCACGATGGGCAGTTGGTAAATCGTCCCCATCGAGGACCGCACCGCGCGGCGGAGCCACGGGCTGCTGCATGTCTCGCCCACGAGCAACGCCTGCACGCCAAACGCCACGCAATTGCGCACGAGGCTGCCGAGATTCTCCGCGTTTGTCAGGCTGTCCACCGCTGCGAAAAGGCGCGGTGGTGCGCTGCGCTCGATGGCCTCGCGCAGCAGCCATGCTGACGGAATTCGGCCCACGGCGAGCACGCCTTGATACATCGAGAAGCCGGTGAGCTTTTCAAGAGCCTCCTTCGGCGCGACAAATACATGAATCTCTTGCGTTGCGCGACGGTCGAGCTGTGAACGGTAAGTCTCCAACCAAACCTCTGGCAGTAGCAGCGACACCACGTCTAGTTCGCTATCGAGCAGCCGCCGCACGACTTTCTCTCCTTCGGCCACGAAGATACCCGCATCCCGCTGCGGCTGCTGCCAGCGCATCGTAAGGTATGGCTGGAGTGCCGGATGCTCCAGCGACTTGATGGGATGAACATGGAGCATGCGCTAAAAGGGGTAGGTCAATTTCTGCCCAGTGACTGGATCAGAGGGCATGGTTGGTAAATATGCCGGCACCAAGTCTGTGTGACTCTTCGCCGGTCGCCCCTTCTCCAACTCGAACAATCGCGCGGCGGCCTCCACGATGGCGCGGCGTCGAGTAAATTGTAACCCATTTACCTTGTTGGTAAACGAGTCTTGGGAATCGCGTTGGGGCTTTCGCAGGGCCGGGTGGAACTGCGAAATTAGGCGCTGCCAGACGGGAAATGAACGTCTTGCCCATTCCGCTTCCGATTCTAGATTGACCACCGGCAGATCGTGACTGGAGTCCATCCCTTGAAGAACTTCCAAGCTGCGTCGTAGTTCGGAAACACTTGCCGACACTATGATGCGTCGCAACTCGGTGAGGGCGAATTGCTCGGTCTCAACCCCCACTAGCCGCTCAATAACAACGCCCCCTCGTGTACCCTCCTGACCCAGACGCATCGCATCGTGATAACTTTCGAGTGCCGCCAAGGGCTTGGCCTCTAGTTCAGCCAACCAACCCTCACCGATGAGCAATCGTCCGGTTTGCCGCAAGTTGCTGAGGTTTGTCATCACTCGCTCAACGTAGGTGGCGTCGTAGTCTAAATGCGTATGGCTTTTGTGGCGCAAGCCCTCGCGTAGAAGGTCTAAGCTGACCCGATTGGCCGACAGTATGGCCTGCAACTCGGGGGCGGTCAGCGTCTTGTGAGATGCATTCGTCCACATGCCCGTCAACGCCGCGCCCGCCTTCTTGAAGTAATCATATCCATTTGGATGCGGCAGCGCGGGGCGTGGCTTGGACGGTGCGGGCCACCACGCCACGAGGAGCAGCAACGGCACGCCCAGCACCAGTAACCACAGCACCCCGCGGCTTTTGCCCGCCGCGGGGGTTATTGGGTGTCCAGTGCTCACGGAAAGAATTGTCCCCTTTCAACAGAAGCCAAGCGGCATGCTTTCACTTCACCTGCACGTAGAACTCGACCGGGTCGAGAATCTCGCGCTTGATCGCCACCTTAATAGAAAATCGCGTACCGGCGATAGCACGGGCACGAGCTAGAAGATATCGGATTATTTGACCTTGAGCGAGCGCAACAACACGCAGGAGTGAAGTAAAAAGTAACTGCGCCGGAACCGTGGACCATGAGGATGAGCGTGACATCTGTCGCAAACTATCGCCGAGCAGGGACGATTCAAGCCTCGAGCAATCCCCTTCAGCGTAGACGCAACCACACAGCGCGGTATCTTATCTCTGCACCACATGAATACTGAACCGACCGACTCGCTCACGGAACGTACTGCTGTCCGACGATTAAGGCTTGCCACACTTGCGTTTCCACCCGCGGGCTTGTGGCTGCTGTGGCGCGGTCCCGCCCGAATTGGGCGCAAGCTTTTCGGCACACTAAGCATCGCGCTGTTTTCGCTGGTTTATGGGGCGGCGGTTTTGTTCTTGCTGCACAAGTTCACCGGGTTGCGTTTCGAGATGCAGGGGCGACCGATTCCCATGCCAACATGGCAAGGCACAGATTACGTTCGGCTGGAAAATGCGCGGGCAGAAATGGCATCCCCCGCAAACGCGAAGCCTGCAACTAACCAGGCAAACGCCAAATCGCCGCCCTACTGGACAGATTTCCGAGGGCCCAACCGCGACGGGCATTACACAGAGTTGCCCATCAACGTGGACTGGGTGAAGACCCCACCAAAGCTGTTATGGAAACAACCGATTGGCGGCGGGTATGCGTCATTTGTGGTAGCGGAGGGACTAGCCTACACCATCGAACAACGGCGGGAGCGCGAGGCCGTGACGGCGTATGAAATCGAGACGGGACGCGAGGTGTGGGCGCACAGTTACGCGGCGCATTTCCAAGAGTGGATGGGCGGCGAGGGCCCGCGTGCGACGCCGACCTGGCACGAGGGCCGGCTCTACTCGCTTGGCGGAACGGGGCAGTTTCTTTGTCTCGAGGCGGCCACCGGCAAGCTGCTGTGGCAGCACGACGTGTTTCGGGAGAACACTTGCTCAAATCTATTCTTTGCGTTGAGCGCCTCACCGCTCGTCGTGGACGACAAAGTCGTCGTCCTCACGGGAGACCCGCTCGGCCGCGATGGACGAATGCTCGTCGCCTACGACAAAGTCAGCGGCTCGCCCGCGTGGAAAGCTCTCGAAACCAAGTCCGGTTACTCCTCGCCGATGCTGGTGACGCTCGCGGGCGAGCGTCAGTTGCTCATCCACAGCGCGCGTCACCTCATGGGCGTGTCGCCAACAGACGGTAAGGCGTTGTGGCGCTTTCCGTGGCGAGTAGAATTTGACAACACCATTTCACAACCCATCGTGACCGGAACGAATCGGTTGGTCTTGAGTGCGGGTTACGGCACCGGCGCAGTGGGCTTGGAGCTGAACCGCACTGACAGCGGATTCGCAGTGAAAGAGCTTTGGCGGAACAAATTCCTGAAAAACAAGTTCACCAGCTCCGTTCTGCACAACGGCCACCTCTACGGCCTCGACGAGGACATCCTCGTCTGCCTTGACGCCGCGACGGGCGAACGGCGCTGGAAGGACGGCCGCTATGGCTACGGTCAAGTCCTGCTGGCCAGCGGCAGCCTTGTCATTCTATGCGGGGACGGCGATTTAGCGCTCATTCAGGCACTGTCTGACCGGCATGTAGAAATCGCTCGTATCCCCGCCATAAGAGGAAAGACGTGGAACCATCCGGCACTCGCGGGCGGAAAGCTATTCATCCGCAACGCCATTCAAATGGCATGCTTCGACTTGAACGTGAAGTGACTAGTCGCAACTGTCGCATTGCATCCGCCATACTAGTCGCTACAAAACTACTCACATGTCTGCGCCAATCATCGTCCTGTGGATTTATATCGTGCTGCTGGAAGTCGGAGGAGTGGTCGGCTTCCTGAAAGCCGGCAGTAAAGCTTCGCTAATCGCGAGCAATGTTTTTTCCCTGCCGCTGATCTTGTCGGCGCTCGGCATCTTGCCGCCAGGGGTGGCCGATGGGGTACTTGCCTTGCTGCTTGGCTATATGGGCTTCAAATTCGCCAAGTCTAAAAAATTTATGCCCAGCGGGCTGATGGCCATACTTTCGGTCGCAGCCTTGGTGCTGAGGTTCATGCTCGCGCCCAAGTAATTTTCCCAGCGCTTGCAGCCGTCTCTCCCCATCTGGCAACTCCATCGTCAGATCGTGGAGACGCTTCGCACGGGCAACCGCCTCGTGCTAGTCGCACCTACCGGCTCCGGTAAAACCACGCAGGTACCGCAAATGCTAGCGGAGGCAGGGTTCGCCACCCGGCAGCGGATTGTGATTCTCCAGCCACGCCGGGTGGCCGCACGAACGGTGGCCGCGCGTGTGGCATGGGAACGCGGATGCCAATTGGGCGAAGAGGTGGGCTATCAGATACGATTCGACGATCGGTTGGGCGATGCCACGCGAATCTGCTTCGTGACCGAAGGCGTGCTGCTGCGCTGGCTGCAGGATGACCAGCAATTATCCAACGTGGCAGCCGTGCTCTTCGACGAATTTCACGAACGCAACCTGCTGAGTGACGTCGCCCTCGCGCTGGTAAAGCGGCTTCAACAGACTGCGCGACCGGACCTAAAAATTGTGGTGATGTCCGCGACCTTGGAAGCGGAGCCCGTGGCGGCTTACTTGGGGCAGTCAAGCGAGGGGATGAAACAACTAGGAAATGGAAAGACGCCTGAATCCGCCCGCTCACCATCCCTACCACAAGCCCCTTTACCTGCGCCAATTCTCGTCAGCGAGGGCATTTGCTTTCCGGTCGACGTGCGGTATGCGGAGCATCTGGACCGGCGTCCCACCACCGAACAGGCGGCGGACGCGGTGGAGCGCATCGTGAATCACCATGGGCCGGGCGATGTGTTGGTGTTCATGCCGGGCATGGGAGAGATCAATGCGACAATCAACGCCCTACGCGCTGCTCGGCTGGCGGAGGACTGCGACTTCATCCCGCTGCACGGCGACCTCGCGCCAGAGCAACAGGATCTCGCTTTCAAACCAAGTGCTCGAAGGAAAATCGTCGTGTCCACAAACGTCGCCGAAACGAGCGTGACAATTGACGGCGTACGGCACGTGGTGGACAGCGGCGAGGCACGAGTGGCGCGTTACGATGCAGAGCGCGGGATACAAACGCTATTTATCGAGGAGATTTCCCGCGCGAGCGCAGACCAGCGCAAGGGCCGGGCGGGCCGCACCGCACCGGGCACTTGCTGGCGTTTGTGGACGGAGAGTGGACACTTGAATCGGCCCGAGCGCAACACGCCCGAAATCCAGCGCGCGGACCTGGCTGAGGTCGTCCTGCTGTTACACTCATTGGGAATCAAGAACACGGTAACGTTCGACTGGCTTGACAAGCCCGACCCAGCAGCAGTTGAACGCGCCGAGCAGCTGCTACTAATGCTGGGCGCGCTGCGAGCTGGCGAACCAATCGTTTCGGACTTGAAAGTTGGCGTTTTGAGTTTGGAACCAGTGGGCTCCGAAGCCGCGGGAGACCTCCAACCAGAAATTAGAAAAACAGATCTAACAGACATCGGCCGGCAGATGCTCCGCCTGCCGGTGCACCCGCGTTACTCGCGAATGCTGGTTGAGGCTGGGCGGCGTGGATGTGTGCCATCGGCGGCGCTGTGCGCGGCGCTGGTGAGCGGACGCGACCTGCTCATGCGCGTGCAGCGCGGGGACACGCGAGCGGCGGAGAACCGCGAGTTGTTCGAGGCCAGCCAAGATTCGGACTTCTTCACGCTCATGCGGGCATTTCACTTCGCGAAGAAGAACGGGTTCAACCCTGACACCTGCCGGCGCTACGGCATTAACGCCAAGGTCGCGCGCGAGGTGGAGCAAACCTATTTGCAAGTGCTGGGAATAGCGGAGCGAGAGCAATTAGAAGAAGCACCCTCAGCAAACAATTATCAGTCTCAGACAACGAACACCAAACTGAATGCTAAATCACTTGATAACGAGGCCTCGGACGTAGAGCCAGATGAACACGCTCTTCAAAAAAGTCTCACCGCTGGCTTCATTGATCAACTCGCCATTCGGCGCGACCAAGGAACTTTGGAGTGCGAGATGACGCAAGGACGTCAGGGGACACTGTTGCGCGAGAGCGTAGTGCAAAATGCGACTTTGTTCGTTGCCGCGACTATTCGCGAGACAGAGGGCGTGCTCCGCCCGCTGACTCTGCTCGGCCTGGCGACAGCGGTGAAACCACAGTGGTTAAAAG
>VHDH01000146.1 GCA_016871445.1 Verrucomicrobiota bacterium | reverse complement strand
TCTTCGATTTCCGCGTCGCCAAAGTCGGCGGCAGGCCACGCGCCAAGGACGCGGCCGCGCCCAAAAACGGCAGCCAGCCACGAACCCGTGGCGAGTTCGGCGGCGGGTTTGGGGCCGGCGAGCATTTTTAGGAAGGCAGCTTCCGTCGGCGTGCCAGGGACGCGCAGCAGCGAGAACTTCACGCGCAGCACAGGGCCGGGGCCAAGCTTGCTGGTCGGGTCGTTCGGGTCAATGCGCGGGAGAATGGCAACTTGTTCGAGGTATCGCAGCCGCTTCTCAACGCGGGCGGCAATGGCATCGTCCTCCGCCTTGTTGCCCGACTCCGCGAGCACCCACACGACAGATTCGCCAGCGAGAACGCGCCCGACGATTTCCTTGCGCGCGGGTGAATCCGTGAGCACCGCTAGACTCGCGGGCGTGAGCGTGCCGGACCAGACGACGGGCGCGCCGGCTTGCTCGTGATGCGGACGGAGCAGGCGTGCGGGGCTGGAGCCGGGCTTGGCTTCGAGATTTACCGGCGAATCAGTGCCGAGCGTGCGGAAGAAGTTGGCGAGTTTCGGGTCGCTCAGCGCGCTGGCAGGGAACTCCAAGCGATAGGCGTCTGCCTGCCAGCGGTCGAGCGCGTAGCGGAAGACCGGCACGGTGCAGCACTCGGCGGCGTGGGCGAAAGTGAGCGAGGCGAGGAGAAGGCAACCGAACCAATGATGGACGGCGTGTCCGGCAACCGACGATGTCCTCAGTTGTAAGGCAGCGTGGCGCTTCACTTCCCGCCGCAGTGCGAGCCGCTGTAAGCCTGCGCAAGACGTGTTCTCTGCTGGCATGGGTGATTGATTCGTCATTTTGACTCGGCCGGTTTCGGCTTCGGTGCGGGCGGCAGCTTCGGCGGTTCCCCGCCGGCGAGCGGGCCGTGGGCGAAGAACTTGGCCTGTCATTCCTTCTCGTTAGGCACTCGTAGTGATCTGGTCACGACCGAACACAAATTAGATTGTAATTATGACGTGTTTTGGTTGAGAAAAAATCGCCGCCGAACTCAGTAGCCAACCGAGTAGGTAGATTGCTCATTTCACTTTCCCAAAACACCGCACCACGCCATCGAGGCTCGACACATAAAGCCGGCCTTGCGCTACGGCCATGCCGTCCCAGACGGGCGGGCTGGCGAGGTCGAGGCCGGTGCTTTGGTTGCCGTTGTCCACGGCCACGGCCCAGAGCTTGGCGCCGCGCTTGCCTTCGAGGGCGTCGTCCTGCTCCTGGAGCTGCTGGAGGATGCTCTTATCCTTCGCGGCGAGGCGTTCGAAGGCATACTCCTCATCCACCAAATCCTCCGCGCCGCTCACGATGAGCGAGTTGCCGGCTTTGGCCATCGCACGCGTGATGATAGGCACGTAGCGCTGCCAGTCGTTGGCAACGAAAGAGCCCTTCTGCGGCGGTGCGGGCTGACCGGGCTGAGCGGGGTTTACCGGAGCAGGTGTCGTCGCCGCAGCTTTCGCGGCCTGCTTGGCGGCTTTGCCCTTCCCGGCAATTTGCGCGGGCGCACCGGGCGCGCGACGGAACCACAGCGCGGCTCCGCTGCGGCCTTTGCCAGTCTCAATGCCGGGGCCAGAGACGCCATGGTTCGTGCCGGCCTCGTCGCGAGCGTCGCCTTTGTCAAACGAAGAGAACTGCGCAAGCGACTTGTCCGGTTTGGCAGTCGGGTCGGCCAGGCGGGCCTGAATTTCCGTGCCGGTCAGCGCGCGGGTGTAAATTGCGAACTGATCCATCATGCCAGTGTAGCTGGCGTCCAGCGTCTCACCGGTCAGGTTGTTGTCCCCGTCGCCGCCGAGCTTGAGCGGTTGCTTGGGTTGGGCGGCGACCAAGTCTGATTTGGCCTGCGCGACGATTTGCCCATCGAGGTAAAGCTTCATCGTTTTGTCGGGTTCGAGCACGCCGACGATGTGGTGCCAGCCTTCGAGCAACGGCGCGGGCGCGTTGGCGCGGGCGCGGGTGGAATTGCTGTTGATGACGAAGCCAACCTTGCCTTGCTCGATGACCAGCCCCGCGCCGTTCTGCGGGCCGCCGTGGCTGATGAGCACGCCGTCCTTGCCGTCGGGCAACGCCCAAATTTCCAGCGTGAAGGGCTTGCCCGCGATGTTGTTCTTCTCGATTTGCGGATAGGAAACGACGAGCGGTGTCGCGCCAGCGGCGGGCGCAGGCGCGTTCTTCGCAGCCTGTTTCGCGGCCTGCTTGCCGGCCTTCGTGGCGAGGCTCGCATCCACGGCCACGTCGGGCGCGTCCTTGGGCATCTTCATAAGCTGATGCTCCATCGTGGTGGTCCACTTGAAATACTGGGCCTCGCGCCCGTAGCCATAAACGTTCTTGTCGTCGTGGACGATGATGCGGCCCGACGGCGTGTATTTGCCGGCCTGGTAGTAGCCGTTGTGTCCGCCGGCAAAGCTCTTGCCGTAAACCCAGTAGCTGCGATGGAACCACGAATCGTCGAGGAAGCCCATGGGCGCGAAGAGGTGCGCGCCCTCGCCCTTCTGCGCCGCGCCCTGCTCGATGGCGTTGTTGCTCACCGGACCGATGTCCACGCGCTTCCCGTCCGAGGCAATCTTCTGCGTGCGCAGGTAAGTCCACTTGCCGTCGCTGCTGAGAATGTCATTCAAGCCCACGGGCATTTGCAGGGTCTTGTGGCGGTCGTTGAAGTCTTTGCCTGTTTCCGGGTCAACGTGGTTGTAAGTCTGCTCGGCGAGCAGCTTGCCGATCGCGGCGTCGAGGCGCACGAAGCGCAGGCCGTTGTCGAGGAATACGCTGCGGCCCGCGACAAAGCTGACTTTGCCGTCCTCGACAAGCACGCTGCCGTGGACCGGCCACACGCTCTCAACCTGTTCCAACGCGGCGTGGCGGCGGTCGCCAGGCGCGCCGTGATACTTCCAAACCAACGCGCCATCGCTGGCACGAAGGCAATAGACCACGCCGTCCTTGCCACCGAAAAACACGCGGCCCTTCCAAAATGTCGGTGGCGAGTCCACGCGGCCGCCTGCAATAAAATGCCATAGCTGCCGGCCCGTGGCGTGGTCGAGCGCGTGAACCGTGTGCGCGTCCACTTGCGCGACGAACACCTTGCCGCCCGCGATGGTCAGCGCGGATAGCGGACCGCCGAGCTTCACTTCCCAAGCCTTGCCGAGGTCGGGCAGGAGCGGCTGGTCGGAGTTGCCGCTACGCTTCGTGTCGTGGCGGTAAGTAGGCCAGTCCTTCGCGTCTGCGTCCGCACCGAGCGAATCGTTGAAGGCCGGGCCTTTGACGAGCCGCGTGGCTTCCGCGCGAATTGGATGCGGCGACCCTTGGCCACCGGCCATCGCATTGAGACCGTCGAGCTTCGCCTCCGGATAGCACGCGCAGTTGTGCGGGCCGGCGTAGGTGAGGCCATTCGCCGGCATCACGCCGTAGAGGCACGCGCCGCGCACCCAGTGGTTCAAGTCCCAGTGCTCCTTTGCGTGGTCCACAAACTCGATGCCTGTGCGCGAGGGAATCAGGAACTTCTCTGTCGCCTTCGCGATGTAGCACCGGTGGTGGAACCAGTAGGTTCCGTCCGGCACGTTCGGCGAGAACTGCTTTTTCACCGCGCCAGTGCGCAGGTCGCGCCCCTTAAACTCGCCTTTCTGATTGCCGGCGAGCGTGCCCGCATTCCACACGAGGCCGCCCGCGACAATTAAATCCTCCGGCGAGCGGTAGCCGGATTTCTCGTGCGTGTCCTGCCAGAGCGTCTTGCCCGTGGCCGCGTCCACCCCGCGCTGCGCGCCATCGCCGCCCGCGTAAAGCACCATGTCACCGGCGAGCAGCACGCGCGGCGTATAGTTGAACTCGAAGAGCGTGCGCTTGCTGGCTTTCTCGCTTGCCCACTGCTGCGCGCCGGTCTTGGGGTCGAGCGACACAATCGAATCACCGTCGTGATAGACCAGCCGCGTGCCGTCACAAGCGAGCGTGATGGGTGCGACTTGTTGGTCGGCCTTGCGCCAAAGCAGCTTGCCAGTTTTCGCATCGAACGCCGCGAGGTCGCGTGGTTTTTTGTCCCAGTTGTATTCCGTCTCGACGCGTTTTTGGTCGCTCTGCTGCTTGACGGCAAATTCCTCGAGCACCCACGGACGCGGGTTGATGAGCGCATAAATCACGCCGTTCGCCTGCACAAATTCCTCCGCGCCCCGCGAGCCTTCGCAGGTGAAGAGCGTCTGGCCCGTCGCGCCGTCCAGACAACTGATAGGCGCTTCGATGCCCAGCGTGACGAACACGCGCTCGCCGTCCGCAACGAGCCGGCGCGTGAGCTGCGTGGGACCGGACTTAAGCGGCCAAAGATGAGTGTTCCACGACGCGATGGGCAGCTTCCAGAGCGGCGTGCCGTTGAATGCATCACGCGCGATGAGGTGCCACTTGGCCGGCAGCAGGATGGAGATGCGCGAGCCTTCGTCCATGATGTAGAAGAGCCGGCCGCCCGAGGAAACCTGCGCGCTGAGGCTGCTCATGCGGTCATGATGGCGCGACCAACGCGGCGAGCCGACCCACTGCAGCCGTTCCGGCGGCGCGACAAATGTATCCTTCGAGGTCGTGTTGCCCTTCGCGTCGTAAAAGTAGTGCGTCCAGTCATCGAAGCCGGGGTCCTTGGGCTTCACCGTCTTCTGCCACTGACCGCCGGACTTGGTGAGCAAAACGCCGTTGGGCACAAGCACGCGCAACGCCTCCGCGCGCGGCACGCTGCCGAGGTTTTCGGCGACGAGCAGGTTCACGAGGTTGTCAATGAATGGCAACTGCGGACCGGTGAGTTGCTCGACGCTTACGGGGCCGTATTTGCTCGCCGCGTAAATCGCCTCGCGTGCCGCCGTGACCTTCGCTGCGTCTGCATCCAGCGCGACGACTTGGTAGCTGTTGTTCGCCCGCAGCGCGCTGGTCAACGCGGCCTCGCCGAGGCCGAGCTGGACGACGAGGCCGCCCTTAATACCGGAAGCCTGTAGAATTTGCTGTGCATCATTGCCAGGAGCGGCGGATAGCTCGCTCAAACCGTTTTGAAATACCAAGGCAACGAAGACAGGGACGAGACAGGTGCGAATATTCATGGCAGAAATTCCTGACAAAATGACAGAGACTGGAACCGATGCAATAAAGCAAAACTGCTTGGCTTTTCACATTGCAAACGCGCTGTCGTGCACCCGGGATGAGGCCCCAGTTATTCTAGGACCAGCAATGCTTATCCGAAGCTGAGATTACTTTTTCAGCAACGCGAATTCCATGCTGTCCACCAGCGCCTGGAGGCTCGCCTCGATGATATTCTCGCTCACGCCCACGGTGCCCCACTCCCGCTTGCCGTCAGTGCTAGTGATGAGCACACGGGTCTTAGCCGCCGTGCCAGCCACGCCGTCGAGGATGCGGACCTTGTAGTCTGTTAGCGTGACCTTCTTGAGCTGCGGAAAAGATTTGGCTAGTGCCCGGCGTAACGCGCCGTCGAGCGCGTTCACCGGACCATCGCCCTCGGCGACTTCGTGATGCACTTCGTCTTCGACGCGCACTTTCACCGTCGCTTCGTTCGTTGAAGTCTTTCGGTTACCGCGCATGGAGACATGGAAATCGTCCACGGTGAAGAGCAGTTCCGGATTGTGATCAAGGATGCCGCGGATGAGCAAAAAGAGCGACGCCTCGGCGGCCTCAAATTCGTAGCCAGCTCCTTCCATCGCCTTCACTTTGGCGGTGATTTCGCGTGTCTCGGGCGCGTCGGGCGGGAGCTTGAAGCCCAATTCCGCCGCTTTTAGCAGGATGTTGGTGCGACCGGACATGTCGCTAACCAGCACGCGGCGAAAGTTGCCGACAGCCGCCGGGTTGATGTGCTCGTAGCTGCGGGCCACGCGGTCAATTGCGTGTACGTGCATACCGCCCTTGTGTGCGAACGCGGTCTGGCCAACCCAAGGGGCACGTGAGTCGTGGCGCAGGTTAGCGACCTCGTCCACGTATTCGGAGAGTTCCTTGAGCTTGGGCAAGGACTTGGGCGGCAGGCAGCGCAGGCCGAGCTTCAACTCCAGCGTGGGCATCACACTGATGAGGTTGCAGTTCCCTGTGCGTTCGCCGATGCCGTTGATGGTGCCCTGCACCTGGGTGGCTCCGACCTCGACGGCAGCGATAGCGTTGGCGACGCCGAAGCCGCAGTCGTCGTGCGTGTGGATACCGATAGAGCAGTTCAGCTTAGACTTCGCCAACGCAGTCACACGGGCGATTTCCTTCGGCAGCCGGCCGCCGTTGGTGTCGCAAAGCACGATGCAATCCGCGCCGGCTTTCTCCGCCGCCTGCCACGTGGCTAAAGCGTATTTCGGTTCGTCAGCGAAGCCGTCGAAGCTGTGTTCCGCGTCGTAGATGACTTTCTTCCCGTGGTCCTTGAGGTAACGGATCGTGTCGCCGATCATGCCGAGGTTCTCGTCCGGCTTGGCGCGCAATACCTCCGTCACGTGCAACAGCCAAGTCTTACCCACGATGGTGACGACCGGCGTGCGGGCATCGAGGATGT
>VHDH01000145.1 GCA_016871445.1 Verrucomicrobiota bacterium | reverse complement strand
CCGGGCAGGACATCCTCCGCGACGCGCAGCCGGTCGAGGAGGTCGACTTTCTCCAGATCGAGAGCACTTACGGCAACCGCGTTCACGCCAGTCCAGTGGACGCACGCGATGAGCTGGCAAGCCTCGTGGGCGACACGATTCGCGACGGAGGAAAGGTCATCATCCCAGCTTTTTCCGTGGGTCGCACGCAACAGGTCGTCTATGCGTTAAATCAGCTTACGGACGCCGGCAAGTTACCGCTCGTGCCGATCTACGTGGACAGTCCGTTGAGCACCAACGCGACGGAGATTTTTCGGTTGCACCCAGAGTGCTTCGACGAGGCGACTTACGGGTTCCTACGCGAGAAGGGCAATCCCTTCGGCATGGCGAACCTCACTTACATTCGCGAGGCTGCGCTTTCGCGAAAGCTTAACGAGTTGAAAGAACCCGCCGTCATCCTCAGTGCGTCCGGCATGGCGGAGGCTGGCCGCGTGCTCCACCATTTGAAGAACCATGGCGGAAACTCAATGAATCTAATTCTGTTCGTCGGCTACTGCGCGGAACACACGCTCGGCGCGCAAATCATCGCTGGACGCAGCCCGGTAAACATCTTTGGCGAGCCGCACACAATTCGTGCGCGCGTGGCCAAAATTGACGCCTTTTCCGGCCACGCCGATAAACACGAATTGTCTGCATACGTGAAGTCGCTCACGGGTCGCGTCAAGAAAACCTTCGTAGTTCATGGTGAGGAAGCTCAGGCGTTGCCGTTCGCCGACACGCTCAAGCAATTACTGCCCAAGTCCGAAATCACCGTACCCGAACTGCATCAGTTGATTGAGGTGTGACATGCCAGCGGGCCTTGCTACTGCGACCCGTGCACCAAGTTTTCCGAATTATAAGAGGGTCAGCTGCGGCCAGTTCTCCGGCGTAAGGGGATTTTCAGCGAAATTGGCTGTCTGTAATCGGCTGCGCCAATCGGTGATAAGTTTGCGAACGTTGGCCAAGTCCAGTCGCTCATGCTTGGCAGGATAGGGCCGAAAGTTCTTCTCAGCCAGGGTGAACAGCGCAGCGGCGGGGCGGAGGCGCGGGTATCTCAGGCAGTCCTTTTGCAAGTGAACGAACGCGCCTGCGAACTGGATAAGTCCCTTGTAGAAGTTGCCATTCAGCCCGTGGCGGTCAGCCAGCCAAAGTTCCTCCAGCACATCGTGGGCTTCATAGAAGTGGCCGCGGTTGAAGCACGCGAAGTAACCGAGGTAGTGCGCGTCGAGGTCGCGGCCCTGCAGGTCGGCGATGAGGGCGGCGATTTTGGGGGACTTGTGGGTCACGCTTTGTGGGTAGCGGCCGACATAACATGACTGACTTAAATTTCTAACTATGGGCGTTGGGAAGAAGAGTTAGAGCTTCTTCCCCCGGCTGTCACGATTCCAGCACGCTGATTTCCACCGGCTCAACTTCGACACCGAGTCCTTCTAGCCACGCGATGGCCGCCTTGATTTCCGCGCGAGCGCCGTCGAGTTCCAGGCAGACGATGCCAATGTCCTTGCCAACGCTGACCTGCCGCAGGTTGAAAACCACCTTGAACTTTTGCCCGAGTTCCCAAATCAACGGCCGTGTAATCAGCGGCGCAGGGAGAGTGAGCCATAACCGTGACTTGGACTCGCGCTGGTCGGGCGGGAGCGCCTGTTCGGTTTGCGAGGATAGTGTTTGGTTGGCCACAGCTTGGCGCGTTCAGTTAGCCCCCCGCAATCGCTGGGATGATGCTGATTTCGTCGCCGTCCTTGAGGAGGGTGGCTTGGTTTTGGAGGAAGCGAATGTCCTCCTCGTTCACATAAACATTCACAAAGCGGCGAACCTCGCCCTTGTCGTCAAGCAGACGGTCCTTGATGCCGGGATACTTAGCCTGCATTTCAGCAATGGCCGCGCCGACATTCGCGGCGGTGACGGTGACGAGTTCCTCGCCGCCGGTGAGTTGGCGGAGCGGGGTGGGGATGCGGACTTTGGTGGGCATGATTTGAAAAAGTAAGTGGTTTAGGCGGTTACGGCGACCTTTTCTTCGTCCTTCAGCATCGCCTCGAACTCGCGAAGGCTGGGGCGGATTTCGCAAGTCTGGCCGACGTGACCGGTCATCGCTTCGAGCGTCTTTAGGCCGTTGCCGGTGATGCAGAGAACGGCGGAGTCGCTGGCGGGAATTTTGCCAGATGCAATGAGCTTTTTCGCCACGCTCACGGTTACACCGCCGGCGGTTTCGGCGAAGATACCTTCGCACTCGGCCAACATGCGGATTCCTTCGCGCACCTCGTCATCAGTCACGTCATCGGCATGGCCCCCGGTCTCTTTCATGACTTTAAGCGCGTAAAAGCCGTCGGCGGGCGTGCCGATCGCGAGGCTCTTGGCGATCGTGTTCGGCTTCACCGGCTTGAAAAAGTCCATGCCGGCTTTTTCCGCCTGGCTAATAGGATTGCAACCGGTGGCTTGCGCGCCATGGATGTGCCAGCTGCTTTCCTTCACGAGGCCAAGCTTGGCAAACTCCTGGTAGCTCTTGTGAATCTTCGTTAGCAGCGAGCCGCTGGCCATGGGCACAACGGTGTGCTGCGGCGTGCGCCAACCGAGCTGTTCGCAAATCTCGAAGCCCATGCTTTTGCTGCCCTCGGCATAGTAGGGCCGCATGTTTACGTTCACGAAAGCCCAGCCAAACTTGCCGGCGATCTCCGCGCAGAGGCGGTTTACCTCATCGTAGTGGCCTTTGATGCCAATAACGTTTGCCCCATAGACAAGTGAGTTGACCACCTTGCCGAGTTCGAGGTCAGACGGAATGAAGACGTAGGACTTGAGGCCAGCACTCGCAGCATTCGCGGCGACTGAGTTAGCAAGGTTGCCCGTGGACGCGCAGGCTACGGTCTTGAAGCCGAGTTCCTGCGAGCGACTCAGGGCCACGCTCACGACGCGGTCTTTGAAGGAAAGCGTCGGATAGTTCACCGCGTCGTTTTTTATCCATAGCTCTCGGATGCCGAGGTGTTTTGCCAAGCGATCAGCTTTCACTAGCGGTGTGTAGCCCACTTGCAAGCCGACGGTCGGCTCGCCTGCGATGGGCAGCAGTTCGCGATAGCGCCACATCGTGCGCGGACGGGCTTCGATGGCGGTGCGGGTTAATGTCTTGCTGATGCGCTCGTAGTCGTAGGCGACCTCCAGCGGACCGAAGTCGAATTCGCAGACGTGGGTGGCGCCGAGCGGATACTCACGCCCGCATTCGCGGCACTTGAGCGCTTTCATGAAACCTTCGTGCTTTTCCATAGACAATTGCCAACTCGCGTCCGGTTTTGGGGCAAACAAAAGCCCCGTCTCACATGGATGAGAAGGGGCTGGACAGTCGAGCGCTCTTCTCATCTTTCCCCCGACCTTGCGGCCGGAGCTGGACTTGGCACCTGGTCGTTACGGAACGCGCCGCAACCGGTTGCCGTGACTTCATCGGGCCAGTCCCTCAGTCACTCTGGATGAGTGCCCACCTCGCGGTGAACGGTTTAACTTTTGCCTTGGCCGCCCTGAAAATGCAAATGATTTATCTACCAGGTCAAACCGCGATGGGCGCCTTGATCGCCGGGTGCGGGTCATAACCTTCGAGCGTGAAGTCCTCAAACTCGAAGTTGTGGATGTTTTTTACCGCCGGATTGAGTTTCATACGCGGGAGCGGGCGCGGCTCGCGCGTGAGTTGGAGCTTCGCCTGTTCGAGGTGGTTCGCATAAAGGTGCAGGTCGCCAAAGGTGTGGACGAACTCGCCGGGTTTCAGCCCTGTGACCTGCGCGACCATCAGCGTCAGCAGCGCGTAGCTGGCGATGTTGAAAGGGACGCCGAGGAACAGATCCGCGCTTCGCTGGTAGAGCTGGCAGGAGAGTTCGCCGTCAGCCACGTAAAATTGGAAGAGCGCGTGGCACGGCGGGAGTTTCATCTGGTCAATCTCGCCGACGTTCCACGCGCTGACGATGTGCCGGCGAGAGTCGGGGCTCTTCTGCAACTGAGCGATGACCTGATCTATCTGGTTCACACTTCGGCCGTCGGTGGTGCGCCAATCACACCATTGTGCGCCATAAACTCGGCCCAAGTTGCCCTCGGCGTCGGCCCATTCGTTCCAAATGGTCACACCGCGCTCTTGCAGCCACTTCACATTCGTCTCGCCGCGCAGGAACCAGAGCAATTCGTAGATGATGGACTTGAGATGCAGTTTCTTCGTGGTGAGAACGGGAAACGTCTCGCGCAGGTCGAAGCGTGTTTGCGCGCCGAAGACGGAGTAGGTGCCGGTGCCGGTGCGGTCAGGCTTGAACTTGCCGTTGTCGAGGACGTGCCGGAGCAGGGCGAGGTATGGCTGCATGTCGCGCAGAATATGGAGAACCCTCCCCGATCGGGCAAGCCGGGCTAAGTGAAAGTCACCCGCTATTTCTTTGTCCTCAAATCCGCGATCGCCTCGCGCATGGTTGGGAAGCGGAAAGTGAAGTTGCTGCGCAACAGCTTGCCTGGAACGACACGCCGACTTTTGAGGATCAATTCCGTCTCCGTTCGTAAGAAAAACGCTCCGATTTCCAGCATCCATTCCGTCGCTGGCAAGCCGAAAGGAGTACCGACCGCCTCGCGAAAGAGTCGCATCATTTCGGAGTTCGAAAGCGGGTTTGGGGCCGCGAAATTGACGGGGCCTGTTAGTTCTTCGTGCTGAATCACCCATTCGATAGCGCGACAGAAATCGACCTCGTGTAACCACGACACAAACTGCTCGCCGCTCCCCATCCGTCCGCCTAGTCCGAATCGTGCCAGTCGGGATAGCACCGGGAAAACGCTATTACGCCCGTGCCCAAGCACTAACGTGGTGCGCAATGCAATCTTCCGTGTGCGGGGGGTTACGGCTTCGTTCAAAGTTTTCTCCCAAGCATGAATTACTTTGAGCGAGAACTCGTCCTGCACCGCCGCCGTGGGCGTGAAGTCAGTGCCAGATTCATCCCAAGCAGGGCCTAGTGTGTGGCGGTAAATTGTTGCTGAACTTGAGTTCAGCCACACCAACGGAGGCTTAGCACATTGGGCGATGGCTTGCCCGATGACACGCGTCGAGTTGACGCGTGAGTCCAGAATGAGTTGTCGATTCGCTTCGGTGTAACGGCAGTCCACCGAGCGCCCGGTGAGGTTCACGACGGCCGCCGCGCCGTCAAGCTCTTGCGCCCAGTCACCTAGATTTTGTGCGTCCCATTGGATTTCTTTCACCGCGCGGCCGGTTTGTGGATTACGCGTAAGCACGACCACTTCCCAGCCTAAAGCCTGAAAATGCCTCAGAAGTGCTTGACCAAGGAAACCGGTGCCGCCGGCAAGGATTAGTCGCTGTTGATTCATGGCACTTGCGAAGAACTTTCTGCTCGCGTCTTAATGTGGTTGAGGACGCGCAGGTGGATTCGGTGAATGATATAGTCCGACCAAAGCTCCCAGTATGCCACCGGCCACATGTTGTGGCGATACCACGTCGTGCCCTCTAGACGCGTTCCTCCATTCGGCAGCGCCACGAGTTGGAATTGACCACGTTCGGAGGCCAAGAATCCATCCAGATGCGGCGGATGGACGTGCTCGTAAGGCGTCCATTCCTCCATGGGCGGTGGGTTTTTTGTCACGCCGAAACGAAGCAGGCGGGGCTCGTCCCAAACTTCAATCGGCTCGACGAACGGACCGGTGGAGAACACACAATACCGCACGGCGCCCGGTCCGCTGCCAAACATTTCCGCCCGCAACGGGTAAGCAATCCCAAGGCGAAACAGGAGTTCAGTCGGTGCAGGCAATTGGGTGAATGCCACTACATTTTTCCAAACTTGCGTGGGTGGTGCGGACACTTCCAACGATGATTTTACCTCGAGCAAAGGGGCAGGGGCGTCAGCAAGTCGTTCGCCGCTGAGCATCAATGGAACCGCGAGCAGGCCCGCGCAGAGCATTTGATTGGTTCCCTGCCTCCATCGAGCCGGGGATACCGCATGACCAAATACCGCGCCCACCAGGGCTAACGGGACCGCCAGAGGCGCAGCCATTAGCACACATATGACACCCTCGATGGCCAGGGCTACAAAGCCAATCGAAGCGACTAGGGTGGCTAGTAGGGCCAAAATCACACACTCCCCTAAGGTACGCACCTCGTGAACGCCATGTACAAAAGATGCGAAAAAACCAGCCACGAACGGCAAGCCGAGGAAGAGGCCCCAGCCGTATTGCTGAAATCCATGGGTGCCCAACAAAGTTGCGACCCACAAAAGAACACAGGCACAAGCGACGCCCGCCACTGCGCTGCCCAGCCGGCTGCGCGGACAAAAACGTTCAAGTAGGGTGGGAGTAGGAGTGATGAGGCCGCAGGGCGACTCTGCAGCCGCGCGACGTGGTACCGCGATCGCTACTAAAAACAAAAACCATTTTGCGATCGGCACCACGAACAACACGGCCAGCCACAAAGGCAGTTGGGCGGATCGGAGCCGTTGCACTGTCAACACCACGCCGGCCCAAAGAAATGGCAACGCTGGCAAAAAGATGATCCAGCCAGATTCTCGCAGGGATTCTAGGGTAAACCTTTCACTCGCCGGGAAGCCTGCTTGCAGATAGTCCAACAAACTAATGGGTCTCCCGTCTGAGCCTGTCTGCAAAACGAAGCGATCAAGGTTCCACTTTATGGCAAAAAGCACCG
>VHDH01000144.1 GCA_016871445.1 Verrucomicrobiota bacterium | reverse complement strand
CGGCAGCTTGGCCGCTCTCGAGCACCTGCTCGGCCAGTTCCCAGCCTGCGGAAAAGGATTTTGCCAGGCCGGCTACGAATAAGGCGGCCGCGGCATTAAGCAACACGGCGTCGCGGCGCGGGCCTCGCTCATCGCCGCGTAGGAGCCGGCGAATCAGCTCGGCGTTGGCTGCCTTGTCGCCCCCGGCGAGGTCCGCCAGCGTCGCGGGCTGGAGAGGAAAGTCTTTGGGCGAGAGCTTCGACACCGCGAAACCTCGGTCGTGGTAAAACTCGGCGATGGTCGTCTCGCCTAAGGTGGACAGTTCGTCGAGGAAGGCACAGCCTTCCGCTGGGACTTCGCCGCATACCACCATGCCGCGTCGCACACCGAGACTTTGCAACACCCTCGCCATCGGCTCGCATAATTCGGGACGAGGCACGCCGATCAGCTGAGCGGTGGGCCGTGCGGGATTCAGCAGGGGGCCGAGGAAGTTGAAAATGGTGCGTTGGCCGCGCTCTGCGCAGAGCTTGCGCGCCGGGCCAATGTGCTTGAAGGCGGGATGAAACTTCGGCGCAAACAGAAACGCAAAGCTGTGCACGCGCAGGGAGGCCGCGGCTTGCTCCGGCGAAAGTTCGATGGGCACGCCGAGCGCGTCGAGCACATCCGCGCTGCCGGACTGCGAGGTGATGGCACGGTTGCCGTGTTTGGCCACGGTGGCGCCTGCCGCCGCGCATACGAGCGCTACGCTGGTAGAGATGTTGAATGTGTTGAGTCGATCGCCGCCGGTTCCGCAGACGTCAAGAATTTCGCCGGCGCGTGTGGCGGCATCGAGTGGCACGGGCACGGCCCGGTCGCGCAACTCCCGGGCGAACGCGGCGATTTCCTCGGTGGACTCGCCTTTCTTAGCTAGCGCGGTGAGGAAAGCGGCCTTGGTCTCGGCGGACACGGCCTCATCTACGAGCGCGGCGACGGCGGCGGTCACCTGCTGCGGGCCGAGCGCGACAGCGGCTTCGAACTGGCGGGTGAAGGCGTCGAACACGGCGCTAGTGTAGGCGGAGTGCGGAGGGTTCAAAGTCGAAAGTCCGGGCGCAGTTCGCAATGGTTTTGGTGGGGTGAGCGTTAAAAGCAAGCAATGGCCCGCCGGCCAGTTTACCCAAGCTCGCCGGGACGCGCGCCCCCTCATCCAAGTCTCAAACTTTCTGAGTTCCAATTGAAACAGTTTTGGAAACGCGTTAGAAAATGCACATGAAAGCAAAACTATTCCTTTTTGGTTTGGTGGCCGCGCTGCCCGCCGTCGCTGCCGAAACCACCGCTCCGGCGCCCGCGCGCCTTGTTGAACACCGCAAAATCTGGGACGCCGCACCGCACAATGCCTTTACCGATCTGGTGCGTTTCAAGGACCGCTGGTATTGCGTGTTCCGTGAGGGCGCGGGCCATGTGTCGCCCGACGGCGCGGTGCGCGTGCTGACCAGCGATAGCGGTTATTGGTGGGAGTCGGTTGCACGCATTGAGATGCCGGGTTACGACCTGCGCGACCCAAAGGTTTCTGTTATGCCCAATCCGCCGCGCCTCATGTTGCTGGGTGGAGCGACGGTGCGTGAGGGGAAACAGCCCGCTACCGAAAGCCAGTCGTTCGTCGCCATCTCCGACGACGGAAAGAAGTGGGGCAAGGTCTTTTGGGTGGGGCCGACTAACCAATGGCTTTGGCGTGTGACGTGGCACCGCAGCAACGGCTTGGGCGTGGCTTACGATGTGTCGCCAACGAGCCGGAGCGCCAAGAAATACGGCACCTCGCTGTTGCTCACCAAGAACGGCACGGACTACGACACGCTAGTAGCAGACCTTTACACGGAGAGCGGTCCGACGGAGGCCACGCTGCGGTTTGGAGAGGACGACATGCTTTACTGCCTGCAGCGCCGGGATGGCCAGACCACCAACTCGGCGTTGCTCGGCGTTAGCAAGAAAATCCCCTATAGTGAATGGGATTGGAAGGATCTGGGCAAATACTTTGGCGGGCCAAACTTTCTCCAAATCCCCGACGGGCGTTGGATCGCCGTGGGCCGCCTGACCAACCATGGGCCGGACAAGAAAACTAAGACCGTCGTTTGCGAGTTGGATACGGCGAAGGCTGAGTTGAAGCCGCTGCTCGATTTGCCCAGTGGCGGTGACAGTAGTTATCCCGGCCTAGTGTGGCACGATAACTTGCTCTGGGTGAGCTACTATTCCTCGCATGAGGGCAAAAGCGCAATTTACCTCGCACGAGTGAAGTTCTGACCGATCTGGCAGCGACCACTAGAAATCTTAAAAAGCCCGAAATCTTGAGGATTGAACCAAGCGCCAGTAGTCCGCTCGGCAACGTGACGGAGGGTCACTTTAGGAGCCGCTTTCTGCGCTTCGAATTTCGGGCCGGAAGCGTGACCTTCAGTATATCAGCTGTCACCGGTATCAAGCCTGACCGGTGAGTTTGTCCAAGTCCACGTTCCCGCCGGTTAGCACGACCCCCACGGTGCGACCGTGAAATTTCTCTGGCGCAGCAAGCACAGCCGCCAGTGGCACAGCGGCGGATGGCTCCACCACCAGCTTCATTCGTTCCCAGATTAGTCGCATGGCGGTGACGATCTGATCCTCCGTCACCGTCACGATGCCGCGTGCGTGCTGCCGGATGATGCGAAATGTTCGTTCGCTCAACGACGCGCGGAGGCCGTCGGCGATGGTCGTAGTGTCAGTGTTCACTCGCAGTTCACCGTCTCGCAGCGAGCGGAACGCGTCATCCGCCAGCGCGGGCTCTGCGCCCCACACCTCAACGGTGGGTTTAAGTGAACTGGCGGCGACGCACAGGCCGCTCAATAAGCCACCGCCGCTAACCGGCGCGACTAGCGTATCTAGTCCAGGCACCTGCTCCAATAGTTCCAATGCTACCGTGCCCTGCCCGGCGATAACCAACTCGTCGTCGTAGGGATGCACAAATATCGCACTAGTTTCGCGCTGGATGCGGTCGGCCTCGGCTTGCCGCGCTGCAAGCGTAGGCTCGCAGAGCGTAAGGCGGCCACCGTAGGCCTCAACCGCGCGCCGTTTAATCAGCGGGGCGTTGCGGGGGACGACAATGTGCGCGGGGATGCCGCGCAACTTTGCAGCGAGGGAGAGGCAGGTGGCGTGGTTGCCGGAGGAATGTGTGACCACGCCGGCGGCGAGCTGCGCGTCGGGCAGGGCCGCGATCGCGTTGGCTGCGCCGCGGAACTTGTAGGCCCCGCCTCGTTGGAAATTCTCGCATTTGAAATGCAATGATGCGCCTGCGAGCACATTCAGGCAGCCGCTGGTTTGAACCGGAGTGTGGTGGGCCAGGCGGGCCAGGCGGTTGGCGGCGGCGCGAAGCTCGGAGAGACTGGGAAACATGAATAACTAATCGAGTTGGTGAAATGGAAGCGGGATGCGCCGACTCACTCCGGCGCAGGCGGGCAGGCTCCTCCCGGTGCCGTGTCGAGCCGGCGAAAGTCGAAGCGTATCACGTCCAGCAGGTCGAGCTTCTCAATGACCTCCTTCAGTGCGAGCTTGGCGTCCGCGCTGGCGGACGAGGACCGCGAAGAGAAAGTGGAACGGCGCTTGAGGTAGTTGAGCAGAGCTTGTCGGTAGTCACCGGCAAGCCGTCCCAGCTCGACTGGGCTGTTTACTTGGAGCAACTGCAACTGTAACGCCGCGCGCGCCACAGCAGACCCATGCTGCTGGAAGTCTGTATTCGCCACTAGCTCGCGCAGCGGCAGGTCCTTGCGGCTGGGAACCGCATCCGTGCCCAGCCGCACAGTGATGGGTGCGGCCAGCACTTCGTCCAACTGATCCAGTGAGTGCGCCAATGAAAGCCGCATGTATCGGGCGCTGGCTGTGAAATTTATCCATACTACAGACCACCACTTTTCCGCGTCGAGCATCGTGGGGAAGCGCCCGGCGAACGCGCGTTGGAAGGCGAGCTGGCTGTTTAGATAAGCGGGCAAACACCGCAAGAACTCCGTCAGTGTGGCGCGGCCTTCCGGCAGGTTGAGCAGCTCAGCCACGAGCAGTTGTGAAGTGCGGCGGAACACCTGCCATTGCGTGTCGTGTAGTTGGTCCGCCGTGATTAACGAAAGGTCGCTGAACGACACCAGCGCGCGTCCGCGCAAAAGCTGTCGCGCATCGGCGAACACATCCGGGCTGGCCGTGCGAATGACTGCCATGCGCGTGCGCACCTCTGGCACAAGCGTCTCGCCGTGCAGTGCGAGCAGGTGCGTGGCCAGCCCTTCCTCCAGCCAAAGTGGGATTTCTGCCGACCGCTGCGAAGCATTGTTACGGTTCGCGACTTCCAATAGCAGCGCGCGGGTCAACGCACGGAGAAGACGTGGGCGGTCAAGCTGTCCGGGCACGATCATCTGGTAACGCCAGCCGCCGGGAAACCACTGCGATACGACGACCACCGGAGACGTGGGGGGCAGGTCGCCCTGCACCGTGATAGTGATGCGGCCCGCCCAGGCCTCGCCCAACCCCAATTCAGCCAGCAGCTCCGTTCGCACGCGCTCGGCAGTCAGCACTAGGATCGCTGGCTCCATCTGAACATGGTTAGTGAGCAGATACGACAACGATGGCGGCCCTAGCGCGGTTCCAACGGGATAACCCACGACCTTAAACTGCTGAGAACGGCTCTCGAGCAACAGCGGCTTGAGTTCGGGGAATGGCTTTTGGGCCGGGGCCTCCACGAACAGAGCACTACTTACGCCGAGGGCAGCGGCACCAGCTCGCAGGCTGCGAAAACCGATGGCGAAGGCTTTACGCATCAGGGTCAGGTGGCGGCCGGTTTGCTTTTGGCCGGTGTGGGCGCGGGCTTCGTCGCAGGAGCGGCGGGCTTGGCGTCGGAGCCGCTCTTGCTCTCGCCTCCGCTACTAGCAGCGGGGGCAGTGTCCTTCTTGGCGGCTTGCTTGTAGTTTTCGCTGCGGTAGTCGGTGATGTAAAAACCGCTGCCCTTGAAGATCAGCCCCGCCCCCGTGCCGAGCACGCGGCGGACCTTGCCTTTGCCCCACTTCTTCTGACCGCAGACTTCCTTGAGGCAAGTCTTAAGGGGCTCGTCCTTCATGGACTGAAACTTCTCAAACTGTAGGCCGCACTTGTCACAAACGTAGTCGTAGGTTGGCATGGTGAATCAAATCGGTTATGCGCCCTTAATAATGGCGATGGTGAACGAGGCGTCAAGGAAGCCGCCGTGAGGGAAGCTCATCACGGCCCCGTCGGGGGTGTGACCTTGTCGCCGAGGCGGAAGTATTGCCAGAAGGCATCGAGCTGCTTCACCGTCTCGCCGCCCAACACATCGGGTAGTGGACTGGAGCCGTCGTCTTGAAAATACACCGGCATTTTGGTCTGCGGCTCGATGCGAAGCGGGTTGCGCATCCAGCGATCGTAGTAAGCGCGTTGCAGGCGCGCAGCCGGATAAGCGAAGTTCACGCCCTCGCTTTCGAAAACCTGCGAGGCTTTTATGGCGCCGACGCTGTGACAAGAGATGCACGAAAAGCCGCCGTCCACGCCGATTAACTTTTGCCCGACCTTCGCCAACTCCGTTTCCACGGGCGGCTCAGGCGGCGTCACTGGTGGAAAGCCATGCGTCATTGCAAGGCCGGCGGCAAAGTCGGCGGCGTATTTGGGAAAGGCTGGCATTCGATGTGCAAGCCAGTGGCGTGGTTTGTATTGCGTTTCACCCGCAACAAACTGCGCCATCCATTCCGGCTTGAGCTTGCCGCCGAGTTTTTCATAGCTGGTGAAGCCTTCGAGCTGTCCGTGGCAGCTCGTGCAATTTAGGTTGCGCGCCTGACGGTCGGCGAACTCGACCGGCACGTGACGTTGCAGCGACGCTCGATCCGTCGCAGCGAAGGCTTGCAACGCCGTTCGCTCGGCTGGCGTGAACGCAAAGTGCGGAGCCTTTCCTGCCGGGGTTTCAGCGAGGCAGCCGCCGGTCCATTTTGCAGTGGCCAACTCTGCGAGCGGCTTCGCTTTGAGTTGGTTTTCCAGCTTTAGCGAGTGGCAATTCAAACACCCGCTCGACTGCACGAGCAATTTTCCGCGCGCAATGACCGCTGCTTCCGTGGGCGCGCCCGGCTGTTTTGCCATCGGGGCGATAGACGCGAGCAATCCGCCGAGCCGTTGTGCCTCCTCCTCTGTTAGCTTGAAGTGCGGCATTCGCGTCCATGTGTAATGTTCGCCGGGATTTTTGAGGAACGCGAACAGCGCAGCAGGCGGGAATTTCATGTTCACGTGCGTAAGATTCAGCTTTTTCGCATCCTGATCGCCAAAGTCCGGCAGGTTGTGGCAGCCCGAGCAATGCAGCCGCTCCACGAGTATTTTCGCTGCCTCAATGGCTTCGGCATCTCTCGCCAACTCGCCCTTCGGCGCGGCGTCTGTTTGTGTGGCGAGGAATGCCGCGATGGCCTCCGCATCCGCTTGAGCGGTGGGGCCGTGCAGGAGCTTCGGCATGGTCGCGCTTGCGCGTTGTGCTTTGGGGTCCAAAATCCAATTTGCCATCCAACTAAAATGCCTTCGTGCCCCGATTCCTTCGAAGCTTGGGGCGTCCATCGCCAATTCGGGCGCGCCGGTCTCGCTGGCGTGGCATTTTGCGCAGCGTGCCTCAAAAAACGTCTCGCGGCCGAGGCGTAGTTTAGTTTGCTGCGCCAGTGTCTCGTTGCCCGCTGTGCGGTTTACCATGGCCGGATT
>VHDH01000143.1 GCA_016871445.1 Verrucomicrobiota bacterium | reverse complement strand
CCGGCGTGCGCGCGGGCGTGCTGCACCTGCACACCGTCAAGCCGCTTGACCAGTTGACTCTGCTGGCGCAGATCGCGCGCGTACCAGCGGTGCTCACCGTCGAGGAACACAATGTCATCGGTGGCCTGGGTAGCGCGGTGGCCGAGGTGATGGCCGAGGCAAACCTTCTTGCGCCGAAGCGTTTTAAGCGCCTAGGCTTGCCTGATGTCTTTCCTGACAAGTATGGCTCACAGGCCAGCTTGTTCGCCCGCTACGGCCTTACGCCCGAGCAAATCGCGGCTGAGGTGAGGAACCTGCTCGCCCGCTAAACCTAAACTCGCCATGCCCACATCTCGCACTAAGGAACCACAATACGATGTCGTGTTCGATATTGCCCAAAATGAAGGCCTCCAGACCTTTGGGCTGATGAGCAGCTTTACGTGGCGGGATGATCCGCGCCGGCTGGGATTCATGCTGGCACGCTACAAATTTGTCGCCCGCATGATGACCGGGATGCCGCGCGTGCTGGAGGTAGGTTGCGCGGATGGCTTTGCCACGCGAGTGGTTCGGCAGGCGGTGGGGCACGTTGTGGCAACCGACTTCGACCCGGTATTCATCCAGCAAAATCTCGCGCAGCCCGCCGGGCGTTGGCCGGTTGAATATCGCGTTCACAATATGGCCGCCGGCCCGCTCGCGGAGGAATTCGACGGGGCCTACGCGCTCGATGTGCTGGAGCACATTCCTGCCGCCGAAGAGGACGCTTTCCTGGGTAACATTGCTCGCTCGCTCGCGCCGCGCGGAGTGTGCATCATCGGAATGCCCTCCTTAAATTCGCAGTCTTATGCCTCGCCGGGCAGCAAGGCCGGCCATGTCAACTGCAAGGACGAGCCCGGCCTGCGCGCGACGATGGGCCGGCACTTCCACAACGTCTTCGTCTTCTCGATGAACGACGAGGTGGTGCACACGGGCTTTACGCCAATGGCTCATTACCTCCTCGCCTTGGCCTGCGGACCAAAGTCGCACTGATCGCCGGACCACATGAGCGCGCCTGTCCGCCTCGGACTCGACCTCGACGGGACCATCGTGCTCTATGATGAGGTCTTCCATCGCCACGCCGTCGAACGCTTCGCAATGCCACGTGAGCTGCCAGTAAACAAGACCGCTGTGCGCGATTGGCTCCGGTGCCAACCCGACGGCGAGGCGCGCTGGACGGAGTTGCAGGGGCTGGTTTACGGCTCGCTGATGCCCGAGGCGAAACTTGCGCCGGGGCTGACTGAATTTCTCCACTCGGTCCGCGCCGCGCAGATTCCCGTCTACGTCATCAGCCACAAGACGGAGTTCTCCGTGGCCGGCCCGCGCGTGAACTTGCGCACCGCCGCGCTGGCGTGGCTGGAGGCGAACGGCTTCTTCTCCCCGGCGGGCTTCGGGCTGCGGCGCGAGGACGTGTTCTTCGAGGGCACGCGCGCGGAGAAGCTCCGCCGCATCGCCGCGCAGGGCTGCACGGTGTTCGTGGACGACTTGGAGGAGGTGCTGACGGAGCCGGAGTTTCCGCCAGGGGTGGACCGATGGCTTTATGCGCCGGGCGGATCGCAGCGCCAACCTGCGGGCCTCAAAGTGTTTGGCGAATGGATGGAGTTACAACACCACCTCAAGCTAGGGCCGGATGAACCTTTGTTCGCCGCCGTGGCGGCGGCACTCGGTGAACGGCCATCGTCCGTCACGCGGTTGGCGGGCGGCGCGAACAATGTCGTGGCCCGGGTGGACGTAGGTGGGCAGCCGCGGCTGGCCAAGTTCTACTTCACCCACGCTCGCGATCCGCGCGACCGGCTGGGCACGGAGTTCGCCGTGCTGGAATTCCTCTGGCGCAACGGTTTGCGGTGCGTGCCGGAGCCGCTGCGGATGAGCCGGGCGCACAACCTCGGGGTTTACGAGTTCATCGTTGGCGAACGCGTCGCGCCCGGGCAGGTGACGCTCGCCGACGTAGAACAACTCATTGACCTCCTGGCCGCGATGTGGCGGCTGCGGACGATGCCGGGCGCGGATAAACTTGCATCGGCTTCCGAGGCCGCGTTCACGCTCAACGGCTACTGGGCATATGTGGACCAGCGCATGAGCCGTATGCGCACCGCGCTGGCAGAGCGGCCGGACGTCGCCGCCGTGAGTGAGTTCGTGGAGCGCGAGCTGGTGCCGGTGGCGAGAGCGGTGCGGGACTTTCTTTCCACAAAGGCGGCCGAGCTCGGCGTGGGTTTGGATGCTGGACTTTCCCTAGCCCAGCGCACCTTGTCTCCCGCTGATCATGGCTTTCACAATGTGCTACGCAGTGCAGATGGCTCCCTGACATTCCTCGACTTCGAGTATGCCGGTTGGGACGACCCGGCTCAAGTGATCGCCAACGCGCTGCTGCTGCCTGAGGTGCCGCTACCTGCCCAGCATCGCGCCGCCTTCGTGGGGGGGCTGCTGGCGCGGCTCGATGGCGCGGCGGGTGTCCGCGCGCGACTGCGGTTGATCTATCCGATGCTCGCGCTCAAGTGGAGCCTCATCATGCTGAACGAATTCCTGCCCGTGGGCGGCGAGCGGCGAACCTTCGCGGGCGCAAACGCGGAGACGCGCCGCGTGGCACAGTTAGATAAAGCCCGGCGCCAGCTTGAGGTCGTGCGCGAGTCGCTCAGCGCGGAAAGCTGGCTCGACGGGCTTTGACCCGGCCCTCTGCGGCTCAGATGAACTTCGTGCGACCGGGCAGGGCCAGTGGGGGAACTTCCACCTTGCCGTTCCAGTCGCGGAGATTTTGCGGGGCGATCTCCTCCTTCGAGTTAAGCGCCATTTCCCAAGTGACCTGCTGACCGGTGTAACCGGCCATGCGCCCCATGATGCCGGCCATGGTGCTGGTCACCATGCGGTCGCCGTCGTTGAGCGGCTTACCGGCGCGGATGGAGGCGAACAACTCGTCGTGCTCGACCTGATACATGTCCGGCGTCGGCCCCTCGTATTTCCAATTGCGCTCGCCAGCGAGGTCCGTGGTAAACGCGCCGCGATGAATGTAAGCGTTGCCTTTCGTGCCCATGGCGTAGAAAGAGTTCTCGCCGTAGCAGCCGGTGATCTGGCGCTGGGCAACGAAGCCGCGCACGCCGCCGGGCCACTCGTAGGCCACACTGATGTGATCGAAGATGTTGCCGCCCTCGGCCTTGATTTGACGGCCCCCGGTGGCGGTGCAACTCACCGGGGCTTGGTCCTTCATGGCCCACATCATCCAGTCCACGGTGTGAATGGCTTGCTCCACGAGGCCGTCGCCGGAGAGCCAAGTGAAGTTATACCAGTTGCGGGTCATCCATTCGAGGTCGCTCATGCCGGCGGGGCGGGCACTGGCGGGCGGCATGGGCTTCACCGGGCCCGTGAGATAGGTGCCATAGACGGCGCGGATGTCGCCAATGGAGCCGTCGAGCATCTTTCCGAAGACCGCGCGCTTGGCGTAGTCGTAGCGCCAGCAGAAGCCTGCCACGACCGCGAGGTTCTTCTGCTTGGCAATCTTCACCGACTCGATGACGGAGCGGACGCCGGGGGCATCCGTGGCCATGGGCTTCTCGGTGAACACGTGTTTGCCCGCCTCGACGGCGGCGCGGAGGTGGCCGGGCCGGAAGCCGGGCGGCGAGGTGAGTATGACGAGGTCCACGCCGCTCTTGATGACCTTCTCGAAGGCATCGATGCCCACAAACTTCCGGTCGGAGGCCACGTTGAACTTCTTGTCATCCTTCACCGCGCTTTTCACGGCGGCGAGGCTGCGTTCGATAGGTTCGGGGAAGGCGTCGCCCATGGCCCACAGCTCGACGTTGCTGTCGGCCTTGAGGGCTTGCGCGGCGGCACCGGTGCCACGCCCGCCGCAGCCGATGAAGCCGATGCGGAGCTTGTCGCTGTTGGGCGCGGCGCGCAGAAGCGCAGGAAAGGCGACTGCGCCGACGGCGGTGGCAGCGGTGGAGGTCTGGATGAACTCGCGGCGGGAGGTGGGTGATTCGTTCATGAACGTATGCCTATCAATACAGAAGGAAATGACACCGTTTGCCGACTGGCCAACGGGAATGGCTATTCAACTCACTGCGGACTACCGGCCCGCTTTCCCGCCTGAAGGCTTGAAGTGGCAAGGTGGTTGGCGGTAGCGTCGGTTCATGAAACGCCCCCACTGGTCCGGTCTGATTCTCGCGCTTGCGGTGTTGGTTTGCCTGACCTCCGGCTGCCGTCGCAGAGCCGCGAAGGATGCAGCCGCTCCAGCGTCGGGAGGGGGAGAAATTCGTGCCAGCGATGCCAAAGCCACACCCGAGGGCGCTGCGCCCTTGCAGGGGGGCACAACGATGATTGGTGCTCAGGAAGCCACCCTAGCCGCTTCGCACAAGGCGGCAGTGAAGCCTTGGTCGCAACTCAATGCTGGGGAGAAAGAAGACTCCTATAACTACTGGCTCCACCAGCATCAATTTGGTGATTCCGCCCGCAAAGCCCAAATCTTAGCGGAAATACGCAAAGCCAATCTTTCACCGGTGGAGTTCAAGGCGATGCATGAAATGGCTGCCCGGTTTGGTTTTGCTCCTATCCGATTCTGAACGCTTCAGCCGCCGTGGCCGTTGGCGGTCACCGGATTGCACCAGGCGCGGGTTTTGCCGAGTGCATTGCCAGTGGCGGCGTTGGTGCCAGCGATAGGGGCCCATTTGGACTCGTAGTCCATGAATTCGGTGTGGCCGCCAAGGCTTCCGGTTTGCGCGCCCTTTAGGTGGCGCCGGCTTACTGCTTCCCATGGATAGTTGGCACCGTCATTCCAGTGGCCGGCAGCACCACCTTCCTCCAAACCCGCCTGCTCCCAAAACATAATGTCATCCGATAGGTGAGAAGTGCGGCGCTGGAGGATCTGGCCCAGATTGCTGCCGTTGTAACTTTGATAACGGTTCACTGCGCCATTCATGCAATAGCTGCTCAACTGCTGCGCGCGTTGGTTGATCAGGGACTGATTCTTGAAGTCCGCCGAACAGCGGAATGAGTTCGTATTCTGCAGATAGCGCCACAAGTTTCCCGCCCTCATGTCAAATCGAGCCGGGCCGGTGCCGTTGGTGAAGGAATATGCCCAACCAGCCAAGCCCATTGGATTTCCCCAATTGGACCAAGTCAGGCGCTCGTCGAAATCGTCTGCATAAAGGTTCAACGATAATAACATCTGGCGGAGATTGTTCGTGCAGGAGGTGCTCGTAGCCTTGGCCTTCGCCTTGCCCAAGGCCGGGAGGAGCATCCCTGCCAGAATCGCGATGATCGCGATCACGACGAGCAATTCAATAAGCGTGAAGGCAGCACGCGAAGGCGACTGAGGGCGGGGCTGGCGCAAACTTTTCATTTTAGTCCGGTAATCGTTGAGGTGTAGCTTGATGTAAACATCCACTTCCCGATAACGCCCGTCAAGTCCGACGTGCTCGTCGGCAGCAGCCACAGCTGCGATTGCGCTCTGCGGCCCGAAGTGCCAATCTCCCCGCACTATGTCGAGCATTGGCAAACTCATGAAGCAGGCCGCGCGGATGCAGCAGCAGATCGAGCGCGTCCAGACGGAACTTGCGGCCAAAACCGTCGAGGCCACCAGCGGCGGCGGGGTGGTGAAGGTCACCGCCAAGTGCGATGGCTCCCTCGCCGCCATCAAGATTGACCCGGCGGCGGTCAACCCCGCCGACGTGACCCTGATCGAGGACATGGTGCTCTCCGCCGCCAACAACGCCCTCGCGCAGGCCAAGGAAATCTCCAATACCGAGATGGGCAAGGTAACGCAGGGCTTCAACCTGCCGGGGATGATGTAAGGCGCACTCCGTGCTGGTTGTTGCGTGCTTCAACACGAGCGCGCTTCAGCCCGGGACACTGAACATCCTCATGCCCTCCCTCCCTGAACCACTAGTCGCCCTGACCGCCGAGCTGGCGCGCTTACCGGGCATTGGGCCGCGCTCGGCGGAGCGGCTGGCGCTGCATCTCGTACAAAGCGAGGCGGGCGGAGTGCGGGCGCTCGCGGAGGCCATCCTCGCCGCGCGCGAACGCATTTCACTCTGTCGGGTGTGCGGCGCGCTCACAGAGCGGCAGCCGTGTGCCATGTGCGGTGACCCGCGGCGTGACGCCGCGCTGATCTGTGTGGTGGAACGGCCCACGGACATTTTCAGCATCGAGAAGTCTGGCGCGTTCCACGGGCGCTTCCACGTGCTAGGCGGAAAGATTTCGCCGCTCAACGGCGTTGGCCCGGAGGACCTACGCATCGCCGAGCTGGAAACGCGCCTTGGCTCCGAGCCAGTGAAGGAAATTATCCTCGCGCTGGGCACCGATGTGGAAGGCGACGCCACGGGCCACTACCTTGCCAAGCGCCTCGCGCCGCGTGGCGTGCGCGTGAGCCGGCTCGCGCACGGGTTGCCGGCGGGCAGCGGGCTGGAGTTCGCGGACGAGCTGACGTTGAGCCGCGCGCTGGAGGGCCGGCGCGAGGTGGGCTGACGCAAGGGTTAAAGGCTGCATGTGAGTGCGGGAGGGGACAGTTGTCGTCCAATGCCGCCATGAGACCTGCCGTTTTACTCCCGCTGCTCGCGTCCGTTGCCACAATGGGTTCAACTCCCGCCTCCGCCGCGCCCGGCGAGAACCTCGTCAAGCCGCTCGAAGTCCGCACCGTCTTCACCAACGGCAAGCACAACGCCTTCACGGCCCTCCGCCGCTTCCAGGGCGACCTCTGGCTGGCCTTCCGCGCCGGC
>VHDH01000142.1 GCA_016871445.1 Verrucomicrobiota bacterium | reverse complement strand
AGCAGTTGGCGCAACTCCTCGCAAATGGGCTCGGCAAAGGCGACGTGCGCGACGATGCCGCGGCCAAAAAACGTGTGCTCGAAGTCGCGCTTGGTGCGGTCAAGGAACTGGTCGGGCAGGACGATGTGCCTCTGGATGAACAGACCACGTGGATGGCAGATCGGTGAACTTCCCGCGCTTCCGGTCTATTCCTAGAAATGGTCGTTCATATTCGCGCGCACAACCAAAAAAACCTAGGGAGTTGCGGTGCCGGGAAACTGCTGGTCAGGCACCGACACTATCAAACCGGTAGCGGTGTCGGGATTGTTCGAAGAGTTGATCGCCCCCCTACACCGACAAAGGCAGCCGACAAGTCCAAGAGTTGTGCGGCTAGCAACCGACGAGAGTTTTGGTTTAAGGGCCGCGCGTTGGCGGAGTGACATTCGAGCGAGTGAACGGTGCCCCTGAAAGACTGACCGCGCGGGCGCGGCTGACGATGGGCTCTAGGTCAAGCAAATCGAAACAGTTCCAGCCGGCAAGAATTAGAATGGTGGCTAAGCGCATGACCTTTAGGGTTGCGACTGCCGAAACCGCGCCGGCGAATGTGGTTGCCCTCCCAACCGCCTGAAGCGCCGCTGCATCAGGACTAGCAATGGGCTTCACGCCTCTCTTGGGGCTCCAAATGAGCTAAGATATGATGTTGACTATTGTAGAAGATTCCACCACAAAAACTTAATTCGATTTAAGACTATGAGCTCTCTTGTGAAGACTATTCCATATCCCACATTAATCCTAACGGTTCTAGCTTCAGTCATCACCGGTTGCCAGAACACCAGTTATCACGCCGGCCAAACGCAAAGGTCCGCAGATAATGCGGAACGCCTGACCGTCGGGAAGGTTCAAAAAGAGATTCGCCCCGGCATGTCCAGCGCCGATGTGATAGCTGCGCTGGGATCCCCAAACATCGTGACCACCGATGAGCAACGAAGGGAAAGTTGGGTTTACGACAAGATAGCCACTACCGCATCTTACTCCCGATCCGAGGGCGGCGTGTTCTTGTTGTTGGGTGGTGTCAGCGGCGGGAGTGGGGCTGCGACCACCACACAGCGGACGCTCACGATCGTCATAAAGTTCGACGAAAACCAAAAAGTTAAAAACTTTGCATATCACTCTTCATCATTCTAAGGCCATGAAACTTATCATATCTACCTGCTTGATTTCGGCAGTTTTGTTCTTGTTCACAGGCTGTGAAACAGCAGTCCCCAAAGGGGCGTTGGCGATGACGCCGACCACGCTGGACGATCGGAAGATGCAAAGTCGCCGCTTTCAGACACGTGATGAGGAGAAGGTTTTAAAAGCCTGTGCGGCATTGCTGCAAGACTTGGGTTTCAACCTGAGCGAAAGCAGTCCGAAAGTGGGCTTGATTGTTGGTTACAAGGACAGGTCAGCGGTAGAGGGGGGGCAAGTGGCCGCTAAGGTTCTTTTTGCTGTCATAGGTGCCAACATGCCGATTGACATAAATCAGCGTCTCAAAGCGTCGGTGGTCACTAAACCCTCGGGAGAAAACGCCGACGATATAGTAGTCCGCGTCACTTTTCAGAGAATGGTATATAATGAATACAATCAGGTCAGTCAACTGGAACAACTTAAAGACCCGAAGCAATACCAGGAGTTCTTTAGTGCCTTGTCGAAATCACTCTTTTTAACTGCCAACGACATTTGAACCCAAATCTTGTATGCGAAATTCATTGATTGTTTCGGTCGCTCTCTCTGCTCTCGTGTTTGCCGGATGCGTGTCGTCCCGCGAGCAACTCCTAAAAACCGACAAGGGTCAGGTAGAACTGCGGAGGATGCAATCGCGCGCGTTCGATACCACCGATTCCGAGAAAACTTTGCGTACGATCATGGCCACTCTACAAGACCTCGGTTTCGTCATAGACAAATCTGACTCGGTTCTAGGTAGCGTTACAGCCACTAAGTTGAAGGGGTACAATCTAGTCATGACCGTATCTATTCGCCCCAAGGGCGAAAAGCAGTTAATAGTTCGTGCTAGCGCTCAATACGGACTTAATGCTGTCTCCGACCCGCAGCCCTATCAGGACTTCTTTACTTCACTCAGTAAGGCGATGTTTCTTGAGGCCCAACAGGTTGATTAGCCTCCATACCTCCGGCACTTGATTGGCTTGGTCGGTGCCCGGCTTAGTTACATTAACACGCTCGAGACTATTGGCAGCCTGCCGCTGAACTTCAACCACGCCCTCAAATCACCCTTTGTCACCGCCTTTCGAAATCCTGCCCGAGGTCTCGGCCAAGCTAAAATCCCCGCGCTCCAGCGACGGCCATCAGTGCACCGGGCGGAGATTTCCGGCGGACCGCTCCAAGTGGGCTGGCTCCCGGAGGCCGCTCTGGAATGGAACTCAGCCCGCGCGGCGGTCTGGGCGACTTTGACCCGAAGAACCCGCTCAACTATGGCGCGGCCGGCACCGTTCTGCGCCAACCTGATGCGCCTCGGGCAATAGATCGCAAGCCTATCACGCTCGAAGTGCCCAAGCGTAAGTTCTGAGTAAGATAGGAGCACACGCATTCCCTGCGCCGCCGAGGCTGTCTCGACCACGATTCCTTTTTGCTGACTTGCTTGGTTACGCGGCGAGCCAGAATGGGGCATCAAAGTTTTTAGCGGGGTGCCGAAACCACACGCCGCTGGCCTCTGTTCCCCGACAGCCACGTCACTGTCCAACTCCGTTTGGGCCCGCAACGTTTGCGGTGCCGGACGTCAGAGGTATTTCTTCAGCAGCGGGAACAACTCCTTCTTCGTCTTCACGGGCCAAAGCTTCGGGTCAGTCATGATCGCGTTGCGCAACGCTGAGTGGCACGGCCAAGCCGGTACGGTTGGAATGCGCGGCAGGACGTGTTGAATGATGCGCTGGGCGGTCTGGGCGTTACGCTTGAGGTTCTCGATGACCATCTCGACCGTCACGTGGGCCTCGTCCACTTTCCAGCAATCGTAGTCGGTGATCATCGCCATCGTGGCATAGGCGATCTCGGCTTCGCGGGCGCACTTGGCCTCGCCGAGATTGGTCATGCCGATGACGTCGTAGCCAAGTTTATGATTGGTGAGCGACTCGGCGCGGGTGCTAAAGGCGGGACCTTCCATGTTCACATAAGTGCCGCCGTCGTGGACGCGGGCTTGTGTGGCCTTAGCGGACTTGAGCAGCAGTTGGCGCAACTCCTCGCAAATGGGCTCGGCAAAGGCGACGTGCGCGACGATGCCGCGGCCAAAAAACGTGTGCTCGAAGTCGCGCTTGGTGCGGTCAAGGAACTGGTCGGGCAGGACGATGTCGCACGGGCGATACTTGGCTTGGAGCGAGCCAACGGCGCTAACGCTGATGACCCAATGAACATCAAGGGACTTCATCGCCCACAGGTTGGCGCGGTGGTTCAACTCGCTGGGGAGGATACGGTGACCGCGCGCATGACGGGGGAGGAAGACGACTTCGCGCCCAGCGAGCCGGCCCGTGAGAAATTCGTCCGAAGGGTTGCCAAACGGGGTTTTAACCTTCACCCACTTTTGATGGGTAAATCCCTCGATGTGGTACAAGCCACTGCCGCCGATGATCCCGATGCGATTGGTTGCCATGCGGAGGAGGATAATGAAGCGTCCGCGCAGTACGCCAGCCGACAAATGCCCAGCGCTCGGAAAACCGAAATCCAGCTCCCCATACTCATTTCGCTGACGGCAGGCTGATCGATCTTGAGCTTTTTTCCCGGGTTCAGCAAAACGCTATCGCTTGCTCCTTACGCAAGCTAGGTTGCGTGGGTTACAGCTAGATTTACTAAGTAACGATTATTCGAGGACTTCTTGCTTCAATCCGCGCCCGCGCCGGCGCATCCTCTGCCCGTGACTGCTGAACAAGCCGCCGCCCTTCTTGATGCCTTTCGCGCTGGCCGCGCCAGCCGCGATGAGGTCTTGCGAGCCTTCCAAGCTGCACCCATTGCGGACCTCGGCTTCGCGCAGGTGGACACGCATCGCGCGCTGCGCAAGGGCTTTCCCGAAGTCATTTTTGGTGCGGGCAAGACTCCGGCGCAGGTCGTCGCCATCGCGACCAAGCTGGTCGAGCGCGAGCAAAACGTCCTTGTCACGCGGCTTACGCCGGAAGCCGCGCGGCTGCTTAAGCGCAAGTTCAAGCACGCCGTTTGGCACAAAGCCGCGCGGGCCGTGACCATCGAGAGAAAACCCCTGCCCAAACGCCCCGGTTACATTGGGGTGCTCTGCGCGGGCACGAGCGATTTGCCCGTGGCCGACGAGGCCGCCGTGACCGCCGACATCATGGGCAACCGCGTCGAGCGCATTAGTGATGTGGGTGTGGCCGGCCTCCACCGGCTGCTCGCCAAGCTCGACCAACTTCAGCGCGCCAACGTGCTCGTAGTCTGCGCCGGGATGGAAGGCGCGCTGCCGAGCGTCGTCGCCGGACTCGTCTCCAAGCCCGTCATTGCGGTGCCCACCAGCATTGGCTACGGCGCGGCCTTTGGCGGCGTGGCGGCACTGCTCGGCATGCTCACGAGCTGCGGCAGCGGCGTGACCGTGGTGAACATCGATAACGGCTTCGGGGCCGGTTATGCGGCGAGCCAAATCAATGCCCAAATTCAACGATTATGAGACGCGTTTTCTTAATTCAAACATGGACCGCTTTGCAGTTTGGCACGATGGTTTGTTTCCACGCGTCTAGCACAGATGCTGCCGTTCCTCCGTCACAACCCTCCAGCTCGAGTTACCTCAAACGGTCCACTAACTCGGCTGGAAACCTGCCTCATTTTGTGGCTGGTCTGAACTCGCTGCGCCGCGGCGACCGTGAACACGCGAAACAGCAGTTGGACAAGGCTATTGAAAACATGAACGGTGTATTTGGGCTTGGACACTCCGCCAAGCAAGCGCGCAGCTACACCGGAGAAGAAGCTAAAAAGTTTTTCTTAGGCGAGAGCCATGAACGCTCCTTCGCCTGCTTGTTGCGTGGACTGTTGTATTTAGATGATAATGAACTCGACAATGCGCGCGCTTGTTTCAAGTCCGCATCCTTCCACGACATCGATATCAAGGCAAAACCGCCAGTTTCGGACATGTTTCTGGCCGAATACTTGGACTATAAGCTCCTAGCCGCACAGGCAGGATCTCATTCAGTTTTGCCGACAGACTTCAAAGAGACTTTCCGGAACTTTCCAGCCATCGATTTGGGCGAGAATTGCCACATCGTGGTGGAGGTGGGTTCTGCCCCTGTCAAACGGGCTTTCGGCCAACATAAACACATTCTTGCTTATGATATAAAATACCCCTGGTTCCAAGGGTTAGAGGTTACAGTCAATGCCAAAACCGTGGCTGTCTGCCCACCGGAAGATTTCTTGTATCATGCCACCAGCCGCGGCAGTCGTGACATGGACAAAATACTTGCACTAAAATCCCAAATGAAAACCGTTTCAGGTACCACCGGAGATGCCGCTCTCCTATCGGCCGCTGCAATCGCAGCCTCGGATTCCGATGCTCTCGGAGTCGCGCTGATCGTCGGTGGCGTAGGATTGGTTCTCAAAGGAATTTCCGCCATCGGCAATCCGGCTGTAGACACCCGCTATTGGACAAATCAACCGCGCTTTCTTTGGTATTCAGCTGCCGCAGCCCATGTGGGCACCAACTCATTAAAACTGAGTTTCAAAGATAAATTTGGTGACCCTGTGCACCAAATCAAAACAAACTTTGTGATTCAACCGACTAGTGAAAAACGGCACCATTTTTTATTCTTGTCAGCTGTTGGTAACGAATATTAGATTTTTTCCTTAATTTAACACCCGTCAATTCCATGCCAAAAAACAGCCGCGAAGCTATCTCTTACATTCGTGTTGTAGGTTTGTTTCTTTTATTGTCACTCGGCCTGTTCTCTAGTGGATGCGCTTTCACGGTGGATAAGGTAAACGTCAATTATCGAACGCCCAAAAATTGGCCGCGCCAATTTGAAAAAAAACCTGACGTTGGTGTTACTATCGGAACTTTCCTAGACAAGCGCTCTGCGCCTTCACCCAATTGGTTAGCGAATAAATATAATGGATATGGGCAAAAAGCCAGTGGCGGGGTAGAGGCCGAAAAGCCGGTTGCCGAAATTTTGCGCGACGCCGTTATCAGTGGGCTCATCGATGCCAACTTCCGGGTGGAGAAGGATCTTGAGAAAAGCGTTTTGACAGCTAAAATTCTCGCGTTTGATTATGAACAAGTATTCACTTCACTGCTATCGGATTCGTGGCAAACTAGATTACAATGTGAATTCACGTTAATCGATAACGCATCAAAACAGATTCTTTGGAAGGAAATCGTCCAAGGAAACGTTATTTTACATTATGGGGTTGGAGCAGAGAAAAAAAACATATTTCCCGGGCGAGAAGGTGAAAAAATGCAGAGCACACAAGGATTTTATAGTGATAAGCAAGGGATTGTAGATATCTGGGTTCTTTCAATTGACAAAGTCGTCATGGAGTTGATTACGAGCGAAGAGTTTCGTCGAGCTGTCGTTCGTTAGAAGCGATCAGCTCGTTCTCTGCAAATGAAACAGCGCTGGCGGCGGTAGGTAACCAGTTTAAGGCTCGAAGTCTTGTGGCGCACACTTTCCGGCCCCGCGTCACTTTTTCGGTATGTGCTTAAAGCTGTGCATAGTCGCCTATGCGTTCGTGGTGTTTGCTTTGCCCGCACTTCATGGTGCGGAGGCAAATTCACACGCGGCAGCCGCGATGACCATTCTCCG
>VHDH01000141.1 GCA_016871445.1 Verrucomicrobiota bacterium | reverse complement strand
GTCGCGAATTCGAGGCAAACAAACTCCGTAGGCCGCCCGCGATGTGCCGTGCCGTCGAAGCCGTAGAGGTGCCCGTCGATCAGCACGGAGTTGTTCATGTGGTTGCACATGGCCTTGTGTTCGTATCGCTGTTTCAACTCGTTGCCCGTGAGTTCGAACAGTGCGCAGCCTCGATCATAGCCGGTGGAAATGAAGATGAGTCCATCTTGCACGATGGGCGTGGTGGCGGTCGTATCAAAGGAGGTCTTCCACGGTGCGGTGGCCACGGTTTTGCCACCGGCTGCATCCAACACGGCCAGTCCTTCAGTCTTCATCACCGCGATGAGTTTGCGCCCACCCGCCGTGAAGGCCAGCGGCGTCCCGTAAGCCGGCGTGAATTGCTCGCCCTTCCACTTTATGCTGCCCGTGGCCGGGTCGAGGGCGAACGTGGCGCCTGCTTCGATGAGCAGCGTATCGTCGTTAAGAAAATATGGAGAGCACGCGAAGCCCCACTCCGGCAAAGTCTTAATGCCGGCCTCTGCCAGCAGATCGCGTGACCACACAAGTTTGCCGGTTGCGATCTCGTAGCAGTGGAGACGGCCGTGCTTGCTGTAGGTGAAGACCCGTCCGCCGCGCACTGTGGGTGTCGCGCCGGGGCCGCCCTCGTAGAAACGATCAACAAGCGGCGCAGGATAGGTGTGCTTCCAGAGTTCCTTGCCGGTGACCGCATCGAGACCCCAGACCGTTTCTTCGCCGCCGGACTTGGCGCTGTTGTGGCCCGTTGTGAATAGCCGTCCGCCCGCAATGGCCATGGATGAGAAGCCAGTGCCGACTTTAGTACGCCACAGCGTATCGGAGAAGTCCGGCTGCACCGGCAGACGTTCGGTGGAAATGCCGTTTTCGTTCAACCCGCGCCACTGTGGCCAGTCGGCGGCGGGGGTGCAGACAACGAGCAGCAGCAGGATAAGCAGGTAAAGGTGCATGCGTGGAAGGGTTTCGGGCGGGCGCTTACGGCTTTCCGACAAGTTCTAGCACGGCGGCCGTCATCGCGATGACACCAGTCTTGAGCGTCGGTTCAGGGACGGGGGCGAACTTGCTTGAGTGTAGCGAGGGCAAGGTTCTGCCTGTCTTGATACTCTCGGTGACGGATTCCTTCGTGATGGTGCCGAGCCAGAAGATGCAGATGGGGATGCGCGGCTCGACCCGGCCGTAGAGGCCGAAATCCTCCGCGCCCATCACCGCCGGCTTGGCGACGACGTTGCCCGGGCCGAGCCAGCGGCCGATCGCGCCCATCAGGCGCTTGGTCAGCGCGGGGTCGTTGTAGGTGGACTTCGCGCCCTCCTCGGAAACCTCGACCGTGGGTAGGAGCTTCTCGGGAATGCCGGCGGCCAGCGCCTGGCCGCGCACAATGCGCTTGAGCGAGGCGATCGAGGCGTTGCGCACCTCGTCGGAATAGCTGCGGAGCGTGAGTTGGAGGCGGACCTCCTCGGGGATGATGTTGTGCTTGGTGCCGCCGTGGATGGAGCCGACGGTGACAACCGCCGGATCTGTGGGCGAGGTCTCGCGGCTCACGATGGTTTGGAGCGCGAGGACAATCTGGGCGGAGAGGACGATGGGATCCTTGGTCAGGTGCGGCCATGCGCCGTGGCCGCTGACGCCACGCACCAAAATGTCCACGGTGTCGGCATTCGCGAGCGCGTAACCCTCCGTGTGTCCAATAGTGCCGGCGGGCAAGTCGCTCGCCGCGTGCAAGGCGAGGCAAAAGTCGGGTCGGGGGAAGCGCGTGTACAGACCCTCGGCTAACATGGCCTTTGCGCCACCCACGCGCTCTTCAGCCGGCTGGCCAATGAAGACGAGCGTGCCACTCCAACTGTCTCGGAGGGTTGCGAGCACGCGCGCCGTGCCGATGAATGAACTCATGTGAACGTCGTGGGCGCAGGCGTGCATGGTTGGCACATCGTTGCCTTTGTCATCCTTCGTGCGAGCCTTGCTAGCGTAGGGCAGGCCGGTTTCCTCGAGTACCGGCAGACCATCGAGGTCAGTGCGGATGAGCACGGTGGGGCCAGGGCCGTTTTTGAGCACGCCCACGACGCCGTGGCCGCCGACCTTCGCGGTTACTTCGCAACCGGCCTGCTTCAATTCATCCGCAATGCGCGCGGCAGTCTTCGCCTCTTGGAAGGAAATCTCCGGGTTCGCGTGGAGGTGCTTGTATAGCTCGAGCAGGCGCGGCATTTCGGCTTCCACGCGCGCGCGGACGGCGGGCTGAGCAGCGACGGTGGTGAGGTGCAGCGCCGTCGTAGCCAAAGCAGTAAGGAAGAGTGGAAACGGTTTCATGAGGGAGCGGGTGTTTTTTCCGAGCCTAGGAAAGGGGCGCGACAAGCGCAAGCGATGCACAGTGAAAACTCGTTCTGCGGGTGTAAAACACAAAGAGCGCGGACGTCTCCGTCCGCGCTCATATGGGCGAATGAGAATTAGGCGAAGAGTTCCTGCACCGGCTTGGCACCTTCACGCACTAGCTTCATCGGGCGGCCCAGGGGGGTAGTTAGCTCCCGGGTGTGGTCAATGCCGAGGGCATGACAGACCGAGGCGTGAAGGTCGGCGACTTGCACAGGGCGAGTTGCCGGAGCCATGCCGTCCTTGTCGGACGAGCCGATAACTTGCCCACCCTTGACGCCGCCACCTGCCAGAAGACAACTGAAGACGCGCGCGTGATGGTCGCGCCCAGCGTCCTTATTGATGGTTGGCGTGCGGCCAAACTCGCTCAGCATGATCACGAGGGTCTTCTCCAAATGGCCTGATTGGTGCAAATCCTCGATGAGCGAGGCGACGGCAGGATCCATGACTGACCCGTGGTTACGCATTGCGGGGAAGACGTCCATGTGATTGTCGAAGCCGCCGCGATTGACCTGCACGAAGCGCACGCCAGTCTCGATAAGCTTCTTCGCGAGCAGTGTGCCTCGCCCGAATTCGGTGAGGCCGTAACGTTCAAGGGTCTTGGGATTCTCCTTGTCGAGGTCGAAGCTGGCGAGCGCTGGGCTCTTCATCAGAGCGACAGCATCCTTAAGAGCGACATCCGTTTCCTTAAGGTCGCGCGCGGCGATTTTGTTGGATGCGCGGAGGTTCATCTTTGCAAGAACTTGGAGACGACGGTCGCCCTGCTCACGGTGAATGCCGTCGGGGAAGGCGAGATAAGGGTCCCGCTCACCGGGCAAGCCTATGTAATAGGCCTCACAACGTTGCCCAAGGTAACCCGCGCGGGGTGCCATGCCGCCGATGCTAATATAGGCGGGGAGATCGCCGTTCTTCTGGCTCTCGTTCACCACGAACGAGCCCATGCCTGGATGCACGAGCGCCGGGTTTTGCTGGTGGCTTGTCTGTAGTTCGTAGGTGGCGCGTCCATGGTCGCCGTTGGTACCGGCGATGGAGCGGATGATTGTGCAGTGGTGCATTTGCCGGGCCACCTGCGGGAAGATTTCGCTGATTTGAATGCCATCGGCGCTGGTCTTGATGGCCGCGAACTCGCCGCCGACTTCGCGCCCTGGCTTAGGATCCCAGGTGTCAATGTGGCTCATGCCACCGCCGTTCCAAAAGAGGATGACGGACTTGGCTTTAGGTGCATGGGCGGAGCCGATAGCCGCGACTAGGCGGTTGATGGGCATGCCGAGCAGTGCCGCTGAGCCGGCGAATTGCGTGAGGAACCGACGGCGGGTGGCGTAGTAGTCAGTGCAGGAGCTCATGGTTTTGTGCGATGAAACAGAGTTTAGGGCAAATAACGGAATTCATGTGAGTTAAGCATAGCCCAGCGCAAGTCGGCTAAGCCCTCGGCCGGAGTGGCCCCGGCGCTGATGACCGCGCGTGCCTCTGCCATTTCCTCAACCGTCGGCCGACGGGTAAAAATTTCGAGATAAACAAGTTCTACGGCCCGGGCGGCGTTGGCATTTGGGCCGGTGATTAGATGATGAACTGGCTCAAAGGGGCCGACCCGCGAGGCTTCGTGGGTGGCCTTGCCGTTTAGCATCATCAATTCCTGCCGTAGCGAGGGAGCCTCATCGCGAAACTCGCCGAGGTTGTCGCGCGCTGGTTGGCCGAATACTCGCAGAAAGTGCGAGGGCGGAGCGGGGGTGGCCATGCGTAACGTGCTCTCGAACTTTGGGTTGTCATCTGTGATGGCGGTGACGGTCTCAAGACGAAAACGCTCAGCGTTGCCAGACCGAAGCAGGCGAATGCGTGCCTGCCGGGCGGCTTCGATGGCATCGTCCTCCTTCTTCTTGTTCATCTCCAAATCTCGTTTTGATTCAGAAAGCACGTCGCCGAACTTGTCCTCGTCCTTGCCTGCTTTCTCCGGCTTGAGTAACGCCTCAAAATCCAAGCTAGCACCTTTCTCCAAGTCATATGGAGCAGGGGCTTGGCCGGGCTTAGTCATGGCCATCATCATGTTGGGCTGGTTGGTGGACATGTCCTCGGCGGCGGCTAACAAAGCGGCGTTGGCGAGTGGAATACGGATCTGGCGTTTCACCTCGCGGATATTGGCACCTTCGGGCCACTTATGCGTGAGCAAGTGGCCAGCGATGACCACACTGTCAAAGAGGACTTCGCCCAGCATTCGGCGCGGCCGGGTAGCAGTAAAATTTTCCTCCGCCTGGGCAAGTTCTTTCACGGTGGCGCCGGCCGACAGGTGGCCGCGCTGATATGCTTGCGTAAGCATGACGGTCTTGATGGCAGAGCGAATATCGTACCCGCTGGCGACGAACTCTTGGGCGAGGAATTGCAACGTTTGCGGGTGGCGGATGGTGTTGTAGGCGGAAATGTTGTCAAGTGGCTCAATAAAGCCGCGTCCGACCAGTTCAGCCCACATGCGATTCATCAGCGCGCGTGCGAAGTAGGGGTTGCGCGGATCAGTGATGAGCGCCGCCAGCTTCTTTCGTTCCGCGCTCTGCGCGTAGATGCTGCGACCGTCCAGGCTTTGATGCGCGGCAGCCTTCGCTTCTGACAGCAAAGCGGCATCCTGCTTCGAGTCCCGGAGCGTTTGCTTTACGTCGAGGCCGTCCACGAGATCTTGGAGTGTCTTTTTGGCGGCTTCAGCGGAGACCGCACTCGCGTTTGGGCGGCGGCGGTCTTCGAGGCGGGCGATGTGGTTAGGCTTGGTGGTGTAATTAACTAACTCGAAGGGGAACTTGGGTGCGACAGCGTCTCGCTTGACTGGCTGCTCGCGTTCAGGCGGCCATTTCACCGCCGTCTCTTTACCTTCCGTGGTGTAGATGCGTTTGACGTTCTTGCCCGCCTCGACTCGTTTAATGGTGCCAAAATAGGCAGCGAGGTCGTAGAACTCCTTTTGCTTCCAGTCATCGAACGGGTGGTCGTGGCATTCGGCGCACTGCATCCGCACGCCGAGGAAAATCTGCGCGGTTGCACCTGCCAGTGCCATCGGGTTGGCGGCGTCACCTAGCGCAAATCCGGCCGCCGGCGAGTTCTCGGGACGGCCGTTGGTGGCGATTAACTCACGTACCATTTCGTCATACGGCTTATTCTCGGCCACGCTGCGGTTCACATAGGCGAGCAATTGCGGGCCGCCATCCTGGCCTGAACGCACGCGTAGCAGGTCTGCGAAGAAGACCGTCCACCGCTCGGAAAATCGTGGATGCACGATGAGTCGGTCAATGAGCTTGGCGCGCTTGTCCCCGCTGCGGTCGGCTTCGAACTGCTTGAGTTCATCCATGGTGGGAATGCGTCCGATCAAATCTACCGTAGCGCGGCGCAGGAAGGCGAGGTCGTCAATTACCGGGACCGTCTGCAGCATGACGTCCTTGAGGGCGTCGTTCTCCTGTTTTAAAATTTGGTCGGTGATTGCTGCGGCCTCGGCGAGTGACCGCGGAGCCTGCGTCGGGATGAAATCTTTCTGGGCAAGGCCGGGAACTTCCTTGCGCTTCTGTTTGAGCACCACACCGTCGGGCCACTTCGCGCCGGTGCGAACCCAATCCGTGAGCCAGTTCTTGTGCGGGCCTGAGAGCGGCTCGGTTTCCTGCGGCATGATGTCCCCGTGGTCGCGCGGTAGCTTGATGCGGCGGAGCAACTCGCTCTTCTCGTAATCCTTGGTGTTTATAAGCAAGCCGTGCTTGCCTCCCTTGAGGAAACCTTCTTTGGTGTCGAGCCGTAATCCACCCTTGGCGGAATCTGATCCATGACAGCGGATGCAAGTACTTTCAAAAATCGGCTGGATCTGCTGGCGGAAATCCACGTCGGCACCAGCGAGGCAGACGGAACTGACAAGCACGCAAGCAATACGTCCTGAATCAAGCATGGTCTGCTCGACGATGTTAGCGAATCGGTATTCAAGCGTTAATCGCACGCCCAAAGGACAAGCCCGGCCTCGCCAGTGACCCGTGGCGCACCATCCGGCCACAGGAATACCGTCACTTCGATTTGCCGGTGCGTGATGGCGAAGCCATTGCCGTCTCCCGGGCAGCGTTCGATGCGCAAACCGGCTCGCTCACCTTACGCAAGACCAGCGGTTACTACGCAACCGCCGGCGGCGCAAAGCTGCCGCGCACCGCATGGCGTTACACCGACGTGCAAGCCCGCTCGCCGCTGGCCGCGAGCTTGGGCGCCAGCGTCTTCAGCACGAGTCCGCGCAAGGCCGTCCTCTTCCGTGCCGACTTCACGCTTGGGGCCAAGTTTGACGGCGACTGGGTGGAGGTGAAGCAGGAGCAGGTCAAGGCAGGCCTCACAACCACGGCCGCGCGCCTGCACGCCAACGGAGCGAAGTGGAGCCAGCCCACCAGC
>VHDH01000140.1 GCA_016871445.1 Verrucomicrobiota bacterium | reverse complement strand
TTTCACTATCGCGATTTCGTCATTAAGGCACTCAACAGCGACATGCCCTTCGACCAATTCCTGAGCTGGCAGCTCGCGGGCGATGAGTTCGAGCCCAACAATCCACTTGCGCTCAGCGCCACGGGCTTCTTAGGCGCGGGCGTTTTCCCCACCCAAATCACCGCCAACGAAGTCGAGCGCACGCGCTACGACGCCATGGACGACATGCTCTCGACCACCGGCTCCGCGTTCCTCGGTCTCACCGTCGGCTGCGCGCGCTGTCACGACCACAAATACGACCCCTTGCCGAACGAGGATTACTACCGGCTGCTGTCCACCTTCACGACGACCGTCCGCAGTGTGCTCGACCTCGAAATGGAGCCCGAGAAAACCCGTGACGCAAAAGCCAAGTGGCAGGCCGAAGCCGCGCCTCTCGCCGCTGAACTCAAACGCCACGAAGCCGAGCTGTTACCGAAGTTTGACGCTTGGCTGGCCGCCGGCGCGGCGATGCCGACGGGAAGCGTGTGGACGGTAGTCGAGTTGGCCAGCACGAAGTCCAAGGCCGGCACGACGTTTAAGAAGCTCGACGACTTGTCCTACTTGGCCGAGGGCGCAAACGGCGCGAGCGACGAATACACGTTCACCTTCCATACCGCGCAGCGGCGGCTTACGGGTTTGCGCCTCGAAGCACTCGCCCACACTTCCATGACCAAGGGTGGGCCGGGACGCGCGGACAACGGCAACTTCGCCCTCAGCAAAATCCTCGTGACCGCTGCGCCGCGTGGCAGCGCGGAAGCCAAGCCCGTCGCGCTCGTGAAAGCCATCGCGGATTTTGAGCAGAACCAGGGCGGCCTCTCTATCGCGTCGTCGCTCGACGACAATCCGAAGACGGGCTGGGCGGTAGACCCGCAGTTCGGAAAGGACCATGCAGCAGTGTTCACTTTCGGCGAGGTTGTCGATTTTCCCGCCGGCGCGACCTTCACCGTGAAGCTCCAGTTCGAAGTGAACACGAAACACAACATCGGACGCCCGCGTCTCGCGCTGATGGCCGACGGCGAGCCGACACTGAAGGGCGAGGACTTGCCCGCGAAGGTCGCCGAGGTGTTGAAGAAGTCGAAGCAGCCGGATTTGATCGCGAAGTTATCCGCCGCCGAGCGTGCGACTTTGCTCGACTGGTGGCGGCACAAGGATGTCGGCTGGCGTGATCGACAGGCAAAAATATCCATGCACGCCAGCCGCGAGCCCGGCGTGAAGACGCAGGTGCTTGTTTGCGCCGAGGGCCACAAGCCACTCCGGATGCACACGCAGGGAGCGGATTTCTTCGAGCAGACCCATTTCCTGCGGCGCGGCAGCACGGACCAGAAGCTGGGCGTCGCACCGCAAGGTTTTCTGCAGGTGCTGATGCGTTCGGCTGACGCCGATAAACGTTGGCAGTGGCAGCCGCCCGCCGGGTCGAAGTTTTCTGGCCGCCGTCGCTCTTTGGCGATCTGGCTCACGGATGTGGAGCACGGCGCGGGTGCGCTCGTCGCGCGCGTGGCGGTGAACCGGCTTTGGCAGCACCACTTTGGTCGCGGTCTCGTGGCGACACCCGATGACTTCGGGCGCACTGGCGCGCTGCCGTCGCACCCGGAGCTACTCGACTGGCTGGCGGCGGAACTCATCAAGAACGGCTGGAAGCTGAAGCCGATTCACCGGCTGATGATGGAGAGCGCGGCTTACCGGGCGGGGGTTAATCAGTATTTAGTTTCCAATGTTCCGGCGGCGAGGGCGGCCGCGGGACGTTCGGAGCAAATGCCTTCACTGAAGACTGACTCACTGAACACCGAACACTTTCTTCAACGCCAGCCGCGCCGCCTCGAAGGCGAGTCCCTCCGCGATGCGATGCTCGCCGTCAGCGGCCAGCTTGACACCACGATGTTCGGTCCCGGCACGAAGGACGAGCGCAGCAAGCGGCGGAGCATTTACTTCACGATGAAGCGCAGCCAACTCATCGGCTCCATGGTCGTCTTTGACCAACCGGAGCCGCTGGTGGCCCAAGGCGCGCGGCCCACCACTACCGTGGCCCCGCAGGCGTTGCTGCTGATGAATGGCCCGCAGGTGCGTGAGTGGGCGGAGGCTTTTGCGCGGCGCGTGGAGGCAGAGACTTCCGGCGGCGAAGTCCCGGCACAAATCAATCGCGCCTACCTCCTTGCCTTGAGTCGCTCCGCCACGGCGAAGGAGCAGGTGAGCGCGGCCGCTTTCCTCGCCTCGCAGACAAGCAGTTACGTAGCGGAGAAGAAGCCGAATGCCACGCACCTCGCGCTGGCGGACTTTTGCCAAGTGCTCTTTGGCCTCAATGAATTTGCGTATGAGAATTGAGCTCCCAACTCGGGCCCGTGCCTTCCAGCCGCCGTTTGGTGTGAGCGAAATCACGAAGCGGCAGTTGGAAGCCGCTGGCACGATGTCGCGTCGCCAACTCCTTCAGCGCGCCGGTGGCGGGCTTGGCTGGCTCGCGTTCGCCAGCTTGCTCGGGCGCAACGCGACTGCCGGCCCGCTGAACCCGCTCGCCCCAAGAGCTTCGCACTTCGCCGGCACAGCCAAGTCTGTCATCTGGATTTTTGCCAACGGTGGGCCGAGCCAAGTGGACACTTGGGATTACAAACCCGAACTCGCCAAGCGGGACGGCACGGAATTGGCGGGCTTCGACAACAAGACCGGGTTTTTCCCCGGCTCGGTCGGGCCGCTGATGAAGTCGCCGTTTGCGTGGGAGCAGAGCGGGCAAAGCGGCACCTGGACTTCGGATTTGTTCCCACACCTCGCGCGGCAGGTGGACAAGCTCGCGTTCATCCACTCGTGCTTCACGAACTCCAACAACCACAGCCCGGCGCTGTTCATGATGAACACCGGCGTCACGCGCATGGGTTACCCGTGCGTTGGCTCGTGGGTGACCTACGGCCTCGGCTCGGAAAGTGACGCGCTGCCGAGCTTTGTGGTGATGAGCGACCCGCTGAACCGCGGTTTGCCAAAAGGGCATGCGCTAAATTGGGGCGCAGGCTTCCTGCCCAGCGTTTATCAAGGCACTTGGCTTAAGCCGCAGGGCGAACCCATCGCGAACCTCAAGCCGCCCGCGAATCTCAATGAGCAACGCCAGCGCGCGCAGTTGGATTTGCTGGCGTCGCTCAATCGCGACCATCTCGCCGGCTCCGCGCTGGACCACGAGTTGGGCGCGCGCATCGAGAGCTTCGAGCTGGCGTATCGGATGCAGGCGGCCGCGCCGGAGGCATTTGATGTCTCGCGTGAGCCGGAGCACATTCGCCGCCTCTACGGCATTGGTGAGAAGCATTGCGGGCATTTCGCCGCGCAATGTCTGACCGCGCGCCGGATGGTCGAGCGCGGTGTGCGTTTCGTGCAGGTTTACAGCGGCGGCATGGAAAACCAGCAGAGTTGGGACTGCCACTCGGATTTAATCGGGAACCATCGCGGCTTCGCGGCGGAAGCGGACCAGCCCGTTGCCGCGCTGCTGGCGGACTTGGAGCAACGCGGCCTGCTCAAGGACACGTTGGTCATCTGGGCTGGCGAGTTTGGGCGGCTGCCGGTTTCACAGAAAGGCGGCAAGCCGGGCCGCGACCACAACCCGCACGCGTTCACCGCATGGCTGGCGGGCGGCGGCGTGCGGGGCGGCGTCCACTACGGCGAGACCGACGAGATTGGTTTTCGCGCGGCAGTGAACAAAGTGAGCGTGCGCGACTTCCATGCCACCATTCTGCACGCGCTGGGCCTCGACCACGAGCAGCTCGCTTTCAAGTTCCAAGGACTCGATCAACGGCTCACCGGGGTGGAGCGAGCGCGAGTGGTGAAGGAGATTTTTGCCTGACTATGAATTGCAATGACCATCAATTCCGTGATCTGTCTCCGGCGCAACGCCTCGCCGTCACGCGTCGAACTTTTCTCGCCAACTCCGCCGCCGGCCTCGGCCTGGGCGCGCTCGGCTCGCTGATGCGCAATCCTGCCAGTGCCACCTCCATTCCGGCCAACGCATTCCCGAATTTCGCGCCGAAGGCCAAACGCGTCATTTATCTTTTCCAGTCGGGTGCGCCCTCTCAAATGGATTTGTTCGACCCCAAGCCGGTGATGGACAAGCACCGGGGCGAGGACTTGCCGGAATCCATTCGCAAAGGCCAGCGGCTCACGACGATGACCTCCGGCCAGAGCAAATTCCCCGTCGCGCCGAGCCTCTTCAAGTTCGCGCAGCATGGGCAGAGTGGCGCGTGGTTGAGTGAGTTGCTCCCGCACACCGCGCGCATCGCGGACAACCTCTGCATCATCCGCACGTTGCACACGGACGCCATCAATCACGACCCAGCCATCACGTTCTTCCAAACCGGCCACCAGCTTCCCGGCCGGCCCAGCATGGGCTCGTGGTTGAGTTACGGCCTTGGCAGTGAGAACCGCGATTTGCCGGCTTATGTCGTGCTGACTTCTTTCGGCTCTGGTCGCCCCGATGACCAGCCGCTTTACGACCGGTTGTGGAGTAGCGGATTCTTGCCAACCCAGCATCAGGGCGTGAAGTTCCGCAACAAGGGCGATCCCGTGCTGTACTTGTCCAACCCGCCGGGCCTCGACCGCGAAACGCGGCGCGAGACGCTCGATGAACTCGGCGCGCTGAACAGCCGCCGCTTCAAGGCGCTGGGTGACCCGGAAATTCAAGCACGCATTTCGCAATACGAGCTGGCGTTCCGCATGCAGGCCAGCGTGCCGGAGTTGACAGACTTCTCCCATGAATCAGCGGCTGTCCTCGACACGTATGGACCCGACGTGAAGCGCCCCGGCAGCTACGCAGCGAATTGTCTGCTCGCGCGGCGGCTCGCCGAGCGCAACGTGCGCTTCATCCAGCTTTTCCACATGGGCTGGGACCATCACGGCGGCCTACCGCGCGCAATTCGTGGCCAGTGCAACGACACCGACCAAGCCACAGCCGCGCTCCTGCTCGACCTCAAGCAGCGCGGCTTGCTCGACGACACGCTCATCGTCTGGGGCGGTGAGTTTGGCCGGACAATTTACTCACAGGGCGGTCTTACGGCGGACAACTACGGCCGCGACCATCATCCGCGCTGCTTCACGATGTGGCTGGCGGGTGCGGGCGTGAAGCCCGGCCTCACATTTGGCGAAACGGACGACTATTGTTACAACATCGTCCGCGACCCCGTTAGCATCTACGACCTGCACGCGACGATGATGCACCTGCTGGGCATCGAACACACGCGGCTGACTTATCGTTTCCAAGGCCGCGACTTCCGGCTCACGGACATCCACGGCGAGTTGGTGAAGGGGGTTCTCTCTTAGCGAACGCTCGGCGCCATGGGTATGATAACAGCGCGGCAGAAGTTCAGCTGCCACCAAGCACCAACGAATTTCTCCATGAGAAAGTCCACCTCGAATGCAGCCTTCGGGGAATGTAATCAACCAGCAACGACCCTGCCAGCGTGGGCGTCCGCGCTCTTGTTGGTGGTGATTTTGGGCGTCCCCTGGCTGCCACTTGAGGCCGCGGATAAAGCCAGGCATTTTCGTGCCGGTGCGGCCACCAGTAATCTCACGCCGCCCATCGGCGGCGGCATCATCGGCGGCTTCCACCCGATTCCCTCCACGCACATTCACGATGAGTTGCACGCGCGCTGCCTCGTGCTGGATAACGGTGAGGCGCGCGTCGCGCTCGTCGTGTGCGACCTGCTTGGGGCATCACGCGAGGTGTATGACGAGGCGCGGCGGCTGGTGACGGCAGAGACGGGTTTGCCCGGCGGGCATCTGCTGATGTCGTCCACGCACACGCACTCGGCCACGAGCGCGCTCGGAACGAACCGGTTTCAGGTCAACACGCCGCTGGACGACTATCAGAAATTCGTTGCGCGCCGCATCGCGGACGGCGTGCGTCGCGCCATCAACAACCTCGCACCTGCGCGCATCGGGTGGGCCACCGGGAGCGAGCCTAAACATGTTTTCAACCGTCGCTGGTTTCTCAAGCCGGGCACGATGCCGATGAACCCCTTCGGCAGCACGAACGATCTCGTGAAGATGAACCCCGGCCGCGCGAGTAAAGACCTCGACCGCCCCTCTGGCCCGACGGACCCGGAAGTCGTCGTGCTCTCCGTGCAATCGCCCGAGGGCCGGCCCATCGCGGTGATGGCGAACTACTCGTTGCACTACGTCGGCGGCGTGCCGGGCGGGCACATCTCGGCGGATTACTTCGCCCTGTTCTGCGACCGCCTCCAGCAACTCCTCGGCGCAGACCGGCAAAGCCCGCCGTTCGTCGCGATGCTCGCCAACGGCACCAGTGGCAATATTAACAACATCGATTTCAGCAAGCCCGGCGTGCGCGAAGAGCCTTACGCAAAGATGAAAATTGTCGCTGACGACTTGGCGGCCGTCGCGTTTCAAGCCTTACAAAGCGTCAAGTATCTCGAGTGGGTGCCGCTCAAAGGCGAATTGCGCGAGCTAAACCTCGGCACGCGCCGGGTGACGCCGGAGCAGCTCAGTCGCGCGAAGGAAATCCTCGCCCGCCCCAAGACCATCGCGCGCCCCGCGACCTTGGAGGAAATTTACGCCGAGCGCACGCTGGGCATGGCCGAGTATCCGGCGACTCTGAAGATTCCCGTGCAGGCCGTGCGCGTGGGTGACTTGGGCCTGGGCGGCATCCCGTGCGAGACGTTCGTGGAGACGGGCCTTGCGCTGAAAGCGAAAAGCCCGTTCAAGCCGAGCTGCATTCTCTCCATCGCCAACGGCTACTTCGGCTACCTGCCCACGCCGGAGCACCACCGGCT
>VHDH01000139.1 GCA_016871445.1 Verrucomicrobiota bacterium | reverse complement strand
CGTAGTATAGAAAAGCAGGCCGAGCATCGCACGCGGTAAATTGGCCCGAAATCGTGCTTGCACAGCCTCTTAAAGGCTGGCTCAATACGGTTTCCCTTACTGGGAAAACAATTTATGGCACGCATCTGTCAACTCACCGGCAAGCGCCCCATCAAGGGCAGCAAGATCTGGCGCAGTGGTAAGGCGAAACGCGAGGGCGGTATCGGCACGCACGTCACCGCCATCACCAAGCGCCGATTTTTTCCGAATCTTCAGCGCGTGAAGGCGCTCCTGCCCAACGGTCAGGTCAAATACATCCGCGTGGCCGCCTCCGCCATCAAGAAGGGCCTTGTGGTTAAGCCACCCAAGCGCACGTGGAAAAAGCCCGAGACCAAGGCGGCCTGAACTATTCCATTTCGTCGTGGCTTTGGCGTCCCCTGAGGACGCCATTCTGCTTTAAGCCGTGGTCCGCTCGTCCGCTTCATGGCAAACTTTTACATTGACACTGCGTTGACTTCGGTCGTAAACAAGGTCGATTACGACTTATGAGTACTAAACCTGCTGGTGCGGAAAAGAAGATCGTGGCCGGGATTTGCGGCATCCTCTTGGGCGGTCTCGGCGTTCACAAGTTTATCCTCGGCTACACCACGGAGGGCGTGATCATGCTGCTGGTGTCCTTACTAACGTGCGGGTTTGGTGCAATTGTGACGGGGATCATCGGACTCATCGAGGGAATCATGTACCTCACCAAGAGCGACGAGGATTTCGTAAGCATCTACGTCACGGGCCGAAAAGGCTGGTTCTAAGCGGACTGGCTTAGGACGAGATCACAGCCAGCGTAGTGTAAGGGCCGATGGACTATTTGGCACTTCAAAGGCCAAGATGCCTAGCGTCGAGTCAAACGACCCTTCCTCCCGCTTGCCGTTTACCCAAACCCGGTAGTTACGATGCGCGGAACGCAGGACGACCCGCCACGTCTTAACCTGGCTGGTAAATGAGCCGCTCACCGTCCCGAGCGTAAGTTCGCGGCTCGTTCCCCGGTCATTGAATGCAATTCGCCGGGTGCTAAACTCGCCGCGTTCATAGCCAAGTGATTCGCCATCGTCTTCGTACCAAGCAAACTCGCTGCGGCCTTGCGGCCAAATGTGCAGGTTCACCGTTGCGTCGCGCACGCTGGTGAGGAACTGACGCGGTGCCGTCGTAGGAATAACCGCGCCCGCCCGCCCGAAGACTGGGATGTGCTCCGCCACTGCCTCGGCTACAATATGTTGCCCGCCCTCGTAAAGCGCGCCGGTCCAAAAATCAAACCACAGCCCGCGCGGCAGATATACGCTCCGCGCCGTCGCGCCGGGCCGTAGGATGGGCGCGACCAACAGACTCTCACCGAGCAGAAACTGGTCATCACACGCGACCGCCACCGGGTCATTCGCATGATGCCAAAGCAAGGGACGCATGATCGGCGCACCTGTGCTTCGAGCCTCTGCGAAGAGGCATTCTAAATAGGGCAACAACTGGTAGCGTAACAAAATTGCGTCCCGGCATAGCGACTCAATGCGCGGACCAAACGCCCATGGCTCCTGCCGACGCGTATCGACATTAGCGTGGTTACGGAAGAATGGCGTGAAAGCCGCGAGTTGGGTCCAGCGGGCGAGCAGTTCACCGGTGCAGTTGTCTAGGAAGCCGCCCACATCGGCACCGCAAAAAGCCACGCCGCTCAAACTTAGGTTCAGCAACATGGGGACGGATGCCGCGAGTTGTTCCCAAGATGAACTGTTGTCGCCCGTCCACACAGCCGCATGGCTTTGGATGCCTGCGTAACCTGCGCGAGTGAGGGTGAACGGCCGCCGGTCCGGTGCGACGAGCAGCGCACCTTGACGCGAAGCGGCAGCCATCGCAGAACCGTAGAGATTATGAACGTGGGCGTGCGAAACTTTGTAATCGGCTTCAGCTTGCGGGTTAGCAGGTACCGAACTCTGAAGCTTGCCAATACTTCGGTGAACACATTTATCAGGCAGCGTCTTGCCCGGCGTGTCAAACAGCGCTGGCTCGTTCATGTCGTTCCATATGCCCGCCAAGCCGAGCTTCTGGAACGCCGCCTGTTCCTCCGCCCACCAGCGGCGCACACGCGGGTTGAGGAAGTCTGGGAAACGCGATTTACCGGGCCATACCTTGCCGATGAAATCACGCCTTCCGCCGGGGGCTTTCACGAAGGCAGTTTGAGCAATGCCACGCTTAAGCACGCCGAACTTTGCGTCGTCTTTCACGCCGGGATCCACGATGGCAACAACCTTGAAGCCCCGCCGTGCCAGCTTATCCAGCATTTTGCGCGGACGCGGGAAATCCTTGCCGAAAGTGAACACGCGATGGCCATCCATGTGGTGGATATCGAGGTGCAACGCGTCGCAGGGAATTTGGCGGCGGCGAAACTCACGGGCTAGACGCTCGAGTTCCACACGGCTCGCGTAGCTATAGCGAGACTGGTGATAGCCGAGCGCCCAACGTGGGGGCAGCGGAATGCGTCCGGTCAACTCCGTGAAACGCGCAACTACGTCCGCCGGCGTGGGACCGAGGAAAAGGTAGAGGGAACCCGCGCCCGTGCTGGTGGTTTGCAATCGCTGCTCGATACTGCTAGACACCACAGTCGTTGACTGAAAGCCACCGGCACAAGTCGCGCCACGCAGGCTAAACTCACCGGGTTCAGAGCAGCCGATGTCCCACACCTGACGCGCCGGGTTGTCCCAAAAGATGCCCCCTGCCCTGCCCTCTCGCAGCGACAATGCGAAGGGGATCGAGATATAAAGATTTCGCAGACCGGGATGGAGGCACGAAGCTTGTCCTAGCACATCTGCGTTCCAAAACTCCCGAACGAGGCCTCGCTTATTGAGCGGGCCAGTGGACTCGCCAAGGCCAAAGATGGATTCGCCGTCAGCGAGGCGCAGGATCATTTTCGGCTGAGCACTGGTCAGGTCCAGTGCAGTGCAACAGAAAACCTCCCAACCGCCGGCATCATGCAACGTCCACGCACCCGAGCGGGGATTTAGGGAAAAATTCACTCTGTCGGAGCTGAATTTCAGCCGCGTGAAAGGTCGCCTCACACCCTTTCCAACGCGCAAACGCAGCAAGTCGGGGGCCAGCGCGGTAATTTCGTAGTTTGCTTCCAACACAGAAACAGAAAAGCCGCCGGCTCACACCGACGGCTCAGAAATCCAGCCTCGTCATGCTTTCGTTAGCATGTCAGCCACGAAGGCGCGCTCTTCGACTAGTTCTTTGTTGGTCGCAGCAATTTTCGATTTTGCGAAATCGTCCATCACGTAGCCCGTGATGACCTCGTAGCTGCCGGGCGTAGTGGTGCGGACGGGCATGCCGGCCCAAACGTTCGCATCAAAGCCGTAATGACCATTCGATTTCACGGCGACGGAGTGAACTGTGCCGGGTGTGACGAGCGAGCGGACGTGGTCCACGAGCGCGTTCGCGGCAGAGGCAGCGGACGACGCGCCGCGCGCGGCGATAATGGCCGCGCCGCGCTTCCCGACGGTCTCGCAGAACGATCCCCGCAACCACGCGTCATCGCCGATGACGGCTTGTGCGGGCTTGCCGCCGATAGTCGCGTGCGCGAACGCGGGGAACATGGTCGGGCTGTGGTTGCCGTAGATGAAAATGTCCTTCACTTCCGTGAGGTCCGCGCCAGCCTTCTTCGCGAGCTGCGTCTGCGCACGGTTTTGGTCGAGGCGCACCATCGCTGTGAAACGGTCGGCGGGGAGGCGCTTAGCTTGCGAGGCGGCGATCATGCAGTTCGTGTTCGCCGGGTTGCCGACAACCGCCACGCGGGCATCGGCCGCTGCGACGGCATCAATGACCCGCCCTTGGGCGATGAAGATTTTGCCGTTGTCCTTGAGCAGGTCGGCGCGCTCCATGCCGGGGCCGCGGGGCTTCGCGCCCACGAGCAAGCACCAGTTCGCATCTGCAAAACCCACGGCGGGATCGGAGGTCTGGACGATGCCCTTGAGCAGCGGGAACGCGCAGTCGTCGAGTTCCATCGCGACGCCGTTTAGGGCAGCGAGCGCCTTCTCGACGGGGGCCTCGATGAGTTGGAGGATGACGGGCTGGCTCGGCCCGAACATCGCGCCGGAGGCGATACGGAAGAGGAGGGAGTAACCGATTTGGCCGGCAGCGCCGGTGATGGCAACACGAAGGGGTGCGTTCATAATTTCAAAGTGACGCGAGTATGGAAACGGGCGGCGCGTGTGGCAAGCGCGCCTTCAACCGTGACTCCGAACTCCAGGCGAGGGATGAACTTAGAAGATGTTGTTCGTCGCCCAGATGTTGTTCACGTTGTTAGAAAGGTCGAGATACGTGATGGACTCCACGTGGCCGTCGAAAAAAAGCGGATTTGCACGCAGGTTGTGACGTGGGCCAACTTGATGCCCGCTTCCGTTGCCCTGCGCGTAAAGATGCCACTGAGTGGAGCGCCAGACTGCAAACCAAGTCGTAAAGCGGCAATACGGCGGCGGTGGCCCGACCTGCGGTACTCCCGTGTCGCCCATTAACCAGACCTGGCTTGGGCGATTGATCTCCGTGGTGCGACGGCTGCCTTCCGACAATCCACTACCACTATTTGTGGCGTACCGAATGATGCTCCCTTCAATTACCCCATAGCCCAACTGGCCGCCCGGATTTATGTCGCGATCTTCAACCGCCGGACAACGCCACACGACGTTGGCACCGCCATTGGTGGGCGGAAGATACTTACCTTGAACCATGATATCGAACCACCAGTTTCCCGAGTTGTTGACCTGATAGCGATGTCGGTTGAGGGGAACCAGAATGTTCTCGTGATCATCGGCGTAAACAAGCATCGCGATACCGATTTGCCGCAGATTGTTCACGCATTGAATTCCCTTCGCCTTCGCCTTGGCTTTCGACAGCGCAGGCAACAGCATCCCCGCCAAAATCGCGATGATCGCAATGACGACGAGCAGTTCAATGAGAGTGAAAGCCAGCCGACGGAGCGATTGGGGCGAAACGCACAGTTTCATGAAAAAGCACTAGCACGGGCAGGAAACCGCCGCAAGCTAAGGGTTGATCGGCGTCACGGGTGACTCATTCATCCTCCTTCACCCCCGCGAAACGCGCGCCGACGGTGCGGCGGTCGGTAACGAGGGCACGGAACTGCCACGTTGCGCGCGGCTCCAGCATCTGCCGGTAATCCGTCGCGGTGCCGACCTTGTTGGTCGTGGCATCGAGGAGGTCGAGTTCCACGCGCACGCCGAAGCGCTGGTGGTCGGAGTCGTTCTTCAGGACACCGGTGACATAGACGAGGCGGCTGCCCTTCGCGCCCTTGGGCTGGTCGAGCGCGATTTGCGTGACTTTCAACTCACCGATGAGCTTGGGGCCTTTCGGTGCGACGGGCGGCGTCATGGCCGGCGCAGGCGGAGCGGAAGGAGTGGTGGGAGTTTGGGTTGAGGGGGCCGCTTGCTTTGCAGCAGGAGCCGACGCGTCGGGCGCGGGAGGCGGCGTGTTGGCTGGGTCTGACGGCAAGGGAGTGCCCTGCCCCTTGTCTGACTTTGGACGGTTCTTCAGGTGGTTGCTCACCACGACCACCACGGCGAGGACAATGGCAATGTTCAAGATCCACAGGCACACGCGCAGGAGGGGGCTTTTTCGTTCAGCGAGGACTGGAGCATCCCCGCCACGAATCCCGGCCAGATCAACTCGTTTGACGATCCCAGGCGCGGGATCGGGTTTCGTTGCGCCGGGGGACAAAAGCGGCGAAGGCTTGGTAGGAGCCGTCGGTGTCTGAGACGCGGCGGGCTGGATGGGTGCGCGCGCGGGAGCCATTGCCGCACGCGGGAGCATAACGGTTTTTCCACACTGGCCGCAGGCACTCGCGCCGCCGCCCGAGTAATCGGGATATGAAACTTCTGCGCCGCAATGGGGGCACTTGCACTTGAGGTAAATCTTGCCAGCACTCACGGGGCGAACTGTTGTCTAACATAGCGCCCCTCTGCGGGCTTCCGCAATCAGTTGGTTTCCCCAGAGTTGGCGCACCAAACGCAGAAGGTGCACTTCCGCTCACTTAATTTCGCGCACTCGCAGGTTGCGGAACTCCATCGGTGAACCTTCCGCCTGAAGACCGATGTAACCACTATCAGGCGCGAGGCCCGTAGCCTCCCACGCGAGTTTACCGTTACAATGCAGCGTGATGGTCGCGCCCTTGACGATCACACGCCATTCGTTCCACTCCCCAATGGGTCTCTGCAATAATGGCACAGGCTTCGCGCCGTTAAGGTTGCCGGCCAGAAATGCGCCCTCGTAGTTCCGGTCTATGCGGATTTGGTTGTTACCGGTGTCCTGCTTGCTGCGAATGTAGAAACCCCCGTTAAACTTTTGGGTAAGCGCGCGCCACTCAAACTTCATTTCGAAGTCGGTGAACGCCCGCGTGGTGACGAGGTTGGGCTTCATCAACCCGGATAGGCAGATAACGCTATCCTTAATTTTCCAGTTATCTGGCCAAGGGTCGCCAGTTTTTTGCAGCGAGAAACGCCAACCAGTAAAGTCCCGCCCATTGAACAAATCCTCAAAGTCCGAATTCGCTCCCTCGACGCGGAACGCGCCCAACCAGACCACCACCAAAACCAGCCAGCCGATGGGTTTTTGCATGGTTCTTTGACGGCGCGCCTCAGGAACCCTTCACGCTACCCCGCCACGCCATTACAAAGTCACTCGGGTAGCACTAGCCCGTCACCCGCCGCTTTCCATTCGCGTAACATTCCCTCGACCTCAGCCACCGAACCGAACGGCACCAACACTCGATAATTGAAATTGCCTGTGCGCAGACCGCCGAAGTGCCGCACACGAAAGACGCAGTTCCACTTAACCACACGGTGCTCGGGGAACCGCCAGCGACCGTAACCCGGCAGCGTCGTGTCCGGTTGCGGTTGCGGGGGCGCAAAGATTCCCATCGCATAACG
>VHDH01000138.1 GCA_016871445.1 Verrucomicrobiota bacterium | reverse complement strand
CGTCGTAATTGTGCTTCGCTTTTTCGTCAGCCATGTGTGCGCGGGTGACTACCGGAAAGTGCGTTGGTTGCCAACTTGAAACGCCGGGTAAGAAAGCATTGTGCCCGATGCGGACATGGCGAGACAGGTCTCGTGGCCGAGGGGAATTGACCGAGCGGAAGAAAAAATTCCGGTGCGGGGCGTTGTTCCGCGCTGCCTATGTGCCGAGAAAAGCCTTATGGACGGCGCGGAGGGCTTCGTCACCCTTGGTGAGATCAATTACCACGGAGATTTTGATCTCACTGGTGGAAATCATATCAATGTTCACACCCGCTTTGGCGAGGGTTTCGAACATTTTTGCCGCCACACCGCTGTGGCTCTTCATGCCCACGCCTACGATAGAGAGCTTGCCGATGGTCTCGCTCACTACCAGTTCCGCAAAGGCGATTTCAGCCTTGAGGCCATCCATGACCTTACGGGCCTTGGCGAGGTCGGGCTTGTCGAGGGTGAAGGAGATGTCAGTGGTGGGCGACTTCGAGCCATGGCTGATGTTCTGCACAATCATGTCCACGCCGATGGCGGCGTCCGCAAGGGCCTTGAAGAGGCGCGCGGCCACGCCGGGGTGGTCCGGCACGGCGACCACCGTGACTTTGGCTTGGTTTTTGTCGAGCGCCACACCGCGCACGACGATGCCTTCCATGCTTTGCGTTTCTTCTTTCACGATAGTTCCGGGGTTGTCGTTCAAACTGGAGCGGACTTCAAAGACGACGCCAAATTTTTTGGCGAACTCGACGGAGCGCAGTTGCATGACCTTCGCCCCCGCGCCGGCGAGCTCGAGCAACTCGTCATAAGCGATCTCGGGGAGCTTCCTCGCGCCGGGGACAATGCGCGGATCGGTGGTATAGACGCCGTCCACGTCGGTGTAAATCTGGCAGAGATCAGCCTTCACCGCGGCAGCCAACGCGATAGCGGTCAAATCAGAGCCGCCCCGGCCAAGCGTGGTGATCTGGCCCTCAGCAGTCTCGCCCTGAAAGCCGGCGACGATCACGACGTTCCCCGCGTCAAGCTGCGCGTGCACTTTCTTCGGGGTGATATTCTTGATCTTGGCCTTAGTGTGGACACCGTCGGTGACAATGCCGGCCTGCGCGCCGGTGAGTGAAGTGGCGGGAATGCCGAGTTGTTGAAGAGCGATGGCGGTGAGGGCGATGGTCTGCTGCTCGCCGGTGGCCAGGAGCATGTCCATTTCGCGCTCACTGGGCAGCGGGGTGATTTCCTTGGCAAGTTTGATGAGATTGTCCGTCACGCCGCTCATGGCGGAGACGACGACGACGACTTGATCGCCCCGGTTGCGGTGCTCAGCGACGCGCCGGGCGACGTTCTTAATACGCTCGGGATTGCTGACGGAGGTGCCGCCGTATTTTTGGACAATGAGAGCCATGTCAAAGGGGGCGTGTTTTAACAGGGAAAAGCGGTTTTTGGCAATGCTCCGCTGAACGCATACGGCAGGGTGAGCGGATTGGCCGGGTCAGTTTGTGGATTGCTGCCAAGGCCGAAAGTGGGAACGCTCGGCGGGCATGAAGTCTGCCATCACCATTTCCCTCGTGGCCGAGGCGCGCGGGGGGCCATTCGTCTTTTGGGATGATCTCACCACCGGTTTTGCCGCCGCCGCACGGCACGGGTTCGATGCGGTTGAGATTTTTGCCCCCGCCGCCAATGCCGTGCCCATCGGCCTCACGCGCCAGCTGATGGAGCGGCATTCGCAGAAAGTGGCTGCCCTTGGCACGGGCGCGGGCTGGCTTAAACACAAGCTCCGCCTCACCGACCCCGATCCGGCCGTGCGGGCGAGGGCCCGCGAGTTCATTTACGGTATCGTCAACCTCGGTGGCTACCTTGGTGCGCCTGCGATCATCGGCTCGATGCAGGGCCGCTGGGAGGGCGCAGTTTCGCGCGAACAGGCGTTGGACTGGCTGGCGGAAGAACTCCAAGCGTTGAGCGAACGCGCCGCCGCGCACGGCCAAGTGCTGCTTTATGAGCCGCTGAACCGTTACGAGACGAACCTCTTCAATCGCAACGCCGACGCCGTCGAGTTCGTCACTGCGCGCGGCCTCAAGCACGTAAAACTCCTCTGCGACCTCTACCACATGAACATCGAGGAGCAAAACCCTGCCGAGTCGCTTCGCGAGACTGGTGCACTGATCGGGCACGTTCACTTCGCGGACTCAAACCGGCGCGCCATTGGCCTTGGCCACACGGACATCGGGCCCATTGCTGCTGCCCTGCGAGACAGCGAGTTTGCAGGCTATCTTTCGGCGGAAATTCTCCCCTTGCCGGACGCCGAAACTGCGGCGGCACAGACGATGGTAAGTTTTCGAAAGTTGGTTCCGGCAACTTGAATGAATCCCGGTGGTGGTTTTCCGCCCGGTCACTTCGTGGGCCGAAAGGCGACGCCTATGCCGCAGTCCCGCGCCCAGTGTCCGGCCGGTTTTTCTGTGAAGAACAAAAACTCGCGGCCGGTTTTGAGCGCGTGCAGGAGCAGCTTGTCCGTCACCTCCGCGTTGTCGCTCAGGAGCAGCGCGCGGGGCGAGAGCTTCGGCTCGATGAGATCGAACTCGCCCGCCTCGTGCTCCGGCGTGTGGTCGCTGTCGTGGATGAAGAAGTCCACCGGCCCGGTCAGCGCGCGGATGGACGCGTGTGAGTCGCCCGGGACGAGGCGGCCAAACTCGCTGTAAGGCGGTTGCAGTAGGAAGCCCGCGTTGGGGTTCAAATCCATGCCCAGCACCTGGCCGGGGAAACCTTCTTGGGCGTTCCGCCGCAACGCCGCGGCGATCACGCACGTGCCCAGTCCCTTGTCCGTGCCGGTTTCCACGCATAACTTGGGCTTGCTCGCCCGCACCATTGCATACCAGCCGATCCGCCGGCCGTAATGCGCCACCGGGTCGTTAACGTAACGCTCCTCCGAACGCTGGCTCGCGCTGATGATGTGGGCGCTCAGCTCGGCGTCCTCGGCAATTTCGCGCACATAGCGCTCGATGGTCGCGTGGCTCTGGCCGGTGACCACGGCGACGAACGCGGTCAGATACCGGACGTTCGTCGGCTCCAGCTCGTAGGTGAAATTGTGGTGCTCACGCGAGGTGAGCGTCCAGACCAGCGCACGGCCCACGGCTGGCAGAGTTTCGCCCAGCGCGAGCTTGAGGCGGAAGGGAAGCAACAGGATGCGTCCCAACCAGGTGGTGCGGGCGAGTTTGCGCAGGGCGCTCATGGGCGGAGGCCCCGGCCGCAGAAATCAAAGATGGATTCAGTTGGGTTCATCAGCGCGCAGGCGGCGGCTAGACACCGCGACAACCTGTCTATGTGCGGGAGAGTTTGCGAAGGATTGGGGGAATTCAAGCGTTTCGACGAGCTGATTCCGGACTGGTGGCTGCCTTGACGTTATGGGAGCGCTTCCGAATACTCCGCCCGCTATGGCCGAGCCAAAAGAGAATGTGCTGATGGAGAAAATCACGTCGCTGTGCAAGCGGCGCGGGTTCATTTTTCAATCTTCTGAAATCTACGGCGGCATCCAAGGCTTTTGGGACTACGGTCCGCTGGGCGCGGAGTTGAAGCGTAACGTGAAGGAGGCGTGGTGGACCACCATGACCCGCCTGCGCGACGACGTGGTCGGTCTCGAAGCTACCATCATCATGCACCCGAAGATTTGGGAGGCATCGGGGCATGTAGCGACTTTCGCGGACCCGATGAGCACCTGCCGTCAGTGCAAGAAGCTCGTTCGCTCCGACCAAATTTGGGACATGATACCGGAGAATGCTTGGGCGCAGGCCATCGCTGAACTTTGTCCCAGCGGGTCGGTGGAAAGCCCACGTCTTTTCAACTGGGCAAAGGGCAAGGGCAAACACCTCGCGCCCAACCTCGCGCTGGTTCGCAACCCGGAAGTTACGTTGTCGTTCCTGGCCGAGCGGGTAAACGCGCCCGGGGCTTTGCCACTCACGACCAAGGAGCTGTATCAATATCTCGCCACGGACCAGTTCAACGCGACGGGCTTGATGAATCCTTGCCCGCACTGTGGCGGCGAGCTCACGCCCCCGCGCCCGTTCAACCTGATGTTCAAGTCGCACTACGGCCCGGTCGAGTCCGACGAGAACGTCTGCTACCTCCGTCCCGAGACCGCGCAGGCCATCTTCGCGCAATTCAAAAACGTCCATGAGACGGCTCGCCAGAAAGTTCCCTTCGGCATCGCACAGATGGGCAAGGCCTTCCGCAACGAGGTCACGCCGCGCAATTACACCTTCCGTTCGCGCGAGTTCGAGCAGATGGAACTGGAGTTCTTCATTGCGCCGGACGAGGCGATCGAGGCCGTCACCGGCGCGGTCGCCACACCTGCAGCCAAGGGCCATCCCGGCGAACCACAGCCCAACTGGGGCTGGCAGATGTGGCACCAGTATTGGGTCGAGGAACGCATCAAGTTCTACGCGGGCATCGGCCTGCCGCGCACCACGCTGGAGGAGTATTGGCAGAAGCCCGAGGAGCTGGCGCACTACGCCCGCGCCTGCGTAGATATTTTGTTCAAGTTCCCCTTCGGCACGCAGGAGCTGGAAGGCATCGCTGCCCGCAGCGACTTCGATCTCTCGCAGCACGAGCGTTGCTCAGGCAAGCCGATGGGCGTGTTTGAAGAAGAGCTGCGCACCGCGTTCAGCAAGCTGCCGCCCGAGAAACAAACCGCGCTCAAGGAGCGCTACTATCAGGCCCGGCTCAAGTATCTCACCAAGATGGGCGTGGAAGTTGCTAAGGCCGGGGCCGAAGCGCAGGAAGACGCTGACGGCCTCGCCAAGGGCCAATACATCCCGCACGTCATTGAGCCATCTGCCGGTGTTGACCGCCTCATCCTTGCGCTGCTCGCGAACGCCTTCACCGAAATCACCGAGACGGATGCGAAGGGCAAGAGCGAGACGCGCGTCGTGATGAAGTTCCATCCGCGCATCGCGCCCATCAAGGTCGCCGTATTGCCGCTGCTCAAAAACAAACCCGAGCTGGCGAACAAGGCACGGGCCATCTTCGAGTCGCTCCGCCCGCAGATGATGGCCTACCATGATGAGGCTGGATCCATTGGCCGCCGCTACGCGCGGCAGGACGAGGCCGGCACGCCGTTCTGCGTGACGGTGGACTTCGAGACATTCGAAGGCGTGAAAGACGGCCCGCAAGCCGGAGTGAAAGACACCGTCACCCTCCGCCACCGCGACGACGGACGGCAGGAACGCATCGCCATTAGCGAATTACTCCCGTGGCTGCTGGCTCGGGTGCGGTAGGCGGGCCGGCTGGATATCCAGCTTTAGCCCAAACCCCTGACAACCTGCCATTTGTAGGATTTAGCTGGCCCACCTTTCACTATTGGCCCAAGAAGTTATGCTTGTCTCGCTAACGGGCGATATGGTCCACGTGCTGTGGCAAAATGAAGCCGTCTGCCCTTCACACGCCGACTCGTGCTCCTCATCTGGCTCCTTCAGGTTTTGCCTAAAATCCATGGTTGGGGGCGAAATGAGCTATTGACGTCAAGGGGCCGTTTGTTACCTTCTCGCCCCCCTTCACGGGGAAAACCGTAATGAAGACATTTTTGCCGAACGCCCAAGCATCTCTGGACAACCGTAAATGGCACGTCGTGGATGCCAGCGGCGTCGTGCTGGGCCGCCTCGCCACCCGCGTCGCCACTATCATCCGCGGTAAACACCGCCCACAATTCACTCCACACTTGGACACCGGTGATTTCGTGGTTGTTATCAATGCCGCCAAGGTCGTCCTTACCGGCAAGAAGGAGACCAACAAGGAATTCATGACCTACTCCGGCTGGAAGGGCGGAGAGAAATACGAGTCCGTTGCCCAGCGCCGTGCGCGCCGGCCCGAACTGCTCATCGAGCACGCCGTCAACGGCATGCTCCCCAAGGGCCGCCTTGGCCGCAGCCTCCGCACCAAGCTCAAGGTCTATGCCGGCGAGCAACACCCACATGCCGCCCAGCAGCCCGCTAAGCTCGAGATCAAGAAGAAGTAACCTTCCACCTGCAACCCAATCATGGCCGCCACCCAAGACTTCATCGGAACCGGACGCCGCAAGACCGCCGTTGCCCGCGTTCGCCTCGCCTCCGGCACCGGCAAAATAACCATCAACGGCCGCCCGATGGATAAATACTTCCTGACCGAGGATCAACGTGCCGCCGTCGCGCAGCCGCTCAAGGTCACCGACTCGTCCGCCAAGTTTGACGTGCGCGTCAATGTGCAGGGCGGCGGCCCTAATGGTCAGGCCGGCGCCGTCCGCCACGGCATCGCCCGCGCGCTTCTCACCGTGGACGCTGCGATGCGACCCGCGCTCAAGGCTGAGGGGCTGCTCACCCGTGACCCGCGTATGCGCGAGCGCAAGAAGTATGGCCAGCCCGGCGCCCGCAAGCGCTTCCAGTTCAGCAAGCGTTGATCAGCCAAGCAGTTTTCAAAAACCCCGCCAGCGTATGCTAGCGGGGTTTTTTGTTTGCGGGGCCGACTCCACTCCCGCCACGGTTAACTCTTCACTCCTCACCCCGCTCCCTTCACTATCCTCTTCATGTCCGCGCCCGCTCCCTTGCTCCGCCTCACGAACGTCACCAAGCGCTACCCCGGCGCCGCAGGCGGCGATTTGCCCATACTGCGCGACCTCGCCCTTGAAGTCGCGCCCGGCGAAACCGTCGCCATTGTCGGCCCCAGCGGCTGCGGCAAAAGCACGCTGCTCAACCTCATCGGCACACTCGACCTGCCCGATTCCGGCGAACTCACCCTCGACGGCCAGCGTCTCGACACGCTCGACGAACTCACCCTCGCCGCCACTCGCAACCGGCAGATTGGCTTCATCTTCCAAGCGCACCATCTCCTTCCGCAATGCACCGTGTTGGAAAACGTCCTCGTCCCCACGCTTGCGACAGGCGACGCCGCCAGCCGTGCGCAGGCAATGAACCGTGCCCAGCCACTCCTCACCCGCGTCGGCCTCGGCGAACGCCTGCATCACCGCCC
>VHDH01000137.1 GCA_016871445.1 Verrucomicrobiota bacterium | reverse complement strand
CATATCTCGGCCAGAATTTGCGGTAAACGGACAGTGGATCACTACTTTCAAGGGCAGCCTAAATAGGTCCAACCTAATTGGCGAACGCATGGCCAAGGTGTGAGCTTTATCGTGTGATTCGGTTTTGCCTTTCAATCACGCTGCATGGCCAATAGTTTTTTCATAAAGGCATGTGACAGAAATGACGCCCCCGCTGGGCTGAAATCGGGTCGCTATTTGTCGAACCAGCGCATGAACATTGGCATCATCGGGCTTGGCTACGTCGGGCTTCCGCTTTCCCTGCAATTCGCCCGCTCGGGCGTGAACGTCACCGGCCTTGATGTGGATGACAAAAAAGTCGGCGCCCTCAACGCAGGGCGCAGCTACATTGAGCACATTCCGGCGGCGGCCATCCGGGAGCAGGTCAATGCCGGACGCTTGCGTGCCACGGCGGACTTTTCCGTCATCAAGCAGCTCAATGCCGTCATCATCTGCGTTCCCACGCCACTCAACAAAAACCGTGAGCCGGACATCAGCTACATCCTTAAAACCGGCGAGGCTATTCTCCAGCACTTGCACAAGGGCCTGCTCGTGGTGCTCGAGTCGACCACTTACCCCGGCACGACGGACGAAGACTTGCGTGCCGTGTTGGAGCGCAACGGTCTCAAGGCAGGCAAGGACTTCAACCTCGCCTTCTCCCCTGAGCGCGAAGACCCAGGGAATCCGAACAGTATGGTGGCACAGATTCCCAAGGTCGTTGGCGGCTACACGCCCGAGTGCCAGCGCCGTGCAGTTGAACTTTATAAGCAGGCTATCAAAACGATCGTTCCTGTTAGCTCCTGCCGCGCCGCCGAGGCGACTAAGTTGCTCGAAAATATCTTCCGCGGCGTGAACATCGCGTTGGTGAACGAGCTGAAGCAGGTTTACGCCGCGATGGGTATTGATATTTGGGAGGTAATCAACGCCGCGAAGACCAAGCCATTCGGTTATATGGCGTTCTATCCCGGTCCTGGCCTAGGGGGACACTGCATTCCCATTGATCCGTTTTATCTCACATGGAAGGCACGCGAATATGGACAAAACACCAAGTTCATCGAATTGGCTGGTGAGGTGAACACCGCGATGCCGATGTATGTCATCCACCGCACGCAGGAAGCCCTCAACGCAAAGAAGAAAGCCATCAATGGCAGTAAGATTCTTCTCGTCGGCCTCGCTTACAAAGCCAACGTGGACGATGACCGCGAGTCCCCGAGCTACGTGCTGCTCGATCTTCTCAAGGCGCGCGGCGCAAAGGTCGCTTATTACGACCCGCACGTGCCCGTCATCCGCCCCAGTCGCGAGCACGGCCACTGGGCTGGTACCAAGTCCGTGCCGTGGACTGCGAAGAGCATCGGTGGCTACGACGCCGTAATCATCTCCACCAACCACAAACGCACAAACAATCAGCAACTCGCTAACTGGGCCCCAGTCATTGTGGACACCCGCAACGCGATGGCGGATGTGAAGGTGGATTCCAAAAAGGTGTGGAAGGCATAAAACCCGTTCGCACTAGGTGTTACTCCAGCTCGCCCACGTAACTCGTAGTGCGTAAAATGTGATTCTCATGCCCGCCTACGAAACCCTCCTCGCTGGCCTTAGGAAATGCCCCCAAACGTGGCTTGTCACTGGGGCTGCTGGCTTCATCGGTTCCAACCTTGTCGAGCACTTGCTTAAGCTCAATCAACACGTCGTGGGTTTAGACAACTTTGCGACCGGTCACCGCCAGAACCTCAACCAAATCAAAGATCTTGTGCCTGCTTGCCAGTGGGAACGTTTCCGCTTCCTTGATGTAGACCTTCGTGCTGGTCACCTTTGCCACGAGGCGTGCGTCGGCGTGGATTACGTGCTGCACCAAGGTGCGCTCGGCTCTGTCCCGCGGTCCGTAGCTGATCCCGTGACCAGCAACGAGGCTAACGTTCTCGGTTTCTTGAACATCATGCTCGCCGCCCGCAACGCACAGGTGAAGCGCCTTGTCTATGCCTCCAGCAGCAGCGTTTATGGAGACCACCCAGATCTGCCGAAGGTCGAAGACATGGTAGGCGACGTACTCTCGCCCTACGCTGCGACCAAGAAATTCAACGAGATTTACGCCGACGTCTTCGCGCGTAATTACGGTTTTAAAGCCATCGGTTTGCGTTACTTCAATGTCTTCGGTCCCCGCCAAGACCCCGCCGGAGCCTACGCCGCTGTCATTCCCAAGTGGATCGCGTCGCTGCTGAAAAAGGAACCTGTCTTTATCAACGGTGACGGTGAGACGAGCCGTGACTTCTGCTATGTGGAAAACGTCGTGCAGGCCAATTTGCTTGCCGCTACCACGGTTAACGAGGACGCGTTGAATCAGGTTTACAATATCGCTTTGGGCGAGCGCACCACTCTCAACGAACTCTACCGTGCCATCCACGCCAGTTTGCGCCGGCGTAACCCTGCCTTACCTGAGCAAAAGCCCACTTACCGCGAATTCCGAGTTGGTGATGTACGCCACTCGCTTGCGAACGTGGATAAAGCCCGTCGCCTGCTTGGCTATGCGCCCACACACACGATGCCGCAGGGTCTCGAACTCGCGCTGGATTGGTATGTGGCTAATGTAACGTGATCGGCGCAAGCCACCAGAGCGGCGTCCGGTTCTTCCACCATTAACTACCCTGGCTTTAAAGATACCCAGCACAGTTTGATACAGGCTGCCTACGCCAGCAGCCACCTTACGCGGTGATTTTCGTCCGTAAATCGCACCAAGTGTCCGGTATTTCTTGATGGTTGGGTAACGAGCGATCACCGCCTCGCCACGCAAGCATGCCGCATACTCATTGTCGTCTCCAAAGCATGACAAATGCCTTGAATTAAGCGGCATCTCTTAAGCTCGACATGCGTGCTCGCTCGCAACTTTTTTGGTCCGGCGGTTAAGTATTCGTTAGCCAAATGGCCCAATTTACTTACAAAGCCCGCCGGCGCACGGGCGAGGTCGTCAGCGGCCTGCTCGAGGTCAACGACCGTTCGGCCGCGCTCGCGCAGATTGACCGCATGGGTCTCTTCCCTGTGGTCATCGAGGCGGCACGCAGTGGGTCTTTGGCCTCGCCAGACAAGCCAGACGCCGCTGTCTCGCTTGTCAAGTTCCTCCCGCCTGCGTTGCGCGAGGTGGCGTCGCGACCGCGCCAGCCCACAATGCAGGAGTTGGCGACGTTCACGCAGCAGTTTGCCAACCTTCTCAAGGCCGGTATGCCGCTTATTGGCGCGCTCAATAGCATGACCTACCTCGGCTCGAAGGGCATCCCGCCCGAGGTCGCACGACAGTTGAAGCAAGACGTGACAGAGGGCCGCAGCTTGTCCGACGCGATGGCAAAGCAGCCTGCCGTGTTCGCAGACATGTACGTGAACATGGTCCGCGCGGGCGAGCAAAGTGGGTCACTTCAGGAAGTGCTGCGCCGGCTGGCAGAGCACTATGAACGCTTCGCTGAGGTGCGCGCCAAGGTGCAGTCCGCGCTAATCTATCCGGTGTTGGTGATGCTCGTGGGTGTCGCCATCGTGATCGTATTCATCGTGAAGATCCTGCCAACGTTCCTCTCACTGTTTGAAGGCATAAAGGCGCAGTTGCCCGCGTCCACGCAACTGCTCATTGGCATCAGTAACTTCTTCCGAAACCCTGCGTGGTTGCTCACCCTCGCGCTGACGGCGGTGGCGGTAAGCATCGTCTTTATCCGCTTCCGGGCGAGCGACGTAGGCCGCCGGCTGCTGGATCGTTGGAAACTTAATGCCCCGCTGTTTGGAAAGGTGATGCGCCTTTACCTATTCGGCCAGTTTGCGCGCACGCTGGGCACGCTCATGCAGAACGGAGTCTCTGTCCTCACCGCACTTAAGATCACCGAGCAGGTCACACCTAACGTGATGCTTAAGGACGCCATTAATCGTACGCGTGAGGCCGTGACCGACGGCAAAACGATTTCCCAGCCACTAGCCCGCAGCCAAATTTTCCCGCAACTGATGATTGACCTCATCCGTATTGGCGAGGAAACCGGCGACGTGCCCGGCGCGTTGCGCAACGTGGCCGAAACGTACGAGAACGAGCTTAACACAACGCTACGTGTGCTGATGAACCTGATCGAACCGATCATGATCGTAGCCATCGCCGGCGTGGTGACGTTTCTGCTTCTGAGCGTGCTACAGGCAATGTTCACCATCACTTCGAGTATCGGCGAAAGCTTTGGGGGAAGATGAATGTAATTAGTGACAACCTTGGTGCGGGGCACGCGGCACGCGAGTTCCCGCTAATGCGCTCGGTTGCCGTCGTGTTCCATCCCCTTCGCTCTGTTCATGCCTTCACCCTCATCGAGATCATGATCGTGGTGGCGATTCTCGCCATCGTAATGACGGTGACGATCCCCGCCTTCGTCCTGGCGCAAAATCGCCGGCCCATGCGGCTCGCGACAGAGGGATTGATGGAGGTGTGCGCCACGGCTCGCGCACAGGCGATCCTGCGCGGCTCTTTAGTTGAGATGCGTATCCGGCCTCAGGATTACACCTTTGAAGTCGCGACTTTGGGTTCGGCCGGGTCGTCTTCCAGCGGTGCGCGGCCTGAGCCGAAGGCTGGTGATGGCCATAGACTGTTCAATTTAAAGTTACCCGAGGAAATTGGCATTGAGGAGTTAGCGGTCAATTTCCAGTTACTGAAGGAGGCTGAGTCCGTTGCGGTGCGCTTTCAATCCAATGGCGCTAGCGACGAGTTCGCCCTGGTCATCCGTTCGCTGCACGGCGAACTGCGAAAGATCACACTCGACCCGGTGACTGGACGAGCGCATTACGACGTGCTGCGATGAACCTCACTAGTGCCAGATGGCAGGGTGCAAGCAGCGCGCTCTTCACTCGTGGGCGGCGTGGAACCACGGTTCCTAGTTACCTGCCATTTGGCAATGGTTACGCCTTCACCCTTTTGGAAGTCATGATCGCCCTTGCGATCTTCTTCATGTGCGTGTTTTCGATTCTCCAACTTGTCTCCACGAATCTGAAGCACGTGCAGCGATTGCAACGACCCGCCGTGGATATTGGCAGCCTCGCATCCGAACTTTCGTTGACCAATCGGCTGGAAGAGGGCGGTGAGTCAGGCAACTTCGGCGCGCTGTATCCCGGCGTCTCGTGGACGCGTAATATCACAATGGTCGCTACCAATGGGCTGTTCCAAGTGGATTTCTCCGTGACGGACAGCACGGTCGCCGGCCGCGTCGGTGCGCAGACGACGCTGTCCATTTTTCTCTACCGGCCTGATTCGGTAATGGGAGGAGCCGGCGGCCTGCGCCGATGACATGAGCGCCGTGTGTGACAAGTTTCATGGTGTGTGGGTCGTGGCACTTGAGGGCATTTTTTCGGTAGTGCGTGTGCTGCGTCAACGCCGGGTGCTGGGACGCGACGCCCAACACGCCCGAGCTATCGTGCCGCCCTGCCTTAAGCATCCTGCCTCTCGCGCCGTGCTGGCCTATACGCTTATCGAAGTGCTGCTCGCCATTGGCATTCTCGGGTTGGTGATGACGGCGATTTACGCGAGTTGGGACGCCGTGCTGCGGGCATCCCGCATTGGTAACACTGCCGCCGACGAGGTGCAGCGCATGCGCATAACGAGGCAGGCGTTGGAGCAGTCGCTCGCCTCCGCCGTGTTGTACGCGGGCAACCCACGTTACTACTCGTTCACGGCGGATACAGCGGATGAGAAGTTCGCCGCGCTTAGTTTTGTGGCGCACCTGCCAGAGAACTTTCCGGGCAGCGGGATGTTTCCCAACCAACCGCTGCGGCGCGTGACTTTCGCTGCCGTGCCCGGCACAAACAACGGCCTGCCGTCGCTTGTGCTGCGACAAAGCTCGCTGCTTACGCCGACCAATTCGCCTATCGAGGAGTCCTACACGCTCACGCTCTCCCGACAACTCAGTCTCTTTGGGATCGAGTTCTGGAGCACGAATCTCAACGACTGGGACGTCGAGTGGCTTTCAACCAACCAGCTTCCGAAAATGATGCGCGTAACCTTGGGCTTCGGCGGCGACGCGCGGGCTGGCAAGCCACCCGCTATTTTGGTCAGCAGCGTGATTTCGCCTGGTGGCCAGGGAGTAATGCGCGAACTGCAAAATCCGCAGGCTCTGTCGGGTGGCGGTGGTGTGCCACAGTTGAACGTGCCGATACCAAGCCGCCTGCCGATCCCAACGCCAGGATCAGGCGGAAGCACGCCCCCTCCCTTTAACCGCCCACGTTAATGAAGTTGACCGGCTCATCAACGCGGCCAGCGGGCTACAGCCAAAAAGTTCGCGCGCTGAAAAACTTTTTTTTCTCACTTTGGCCCGTTTCCGCAGGGGCAGGAGAAAAATCAGCAACTTTTCGATCGGTTGGAGCATTCTCAATGGCTGCATTTAGAGTGCGTGATTCCCTTTCTCGGTGGGAAAGGGTCGGAGTGGGGGATAATGCCGGCTTGGAACGGAAGGCTGCTAATGATGATTGGCCTTTGGTAGCAATCCCTCGCCAGCGGCGGGGGGCTCTACCCCTCGGAGACCAATGTGGTGTCGCGCTCATCATCGTGATGCTCGTTATCCTCGTATTGACGGTGTTAGCAGGCGGCTTTGCCTACTCGGTTAAGGTCGAAACCACGCTGGCACGCAATGCCTCGCACGATCAGGACTTCGAGTGGTTGGGGCGTTCCGGAGTGGAATTGGCACGCTTTGTGGTGGCTGAGCAGATGAAGGTTCCCACCGAGCCATACGACGCGCTGAACCAGAAATGGGCCGGCGGCCCGATGGGGACGAACGAGGCGCTGGCTGTCGTCTCGCTTACGGACGTGCGGTTGGGGCCCGGCAACTTTTCGGTCAAGCTCATCGATTGCGAACGAAAGTTTAATGTGAACGTCGCCGACCCGGTGATCCTTGGCCAAGCGCTCAAGCTTGTCGGTGTGGACGTAGCCGAAGCGAGTCAGATCGCCGACTCAATCCTCGACTGGATTGACCCGGACGATCAGCCGCGCCTTAGCGGCGCCGAAAGCGACTTCTACCTCGGCCAGAGTCCGCCGTATCAAGCTAAGAACGGCCCGCTTGATGACCTCTCTGAGTTGCTGCTCATTCGTGG
>VHDH01000136.1 GCA_016871445.1 Verrucomicrobiota bacterium | reverse complement strand
CAGAAGGTGCCCAACGGCGAGAGCTCGATGTGGGGGGATTACCACGCGCGTGAGCTGGCGATCATGCTCCTGCGCGAGGCGCGCGGGGAAAAGTGTCTCACGTTCTTCGGGTGTCTGCCGGAGTGAGCTGACGTGAAGGGGACACTCCTGTCCGCCATGGCTGGACTGCGGGGCAAGGGTGGCGCTCCCACGAAAAGGCAAAGGGCACGGCTCGCGCCGCGCCCTTCGGGGTCAGTTGCGTCGGGTGCCGACTACGCGCCCATGCCGTCCTCGAAGGAGCCGGCGGCCACGGGGAAGCACAGGTGGTTCTTCACGTAGCGCACGCCATCGGTTGAGCAATAATCGAGATTCTTGTGCGCGCTTTCGGCCTCGACCACCAGCGGTGCGTCCTTAGTGCCCATGAGCTTCATGTAGCGCTGGGGGTAGCCAATGTGGATGAGCAGTTCAGCATAACGCTGCATGTTCAAGTCACCACTGCCGAGGTCGGTGAATTGCATCGCCCGCTTCCCCCAGTCCGGCTGCATCGCGCGGAGCGGAAAGCCGGCGCGCACGACGAAGTTCTTGATGTGTGCGGCCCAAACGCGGCTGCCGACCTTAAGGAAACGACTCTCCCACGTTTCACCCTCCCAGCAGTGAGACGGATCAGCGTTCACGCCCAATGCAGCATCGCCGTCGCAAATCTCCACCAGCAGATTGAAGTCATCGGCCGTGCTGGCGGCGGTGCCAGGGTGGATTTCGTGGCAGAGCTTGATGCCGAGCTCGTTGGCGTGCTTGCGGAGCTTGGCAGTTTTCTTGACGAAGCGCTCCTTACCCTCAGCTAGCAGATCAAAGCCGCCCCCGGCCCAGAAGCCCCACGGGTAGCCAGTGGCCAGCTCCCAGCCGAATGCCACGCCCCAAAACATTGGCATGATCTTCACGTCCAGTTCGGCGGCGAGGTCCATCAGCTTGAGCAGGTAATTCTCGTGCCACTTCTCGATTTCTTGCGGGGACTTTTTGGCGATGTCGGGCGAGATGAACGGATTGCCAGACTTGGTTCCAGTCCAAGCACTGGTGTGGACCCAAAACGGACAGTGAGCGGAGATGCCGTCGAGGGTCATGCCACGCGACTCGAAGGTGTCGCGAATTTCCTTGGCGGACTTTAGGAGCTTGCCGCCGTTTAGGTGGTAGTTACTGGGCTGAATACCGGTTGCTCCGGCGGCCTTGGCGAAGTCGAGGACTTCGGCGAGGGACTTGCCGCCGTGCTGGGCGCATTCGAGACTCGGATGGAAGATCGCTTGAGGCATAGTTGTTCTGATTAATTTGGTTCGCGCTGTCGGTCGAAGGGATAGCAAACGTGCCTTGCAGGACGCAATCGGAAACCCGCAGGAGGTGTGGGTTTTTGCAGAATTGCCGATTGCGTCACCACTACGCCGCGCATTATCCAAGGCAACGCCAGCTGGGCTGGTTTTGCACATGACCGAGTTTTTTGACACGCACGCACACTTGGATTTTCCAGACTTCGCTGGCGAACTGCCGCAGTTCGTCGAGCGCGCGAAGGCAGCGGGCATCACGCGGCTGGTGAGCATCGGCACGGACTTGGAAAGCAGCGCGCGCGCGGTGGCGCTAGCGGAGCGTTTTGAGTCGGTGTTTGCCGTAGCCGGCTGGCATCCGAACGACGCGGTGCGCGCACCTAGTGATTTCCGTGCCGAGTTGCGTGCACTGGCACAGCATCCCAAGGTCGTCGCCATCGGTGAGACGGGCTTGGATTACTACCGGCTGCCGAGCGCGAACGGCGGCACGGCAGAGCAAGACCAGCACGTCAAGGCGCGGCAAGCGGAGGCATTCCAGCAGCAGCTCGAAGTCGCGGCGGAAACCGGCTTGAACTGTATCATTCACACGCGCGGCGAATGCTTCGAGGAGACGCTCGCGATCATGCAGCCCTTCGCCGGTCGGGTGCGCGGCGTGTTCCATTGCTTCGTCGGCACGCCGGAGCAGATGCGACGCGTGCTGGCGATTGGCTCGCTCGTGAGCTTCACGGGCATCGTGACCTTCAAAAACGCGCAGTCGGTGCGCGATTCGCTCGCGGCCACGCCGCTCGACAGGCTTATGCTGGAGACCGATGCGCCATTCCTTGCGCCAGTGCCATATCGCGGCAAGCGATGCGAGTCCGCCTATGTGCGGGAAATTGCGGAGGCAGTCGCGCGGTTGAAGAACTGTTCGCTGGATGATCTTAGCGCCGCCACGTGTCGTACCGCGCGGGAGTTTTTTCCCAAGTTAAAATGAGCGAGCCGTGGGCAAACGACTGGGGTCTCTCGCACGCGACTGTGCTGGCCCGAAGCTTCCAGCATTGGTTGCGGCGCGACCTCGTACCCGGCTTGACCGAGCCACGCGCGCTGGCGGGAGCTCTTTTCCATGCGCCGTTCGTGCTGGTCTCGCACGGTACGCAAACAGATCCCGTGCTCAATTACGGCAACCGCGCCGCGCTCGCGCTCTGGGAAATGCCGTGGGCTGAACTAATCCGCACGCCCTCGCGACTCACTGCAGAGCCGATCGCCCGCGAGGAACGCGCACGGCTACTCGCGGAGGTCACGGCAAACGGGCACATCGCCAACTACGCGGGTGTGCGCATCTCGAAGACGGGCCGGCGTTTCCGCATCCAACATGCTATCGTGTGGAATTTGCGGGATGAGACCGGTGGCCACTACGGTCAGGCGGCGATGTTCGATCACTGGGATTTTGTGTGAAACATGTTCTGCCTCATTTTTCCGTGGTCGGGCTGGTCAGCGCGTTATTTTTCGCCGCTTGCCAGAAACCGCCCGTGTCGCCGAGTCCCGCTGGCGCTGGCTTCGAGCAGTCGGACGCGCCGCCGTCAAAGTTTGAGCCAGTTAGTCCTGCGCACATCATCCTTGTAAGCTTCGATGGCGCGCGGCCCGACGCGGTGCAGTTGGCGGCCATGCCAACTTTGCAGAACATGGCGCGGGAGGGCGCGGCTACATGGACGGCGCGGAGTATCGTCCCGCCGCTTACGCTGCCGGCACACACGTCTATGCTTACGGGCCTCGGGTCAGAGGAACACGGGGTCTTCTGGAACGAATGGATTCCGGCCTTTGGCGTCCTGCGCTTTCCGACGGTGTTTTCCCTAGCTACTTCCAATGGGCTCCTCACCGCCGCGTTTTCTGGCAAGGACAAGCTGGCTTATTTGTTCCCGACTGGCTCAGTGAGTCATATTTCTTATCCGAAACCCGACCAGGCTGATTACTACCGCACTAACCATCTGCAAGGCGCACGGCAGGTGGCGGCGCTGGCCGCGGCGCACTTCATGGCGAAGCGTCCGCATTTGATGTTTGTGCATTTTCTCGATGCGGACTTAGCCGGGCACTTTAACGGTTGGCTGTCCCCGGAATACCTCGCGGCGCTCGGCGAATGCGATTCGGCACTGGCCTTGTTGCGGGGGGGTATCGAAAGCAGTGGGGTTACCCAAACGCTTTTTCTACTCACTGCCGATCACGGTGGCTCGGGTCTAAGTCACGGCGTAGATCGGCCCGAGGACATGACAATTCCGTGGATCGTGTGGGGCGCGGACGTCCGACGAGGTCATGTGCTAACTAATGCGATCACCCTGCCGGACACAGCTGCGACGATTGCTTGGCGGTTAGGGTTGCGATTGCCGACGAACACCATTGGTCAGCCGGTGCGTGCGGCGTTTGATCTCGCTGGCCGTTAATCCTAAGAATGCGAGAATGGCCTAAACTCCAAAGTCTGAGGCAAGCCTTTGGCATACCTTTTTCATTCGTGCTGCCCGGGCATGAGCCTGTCGTATAGTTCAAGATTCTAGACCTCGGATTTTCCCAAAACTCGGATCTCGGCAACCGGTTGCGGGAACGCAGCCACTTTGCAGCTTGGCGGCGGCGTGTCGCATCGGCTTCACTCCCCACATGTCCGCCCCCGCCGTTGCGCCCACGCGCGCGCGCCATACGATGATGGCTTTTGTCATCCTGCTGGCTGTCATCACGTACATTGACCGCGTGTGCATTTCGCAGGCTGCGCCGGAAATCCGCCGCGAGCTGGGCCTCTCCGAGAAACAAATGGGCGCAGTCTTCTCCGCGTTCACCCTGGCTTACGCGCTGTTTGAAATCCCCGGCGGCTGGTTGGGCGACCGTTTCGGTCCGCGCAGCATCCTGATGAAGGTCGTCGTGGCGTGGTCCATTTTCACCGCCGCGACCGGCGCGGCGTGGAATTATGTCTCCATGCTCGTGTGCCGGTTCCTTTTCGGCGTGGGTGAGGCGGGGTGTTTTCCGAACGTGACAAAGATTTTCACGATCTGGCTGCCGTCCCGCGAGCGTGTCCGAGCGCAGGGCATTCTGTGGCTCAGTGCGCGGTGGGGCGGAGCGTTCACGCCGTTGCTGGTGGCGGGTGTGCTGGCGCTGGTGAATTGGCGCGTGGCGTTCGTATTGTTTGGTCTACTCGGGGTCGTCTGGGCCGTTGGTTTCCATCGCTGGTTTCGCGACCGGCCCGCCGAGCATCCGTCCGTGAACGCTGCTGAACTAATGCTTATGGACGGCGCGGAAGCCAACGCCCCCGGCCACGGAAAAATGCCGTGGGGCAAGCTCGTCGCCAGCCCAACAGTCTGGCTGCTCTGGCTGCAATACTTCTGCATGAGCTATGGCTGGTATTTTTATATCACTTGGCTGCCCACGTACCTGCGCGAGGCGCGCGGAGTGTCATTGGAGAAAAGCGCCGTGCTGGCGGGATTGCCGCTTTTCTTTGGCGGGATCGGGTGCTTCGTCGGCGGTTGGCTGGCGAAGCGTTTTGCCGAGCAATGGGATAGCGTGCGCTGGGCGCGCCGCGTGGTCGCTTCCGTCGGCTTAGTCGCGGCGGGCGTGATGCTCGTCGTCGCCACCAAGCTCGGCGATCCAGTTTGGGCGATGGTCGCACTTGGGTTGGCGAGCTTCTCGAATGATTTGGCGATGGCGAGCGGCTGGGGTGCGTGCATGGACGTAGGCGGCCGACACGCGGGAGCACTCTCCGGCAGTATGAACATGATGGGCAACCTCGGCGGCGCGGTCGGCCCGTGGGTCGTGGGCCTAATCCTCGAGGCCGGGAAGATAACTCCCGATGCGAAGCCGTCGTTAGAAAGTTGGATCACCACGTTTCTCGTGGCAGCGGGGATCTACTTCCTCGGTGCGGTAGCGTGGTGGTTCATTGACCCGGTCACGCCGTTGGAGAAGGAAGGCTGAGTTGGAGACGCACGGCCAACTTAACTTAGATTTGCCGAGCTTTCTGCCGTGATGCCTAAGGCGAATCGCCCCTTGTGGCTCGAGCGCTGGCATTTCGTATTTGCAAGTAGTCGGCGCGCCGAGCACGAAATGTAGCTTCCCATCCAGAGTTCACTCTCAGCGGCCTCTATGAAGAGTTTACGATATTTGATTTGAGCGCCAGACGTCAGGAGCACCGCAACGGAGCCTTAAGGCCAATAGACAGGCTGATGCGAATTCCACACCCGAAACCGTGTGAACGCGCTCATTCTTTTTCCCCCTCCACCTTGGTCAGCGTCGCACCAGTGACGGGTGTAATCCCGATAATGTTGACCTTGAACGTGGAGCCGACGCTGGCCGGGAGGTTTCGTAACATGTCGGTGGCACGATCGCCGGTTGTGCCGGTCTGACGGGTGAGTGCGAACTCCAGCTTCACATTAAAGTATTGCCGAGCCGAGTGGTTAGTCACCACGCCCACGATATACTGCAGGTTGCCGTCCTTTGCTTTGTGAATCTCGTAGTTGAGGACCTGCAAATCAGCCCCTGCTACGCGAGCGGGGGGCGCACCCTTTGCGAGTATGACGGAAGTCGGTGGCGCGGCAGGCACTGGGATCGGAGCAGGGGACGCGCGCTCCCCTTTGGGCACGGTTGCGGGTTTTAAGTTAGTAGAACCGACGGACTCGACTGCGCGCTCGGCCTTACGGTATCCGCGCGCAATCCGCCACCCAAACCAAGCGATGAGAGACACTGCGAGAATTCCGATGCCAATAATTTTTAGCCCGCGCTTTGACTTGGAGCCGGTGGCAGGAGGGTCAATTTGAGTAAGTTTTACTGCGGACGGTGCTTCAGGCGGCGGCAACGCGGCTTGAACTTCGCTCATTGGGCGCGGGGGTGGGGGCGGTGAAGCTGATCGTGCCGGCGCGGTGACCGCCTTGGGAGCGATGAGTTTGGTCTCTACGCCGCAATGCGGGCAGGTGGTGGTGATACCGGCGGCATGCGCGGGGAATTCGAGATGCCCCTGACAGTTCTCGCAGGCGCACTTGTAGAAACCGCTGTCGTTCATGCTAGTGGGACTACTTGATACTTTGTCAAAGTCCGGATCGAAGCGAGAGGAAAGTGGTAATGACAGCGTTCAAGGTCGCGGCAGGATGCTTATTCCGAGTGCAGTCAGTTGGTCTGTTTTGCGTCCACTCGGGCGTGCAAGTTGGGCGGACTCCGAGCTCGCTCGCTTACTCTGGCCCCGCGTGGGCGATGCGTGCGTGGTGTTTTTGAAGCCGCCGTCGCCACGCTTCGGAATCCGGCGGCTCTGGCTGAAATGGGTCGAGGAGTTGCAGGGAATCCGCGCCCTCGGCCTCAATAACCTCCCAATCCACAAAAAAACGGAAGGTCTCTTTTTCCAGCACCCGCATGAGGCTGGAGCGCGCGGCGGCGCGGGTATCAGCGGGTGGAGTGAGCAGGGCGGCATGCTGTTCCTCGGGCGAAATTACCCAAGCCTCCGGCGTGCGCGCGAGCGGCCAAGCGAGATTGCGCGCGGGGTCCACGGCGTGAAACTCCAAGTCCTGCGCCCGCAGCCACGGGTCGGTCCACGGGAGATTTTCCGCCGCGAGGAACTGGTTGTAGAGCCAGCGCTTCGTCACCCAGTCCACCGTTCCGACGAGATTTTCCACACGGGTTTCTAGGTCCGTCAACACTCCGTCCCAAATGCGCAACAGCGCATCTGTCTCCGCATCACGACCGCGAAACTCCTTTTGTGCGGAAGCGAAAAACCACCTCAGCCCTTCGACTGCTGGGATTTCACGGCCATCGGCCAGCGTAACGCTCCACGGGCCGTCTGGTTGGTGCGAGAGCGCGCGGAACGCATAGACCGCATCCGCCAGTGCAACGGAAGGAAGTTTGTCGATCTCCAGCAAATCCAGCACGAGCGACGTAGTGCCGCACTTCAGCGCGAGCGTGGCGGGCAGCACGCTGGTGTCGCCGTGGAGCAGGTGCAGGCGACGGAAGCGGCGGGCGTCGGCCAGCGGTTCGTCGCGCGTGTTGATGATGGCGCGGTTGAACTGCACCCACTCGAACAGGTCGTTGTTGATGTAGTCTGCGCGCTGGCTGATTTGGAAATCGCTGTCCGGCATCAGTTTGATGATGTCGCCACGCGAGTCTGCACCGGGGGAAGCTCGCACGCGCCCCGCTCCGGTGTAGAGCACGCGCATCGTGAGGAAAGCGAGCAGTGACTGGACATTTGCCTCGTTGAGCGGTGCCCCGCGACGAATTAGGTAATTTTCGTGGCAGCCGAACGTCGCGCCCGAATAGTAATCCACGTTGTTCCGCACGAAGCCGACGCGTTCAGTCAAGCCAAGGTCGT
>VHDH01000135.1 GCA_016871445.1 Verrucomicrobiota bacterium | reverse complement strand
TAGCAGCAGACGCGGTCACGATGGCGAAGGAAGACCTTACCATCCGCGATGGCTGGCGTCGGAATCCATAGTGCACGTACGTTCGCCTTGCCGAGTTCCACGCGATCCTGCGGTGTGGCTTTTAGCATGAGGAGGTTGTTGCCGTTGTTCATCAGCACGTAAATTTTTCCGTCGGCGACAATCGGCGAAGTAATGGTAGAAGCAACCTTCTGGGCCCATGCGATCTTTCCTGACTCCAAGTTCACGCAGCGATGCTCGCCATCCTCAAAAAGATACGCGTGATTCTCGTGAATTGCGGGACTGGACTGCGCACGAAGCGCGTCGGTGGGGTGGTTCCAAAGTTTTTCTGCGCCGGTGGTGGACAGGCGGTAGCCGGCGAACCCGACTTTGCCATCTTTGGAGAGTACGACCGCACGGTCGCCAACAATCGCGGGGGTGGAGTCTCCTCCGCCGGGAGTGGTCCAAAGCACTGTGCCGGTCTTCAAGTCCACGCCGACGAATTCGTTACGGCTATTGCAGACAAGGATGGTCTTGCCATCCTTCTGCCACGCGCTGGGTGAGGCGTTGTTGCCGCCGACCTTGGGCTGCTCCCAGAGTTGCTTGCCCGTCTCCGCCTCGTAAGCCGCGAGCTTGCCGGCAAGGATGACCACGGCACCTTCCAATGCGAGTGGCGAGGAACCGGGAGCCTTAGCGGGCAATGGCTGCGACCAAAGCAACTTTCCGCTCGTCGCATCCACCGCGTTGAGGTGCGTGCTGCCCATGGCGTAAACACGCCCGCCCGCCACGCATGGTGTGCTGGAGCAGTTGCGGCCCTTCGGCTCGCCCGGAGTCTTGGTCATCCAGAGCGTTTGGCCGGACTTCGCATCGAGGCAAACGACGGTGTCCTCGGCCACCCGCCGGCTCGGTGGCACGGCGGCAAGAACGGCAGTCTTCACGTGGTCGACAAATCCCTGCTCGTTAACCCATTTCTCAAATTCAGCCTGCGAGGGAAAGGGCTTGTCCACGCGCGTCTGGAGTTTTTCGTAGTCACCGAGCGGGATTGCGAGCTTGCCTTTCTTGAAGCGCCCGCTGACGAAGCCGCTAAAAAGCTGACGTTGCTTTTTGTCGAGATTCTCCTCGATGAACTTTTGGGTGAACTCTTCGAGTTTAGCGCCCCGCAGCGTGGGCGGCAGGGACTCGCGAGCGGCCTCAATTTTCGCGACCAGTTCCTTGCCGAGGCTGGCCGGGTTTTGGTGGCCTAGTTGCGTGCGCAGGATGAGTTCGGTGAGGGTGCGCGTCTCACTCAGTTGCTCGCGATGCCAAACGACGGATAGGTAGACCCGTCCGCCGGCGATGACCACGCTGCCATGCCCGCCGTCATCATCACTGGGAATCGGCTGACTTTCCCAAAGCTTGGGCGGGCCATCCGTGGACCACGTGCTGACAAGAGCGGGCCCGCCAGTGAGTGCGCCCGTGCGATCTGCGCCACGCCATTGGGGCCAATCCGCGAGGGCCGCCGGTAAATTGGTGACGGACGCAGCGAGCAAAAGGAGGGCGGCAGAGCCGAATTTAAATCGCATCATGCAGGGCAGACGCCAACGAGGGAGATTTGGCTACAATCGGTTATGCTTGAGCTTTGCTCCCGACTTAGCTCGCTGCCCCCGCCGGCAGGCGACGTGAGTTGCACAGCGGAGTTCCTTCACGCAAAATATGCCCGTGCCATCACCCGTCATCACCCTCGCGCAGATGCGCGAGTGGGAGCTCGCTACTTGGGCCGCCGGCGTGAGCAAGGAATCCGTGATGCGTCAGGCCGGCGCGGCTCTGGCTCGAGCTGCCTGCCTTCTGTCACAGCCCGGTGCGGAAATCCTCGTGCTCGCAGGCAAAGGCCACAACGGTGACGACGCACGCTTCGCAGCAGAGGGCCTCGCTGACCGCCGCACACGAGTGTTCAACGTGACTAACCCGGCAGTGGCGCTGGCAGAGGTGAATGCATTTTCCGGCGCGCTCATAGTCGATGGCTTATTTGGCATTGGCTTAAGTCGTCCGCTCATTGGCGATTGGCTCCGACTGGTCGCAGCCTTGAACCAGTCGCACGTGCCCATCCTCGCGGTGGATGTACCTTCGGGCCTGGATGCGGACACAGGTCTGCCGCTCGGCGACGCAGTGCGCGCAACGATGACCGTTACCTTCGGAGCGATGAAGCAAGGGCTGCTGCGCGCGGAGGCCGCGCCGTTCACCGGACGGCTGGAAGTGGCAGCAGACATCGGACTGGTGCCGTGCCCGTTTGCGACGGAGCTGAACTGGACGTTGTCGAGGGACTTCGCGGGCTTTCCGCCGCCGCGTCCAGTGGACGGGCACAAGGGAACGTTCGGCCATCTTGCGATTTTCGCCGGCAGCGTCGGTTACCACGGCGCAGCCGTACTGGCAGCCCAAGGCGCGCTGCGAGCAAGGCCGGGGCTGGTGAGCGTTTACACCACGGAGCGAGTATATTCGGCGGTGGCGGCGCAGCTCGCACAAGCGATGGTGCATCCATGGTTTAAAGGTACGGCCCTGCCGAAAACGTGCTCGGCAATCCTGCTTGGGCCAGGGTTGGCCGGGCTAGATGTGCCGGACGCGCTGCAGCGTGAAGTGGCAAGGTTGTGGACCGAGTCGCCGCTCCCGGTCATTGCAGACGCCAGTGCGCTGGGCTGGTTGCCACGCGGCGCGACCCCCCGCCATGCTTTGCGCGTGGTAACGCCGCACCCCGGCGAAGCAGCCGCGATGCTAAGCGTCGATAAGACACACGTGCAGACCCAGCGAGAAGCGGTGCTGCGGGAGATCTCCCTGGCCTACGGAGGCTCTTGGGTGCTTTTCAAAGGTCGGCACACATTGGTCGGGCAAGCATGCGGTGGGCTATTTGTTAATTCTTCGGGAAACGTCGGTCTGGCGCAGGGCGGCAGCGGAGACGTGCTAGCAGGCTTTCTCGGCGGATGGCTGGCCCAACCGCTTCTGAAGTCCGAAGCAGAGCGCGTCATACGCCTTGCAGTTTGGGAACATGGCCGAGCTGCAGATTCTTTGAGCGCACGAAGGCCTACGTGGACAATGACCGAGTTGGTTGAAGAACTAGGCTATCATCAGGACCACTTTGGATTTGGATCGCGCGACTCACTTCACTCTCGGCCATGATGGTTTGGCCTCGCAGGCTGCGACGTCTGGTGCGCGCGAGCCGTGCTTTTCGAAAGGCCGGTTTTTAGCGATTGAGCTTTGTTTAGCGGGGTATTTCAGATGCCTCGTCGTGAATTTCACCCTTTGAAAAGGGAATGAACTGCCGCTACTTTCCTGTTGTGCTAGGTGACCGAGATTATATGCGCGAAGGCTCCAGTCGTGAGCCGCTTTTGTGGTCCATTAAGTTGCTTATTACACTCGTCATTTGCTTTGCGCTCCAATGCATTAACGACGTGTATTTTAAAGTGTCAGCCGAAGAGTGGCTGGCCATGACCACCGCCGGCCTGAGAAAAGGGCATCTGTGGCAGTTGTTTACTTTTCAGTTCCTGCATGCGGACTTTCTGCACCTCTTGTTTAACGGGATTTCCCTGTGGTTTTTTGGGCGCTGGATTGAGTTCTCGCTTGGCCGACACCGCTTCGCCGTGGTGTTCGTCCTGACCGGGCTGGCTGGGGCACTGTTCCAAGGAGCGCTGATGCTGACGCTGCCCACCGTTTTTGGGCCAGGTGTAGTTGGAGCATCAGCTGGTGTTTCTGGGCTGTTTGCGGTGTTTGCGTGGCTGGAATCGGAATCTGAGGTGCGCTGGAACTTTGTCCTGCCAATCAAAGCCAAGACCCTTTTCTGGATTTACGTGGCGGTAGAGGCGTTCTTCACGATCGTCCCAACGCAGCGGCAAGGCGGCGTGGCCCACGCGGCACACCTCGGCGGCTTGCTGATGGGAATGCAATTTGTCCGCCTCGGCTGGCACCGTGATTACGTGTCACTGCCATGGGAGAACTGGTTTAAGCGCAAGCCCAAGACCGCTCGGCGCGGCACGGCGGCAAGCGTGGCAGGGTTCGACCTCCGCAGCCCGTCCAAGCAAGACGAATTGCTATCCGGAGACTTCATCAGCAAGGAAGTGGATCCCATTCTCGACAAGATTTCTGCTCACGGCATCCACAGCCTGACCGAACGCGAGCGAAGAATTCTTGAACGGGCTCGTGAGGTGATGGCGAAGCGGAGCTGAGAGCGTCCTCTACGGAAAAGCTCAGCGAGGTAAAAAAGGCGTTTAAAAATTTCCCCGCTGTGATTTGTAAGTCCTTTCGCAGCTAGAGGTATTTTTGGGGGATTTCTGCCCCGGCCACATAAGCGAGCTTCCCGATGTTGCACATCTGATACACGTTGATGCGGAAGTCTGGGCAGGTGCTCACGAGGCAATAGGCATCCGTGGGCGTGAAGTTGTATTCGCGGATGAGCCAGTCCATGAGGTGGAAGGTGGCAATCTTCACAGCCTCTTCCAGCGGCTTCGCGGCGTGAACGGCGATCAGTGCATCCGGTTTTACGATGCGAAGCCACGGAGTCTTCTTGCCCTTCAGCAGTTCAAAGTGCAAACGCACGGTGGAGCAAGTTTCAGCCGCCGTGCCGGTGAATTCCGTGTCGCCCTGACTAGCGTGCACGTCGCCGAGGTAGAAGAGCGCGCCGGTGTGGTGCACAGGCAAGTAGATTTTGTTGCCCACGGCCGCGTCACGAATGTCGAGGTTGCCGCCCCATTCGCCTTGGCCGTCAATGCTGGTGCAGACCTCGCGGTCCGGCGCGTTACCCAACGTCCCGATGAACGGTGTAACCGGCCAAGAAATGCGGTCGCTGAAATGAACCATGCCGTCGCGCATGGTGCCGCTGGGGCCGGGTGTGTGGCGGAGAATCTTGGTAGTGTAGTCGCCGCTCAACTCCGGCCAGCGCGTGGACTCACCCAACGGCCCGCGGCGCGGTCCAATGGCGATCCACGAGTAGTCCGCCACGAGGATGTCTTCGATGTGGACGACGAGCGTGTCGCCACGCTCCGCGCCTTCGACAAAGATCGGCCCGCCCAGCGGATTCGCCATGGCCGGAATGCGGTCGAAGCCGGGGCGGTTGCCGGGGATAGCCTTGTCCGCTTCGGTCTTGAAGAACCCGGAGGCGGCGTCCCACGTCTCGATCTCAAGGGACTCGCCCGGCTTCACCCTGAGCTGAGGTGTCTCACGGGCGTCGAGGACGAATTTGCGGGCCTGGTCGCGGAGGATGCGTTGCATGAGTGGAGGCTAGGCAGAACAAGTCGGGACGCAATCACGGTTCATCGATTTCTCAAAGCATAGCTCCAAAGGGGCGCATTCGACTCACGCCAAAATTCCCTTCACCACCCTGCCCTCTTCGCCCACGCCCGTCAGCCGCACGTCGAGGCCTTGGAACTTCACCGTGAGCCGCTGGTGGTTGATGCCAAGCTGGTGAAGCATCGTGGCTTGGAGATCGTGGACGTGGACGACGTTTTCCACGGAGGCGTAACCCAATTCATCGGTCGCACCGTAGGTTATCCCGCGCTTCACGCCGCCGCCGCAGAGGAACATCGAAAAGCCTTTCATGTGATGGTCCCGGCCGGGACCGCCCTTGTTCGCCTGCGCCATGGGCGTGCGGCCGAACTCGCCGCCCCAGACGATGAGCGTGTCGTCCAGCAGGCCACGCTGCTTAAGGTCTTTGATGAGCGCGGCGGTCGCGCGGTCCACGTTGGCGGCGTTACCTTGGATGAACTTCACGAGGTCGTTGTGATGGTCCCAGTCGCGGTGATAGAGCTGAATGAAGCGCACGCCGCGCTCCGCGAGTCGCCGCGCGAGGAGACAGTTCGACGCAAAGGAGCCATCGCCCGGTTGGCAGCCGTAACTGTCGAGGATGTGCTGCGGCTCGTTTGCAACGTCCACTAGGCCGGGCACGGCCGTCTGCATCTTGAAGGCCAGCTCGTATTGCGCGATGCGCGTGGCCAGCTCCGGGTCGTCATCGAGCTGCTGCTGGCCACGACTGAGCGATTGCACTGCGGCGACCACGTCGTGCTGTCGGTCGGCTGTGACGCCGGGCGGACGGTTAAGGTAAAGTACCGGGTCGCCCTTCGAGCGCATCGCGACGCCTTGAAACTGTCCCGGCAGAAAGCCGCTGTGCCATTGCCGCACAGAAATCGGCTGCGGGCTGCGGCCCTCCGTGGAAGTCAGCACCACAAAGCCCGGCAAATCTTCGCACTCGCTGCCAAGGCCGTAGAGCACCCACGAACCCATCGAGGGCCGACCTTGGATCATCGTGCCCGTGTTCATCAGCGTGTGCGCCGGATCGTGATTGATAGCGTCGGTCTTCATTGAGCGAATGACCGTTAACTCATCCGCAACCGTGCTGATGTGGGGAAAGATTTCCGAAATCTCTGTGCCGTTCTGCCCACACCGCTTAAAGACAAACTGCGGCGCAAAACACTTCAACTTCTGCTCTTGTAACTGCGCGAGTTGCTGCCCGACGGTGAACGACTCTGGCATTGGCTGCCCGTGGAGCTTCGCAAGTTCCGGCTTGGGGTCGAAAGTCTCCAAGTGCGACGGCCCGCCTGCCATGTAAAGCCAGATGATGCGCTTGGCCCGTGGCGCGTGATGGAAGGGATTCACTACGCCCGTCCAACGCTGACTTCGGATCGATTCGGTAGCGAAGGAGGAACGGTTCAGCAGCGAAGACAAAGCCGCCAGCCCGAGGCCCGAGCGCCCAAGAAAGGCGCGGCGGCGCAGCGAGACAACCGGGTCGGCGGAGGCGGCGTGCTGAATGATCATGCTCCACAGATAGACGCATCGCCCGCCGAATCAAAGCGATTGTATTGCGGACCGCGTTTGCACCAGCTTGGTCTGCCAGTCGGCCAAGCGCTGCCGGTGCTCTTCCAACACGGCAGCCGGGACTTTCTGCGCGAAACTCGGATTGGCCAACTTTTGTTCCACCTTGGCGATCTCAGCTTCGATCCTCACGACCTCCTTGGTCAGCCGCGTGCGCTCGGCGTTCGTGTCCACGAGGCCGTCCAGCGGCAAGTAGAGTTCACCAAGCTTGGTGAGCGCGGTAGGTGTGCCCTTCTTGGGCGCATAAGCTGCGTCGAGGTCGAGCGATTCCGCGCTGAGTAACAAGCGGAGCACTTCTGCCTCACGCGGATCAAGCTGACCAGCGGGTTTGAGGGTGAATTTGCCCTTCTTGCCCGCGCCAATGTTGAACTGGGTCTTGAGATTACGGCCCTGCGTGACGAGCTCGAACTTCGCGTCCGCGAACGTCTCCGCGCTGTCGTCGAGGCCCCAAGTTTCCTTCTCACCTTGGGACAGCGGTTTGGGCCACGGCGCAGTAATGATTGTCTTTCCGCCCTGCTCCGCGGGCATATCCGCCGAGTAACCCATCCCGTGCCAAAGCTCCTCGGTGATGAACGGCAGCAGCGGGTGGAACATCCGCAGCAGGTGCGAGAGGACGAAGTCAATCACGGCAACCTTGTTCGCCTTCAGCGCGACGTCCTCGCCGAAGAACGCGGCTTTCGACGCCTCCACATACCAGTCGCAATACTCACTCCAGAAAAAGCGGTAGAGCGATTGCACGGCAGTGGCGAAGTTGTAGCTCGCGAGCGCGTCGCTGACCTCGCGGATGGCCTGGTCGAGGCGAAGGAGAATCCATC
>VHDH01000134.1 GCA_016871445.1 Verrucomicrobiota bacterium | reverse complement strand
CAACGGTTCTCAATCAAATCCCGTGTTCGATCTCGACGGAACGACACGTTTGGGCAGCAGTTTCTACGGCCAGATTTACGTCGGCACCTCAGCACAAAGCTTGTTTGCCATCGGAGCACCGGTCGCTTTCCTGAGCGGAGCCGGGGCCGGCTTTATTGTCTCGGATGTTATCACTGGCTCAGGAATCTCAGGTCTCTACGGGGGCGCGACCGGCGTCTATCAGCTGCGCGTATGGAATTCCGCAGCGGGAAGCACGTTCGAGCAAGCGTCAAGCAGTGCGACCGGGCGAATTGGACTGTCTCAAATCATGAGCGTCACCTTTGGAGGTTCCGACCCGCTGGGCGGGCTGCCACGATTTCCGCCGGATGCTAATTTGCATTCCAGCTTCAGCCTGGCTCTCGCATCTATTCCCGTCATCACCACGCAGCCGGTGAGCCAGACGGTGAGCGCCGGAGGTAACGCCACCTTCAGCGTGACGGCCACGGGCACGGCACCGTTGAGCTATCAGTGGAGCAAGGATGGCACCAATCTCATCGGCGCCACGAACCCGACGCTGAGCTTTACTGCGACAAACCGCTCGTTCATGGGGGCTTACAGTGTGACGGTAGCAAACTCAGGGGGCAGCGTCACCAGTAGCCCGGCCGGCCTACGCGTGATGGTCCCGCAACGGTTGCAGCCTCCGCAGCGGCAGAGTGACGGCCGGTTTCTCTTACGTTTCGGGGACTACGATGGCAAGTTGGCTGGCGCGAGTGATTTGAGCGGCTTTGAGGTCTGGGCGACGACTAACATGCTTAACGCGAACAGTTGGGTGCGCCTCACCAATGGTGTAAGCCTCAAGAATGGGCAGGTTGAAATCGAAGACAAAGACACTCAAGCCATGCCCCGCCGCTTCTACCGCATCATCGAGCGGTAAGCCCGCCGCGCAACTGCGCGTACTAGATTTGCCCGCTGCTAGTCCGGTCATTATGACTTCGGAAGTTTAGCCGCATGTCCTTTGATGACGAGTGAGCTTGTTCTCGTCACGCCGCCGTGATTTCTCGGCGGCATGCTCCTGATAATTTACCTGCACATTCTCTGACCTGATCCGGCCTGATTGCGTTCGCCAGTCACCGGGTTTCTGCTTTTACCCCCTGCGGATTAGTACTCACGCTTAGTCTTCTTGCCTGGCTCGGGGACAGGGTAGAGGCCGTTGGCATCAGCCTGCACGGGGGCGGGCGAATCGAAGGTCAACTTGTCGGCATCCGGAGCGAACTCGTGCGTGTGGTTGAGCATCTCGTCAAGCGTGACTTCTTGTCCGGTGTGTGCCGCGTAGCGGCCCAGAGAGGTCACAAGACTGGACATTACCCCGCGGTCAACTTCGTTGTGCGGCTTGTCGTTACGGATGGCTTCAGTAAGCACCTGCCACTCGGTGAAATAGGGGTCATCTGCCATCTTCGCATCCGAGGTCCACAATTGATTCTCGCGGGACATGGTCTGGCCCTTGAAGGTGCTGGAGGGACCGTTGCAGTCGCCGGACTTCGCCGCTTGCGCCATGCCTTTGGTGCCATGGACGAAACTATGGTACATGGGCACCGCGCCCAGCATCGTGCGGCCGTTCATATACATTTTGGCCCCGTCCTCAAAAGTATACTCCACGGCATAACTGTCGAAGTTCTGATCCACGTAAGGCTTGCCGTCGGGGCTGATGCGGGAGGTGCGGCCACCGACGCCTTGGGCTTTGACGGGCCAAAGTTCTTTTCCGGGAGGGCTTTTCAGCCAGCAGAGATGGTCAATGTGGTGAATGTTAAAGTCGCTGTAACCGCCGCCACTGGCCCACAGGAAGCTATGAAAGCGCGAGATTTGCCACATTAACTCGCTCGGGTTGCCGGGCAGGCCCTTGTCCTTGCCGGGATACCTCTCCGAGAAGGCCGAGCCGAGCAGGCCCTGCATGCGGTAGCCGCGCAGGAGATTGACCTCGCCGATCTCGTTGTCCTGATGGATGCGCGCGTGGAGTTGTTGCAGGCACTTCTTGTGGCGGGACATGAGGCCGACGCCGACCTTGAGGTTCTTCGCCTTGGCCAACTTGTTAAGTTCGAGCATCCGGCGCGAGGTTGGCCCATCCGCAGTCACTGGCTTCTCCATGAAGACGTTGATGCCTTTTTCGATGGCATACTTGAAATGCACCCAACGGAAAGCCAGCGGCGTGGTGAAGATGGCCACGTCGCCCTTTTTTAACGAGTCAATCGCGCCCTTGTAAGCATCGAACCCGATGAACTTACGGTTGTTCGGCACATCCATTTGCTCCTTGAACTTGCCGTTCAGCGAGTTGAACGCGCCGTCGAGCCGATGCTGGAAAACGTCCGCCATCGCCACGAGCTTGGGCGGGCCACTCTGCGACATAGCGTTGGCCGCCGCGCCACCGCCGCGACCGCCGCAACCCACCAACGCTACAGAGATTTGATCGCTGCCTGCCGCATGCACATGGGGCAAAGTCACACCCGCGAGTGCGGACGCTCCGAGGACGGTTCCGGAGGCCTTGAGAAATTCACGACGGGACGACGCAGACGAGACGAAAGAATTGTTCATGGGTCGTATCGTTCGCCGGGCCGTGCTAGGGTGTCAACACCGGAGCGGGGCTACTCAGAAAACGAGTTCCTCGCACTGCAAACAGCCTCACTCACGCAATCAACCACCAACCATCCAACGCTACGGTTGTGAGTGTAGTAACGCCCCGGAGGGAAGTAAAAGAGAGCTTGGGTGCCAGGCGATGGCCGTGTGCAGCCAGCAGCCGTGTCGGGCGGGCGCACGTTACTTCATTTCCACGCGGATTAGCCGGGCGTCATTGAGGCCGAGCTCCAGCAAAGCCGCATTCTTATAGAGGTCGGCGGTGAATTTCGCAGAAGGCAGGCCGGCTTTGAGCCGCTGACCTTCGAGTTCTGCTAACGAGAGCGTGTCTAGCGCCACGGGATCCCTTGAAAAGCGTAATTGCGCCAGCGGCACCGCGTAGTGCAACCGCGTGAGATGCTCGCCTTGATATTGGCAGATGAGGGCATCAGTGATGCAGAGCGCGAGGCGGTCGTAGAGTACAGGCAGCGCGAGGATCTCCGGCACGGCCTCAGACAGCGCGCGCGCGGTAGACTCGAAGCGGAGAGAGTTGTCCACCCCGCCAAGGGCGAGGCTGTGGCAATGGCCGTTGACGCCGGCGAGATTGTGATTGAGCAGTGGCGCAAGGCTGATGTGCCGCGTAATTTCGCGTGTGACGAGGGCAGCGACGTGCGACTTGCGACCGATGGCGTCACCCTTGCGACCGAACTCGAGGTCACCCCAGACGAGATTGCCCAGCAGGGAGTTTTCGTAATAAGTCCGCGCATCCCAAACTGCATTGGCGGCCTCCACGCGCACGCCATAACGCTGGGCCAAATCGAAAAAGCCGGCGACGCGCAGGTCGGCCAGTTGCTTGTCCCAGATGATGACGTTGCGTGGCGGCAAGCCAGCGCCCAGCAAGCCCTCAATCACAGCGGCAACCAAGGCCGGGCGCGTGCCGCTAGTGTGGCCGGGGCCAGAGACCACCTTTAGCCCAACGACATCGTTGGTCTTTGCAACGCTGCGCCAAGCATCGGCCGAGTTGGTCTTCCCCGTATGTGCCAGGATTCCGCGCCTAACCATGTCGCGCACGACCTCAGGCACCGGCGTAAAAGCCTTCATTGCGCGCGCCTCCTCAACTACGACGACGCGCGCCTGCGGCGGGGCCGGCGGCGCGGCGAGAGGGGGCGCGGCGGCGAGAGACAGTGCGGGTGACAGCACGAGAACCAACGCTGCCAGCGTCACGGCGCGGCGCGCGGTATGTGGCGCGGTACGTGAGGGTGCCGAATCACGCTCGGTGCGGCGCACGCGCCACTCACCACGCATCACCCTCAGTCGTTCCTGTGCGTTTCTTGACACTGCGAGCAGCGGATGTTACCGACGGTCTTGATGCTGACCAATAAAAAGTGGCCCGCCGCCAAGCTGCTGTTCATTAGCCTGCTGGCGATGCTCGCAGGCTGCTTGCCGCAGGGGCCACGCGCGCTGCTCAATGGCGAGCAATTGATAAAGGAAGGCAAGTTCGACGCCGCCATCGCCACGCTCACTGAGGCTACGCTCCAACTTCCGCGCGAGGCACAAGCGTGGAATCATCTTGGCCTCGCCAACCACCACGCCGGCCGCACGAGCGAAGCCTTGCGCGCCTACCGCAAGGCGCTTGATGTGGACCTGAACCTTGCCCCCGCACGTTATAACCTCGGCTGCTTGTTCTTAGAAATCAAACAGCCTGCTGCCGCCATCGCCGAGTTCACTGCTTTTACCATGCTGCAGCCGAAGAGGCTCGACGGCTGGCTTCTCCGGGGCCGCGCCGAGATGCTTGCGCAGCAGTTCGAGGCCGCCGAGCGCAGCTACCGCGCCGCGCTGGCGTTGAACCCGAAACAGGCCGAGGTCTGGAACACCCTTGGCATCGTGCAGCTCTTCCGCGCGCGCTCGGAGCCACGCCGCGCCAACGAGCGTTACGCGGACGCGTTCCAAGCCTTCAACCAAGGCGTGCAGCAGCAGGCCAATTACGCGCCCGCGCTCTTCAACGCCGCGCTGATCTCGCACTTTTATCTGCCGCGCCGCCCCGTGGATCACCGGCCCTTCGCACTGGAAAAATACAAAGCTTACCTCGCATTGAAGCCATCGACCGACAATCTTGAAGTCGTTCAACTCATCGCCGCGCAGCTTGAAGCAGAACTCTCACCAAAGCCCAAGCCTGCCCCCATCGTCACCACCACGAATCCGCCGCCACCAACTGTTGTCGCAAGCGTGCCCAGCACAAACCTGCCCGCTCCGAACCCCACGCCTCCGCCCGCCCCTGCCCCGGAGCCCGTCGTCGCGAAACCGCCCGTGCCTGAACCGCCCAAGCCGATTACCACCACCAATACGACTCCGCCCCCAGTGGTCACGCCCGCCCCCGCCCCGGAGCCGCCCGCGCCCAAACCCGCGCCGCCACGCGCAAGTGAGACGCTAGCACCCGGCTGGTCTGGCCCACGATACGCCTACCTAAACCCACCCGCGCCCACCGCCGGTGCCCGAGCCGACGCGCAGACGCACTTTCAGCTCGGCTTTTCCCTGCAACAGAACGGCAAGAACAACGAAGCGGTGGCCGCCTACCAGCGCGCCATTCGCGCGGATGGCGCGTTTTTTGAGGCTTACCACAACCTTGGCATCGTCGCCGGGCAGATGGGCGACCTACTCAAGTCCACCGCTGCTTACGAGACCGCGCTTGCGCTGATGCCAGACTCCGCCAGCGCGCGCTACAACTTTGCGCTCGCCCTCCAGCGCGGCGGCTACTTGCGCGACGCCGCCGCCGAGTTGACAAAGCTGCTGGCAAAACATCCTGATGAGGCAGGGGCGCACTTCGTCCTCGCGAATCTCTACTCGCAGAATTTTAACCAGCCGGCGCAGGCCCGCCCACATTACCTCCGCGTGCTGGAACTGCGACCGCAACACCCGCAGGCCACGGCCATAAGGTTTTGGCTGCGAGAACACCCCTAAAGTTCAGGGCGCCTTCCAATTGCTTCCCGCTGCGGCCTCGACTAAAAGCTCCGCATGCAATTCGTTTCCCGTTCAAGCGCGGGCTGCTTCGTCTGCCTGATTCCTTTCGCCGTTTGTCTGACAGTCGGCGCACAACTGCCACCCGGGGTTACTGATTCGCAAAAACCGGGCGAAGTGCCGCTCCCGCCCGCCGAGGCGGTTAAGAAAATGACCGTCCCGCCCGGGTTTCGCGTGCAGCTCTTCGCCGGCGAACCGCAGGTCATGCAGCCCATCGCGATGGAGTTCGATGACCGCGGGCGGCTCTGGGTGGTCGAGAATTTTTCCTATCCCACGCTCAAGCAGAACAACGGCGTCACCAACCCCGCGCCCGACCGCATCGTCATCTTCACTGACCGTGACGGCACGGGCCGTAACGTGGAACGCAAAGTCTTCCTGAACCAGGGCCGTCACGTAACCAGCGCGCTGCCGGGCTTCGGCGGCGTGTGGGCGCTCTCGCTGCCAGACCTGCTCTTCATCCCCGATGCCAACGGCGACGACATGCCGGACGGGCCGCCGGTGGTGCATCTCACAGGCTGGAACATTCAGGCCGGCCACAACTTTGTGAACGGACTCGCGTGGGGGCCGGACGGCTGGCTTTACGGACGTCACGGCATCACGCAGAAGTCCACGGTGGGTCGGCCCGGCACGCCGACAAACGAGTGGGTGACGCTCGACTGCTCCATTTGGCGTTACCATCCCGTGACGAAGAAGTTTGAAGTGGTTTGCCGTGGTACGACGAATCCGTGGGGTCTGGACTGGGACGAGAACGGCCAGGCCTTCTTCTCGAACAACGTCATCGGCCACTTCTGGCACGTCATCCCCGGGGCGTTCTACAAGCGGATGTTCGGCACCCACGAGAACCCGCACCTCTACGAGCTGATGGATGCCTGCTCCGACCACCTGCATTGGGCGGGCGCAAAGTGGCAAGATAGCCGCACCGGCAAAGAACACGCGGCACTCGGTGGTGGCCATTCGCACTGCGGGCTGATGATTTACCAAGGCGACAACTTTCCGCCCGAGTGGCGCGGGCGCGCCTTCATGGGCAACATCCACGGCAACCGTGTGCTCTACGATGTTCCGTCGCGCCACGGCTCCGGCTACGTCGCCAAACACGGCAGCGATTTTCTGATGGCAAATGATCCGTGGTTCCGCTCGACGGTGCAAATCACCGGCCCCGATGGCGGCATGTTTGTCGCTGACTGGAACGACAGCGGCGAATGCCATGACAGCGACGGCTCGTATCGCAGCAGCGGGCGCATCTACAAAATCACCTACGGCACGCCCAGGCCAATGGCGAACCTAGACCTCACAAAACTTTCGGATTTGGACCTGATCAAGTTGCTCACCCACGCGAACGAGTGGCAGCGCCGTCACGCGCAGCGACTTCTGCAAGAACGCGCCGCTGCCGGCAAACTATCGAAGGCCGCGCCCCCCGCGCTGCTCAAGTCACTCAACTCCAGCAGCAATCGCCGCGACCAACTCCGTGCGTTGTGGGCCTGCGACGTGACGGGCGTGCTCGCGCGCGAGGAAGTCGGCAAGTTCCTCGCCAGCACGGATGAGCACTTCCGCTGGTGGGCGATTCGCTTGCTGACCGAGGAGAAGCAAGTTTCCCCTGCCCTGCTGGCGAAGTTTGTGGCCATGGCGCGCGAGGACAAATCCGCCTTCGTCCGCCTCGGCCTTTCCTCCGCGCTGCAACGCCTGCCGATCAACGACCGCTGGCCCATCGCCGAAGCCTTGCTCTCGCACGCCGGGGACGCCGCCGACAAAGACCTCCCGCTGCTGACGTGGTATGGCATCGAGCCCGCCGTCGCCGCCGACCCGGCCAAGGCCGCGCTGCTGCTCGCCAAGTGCCAGGTGCCGCAAGTGCGCCAGTTCATTACGCGCCGGCTGACGGCGAAGTAAGCGCACTACGTCCGATTGAAGCGATGAGTTCACCGCAGACTCTATTTACGCTCGCGCTCACGCTTGCCGCATTCCAGTGCAGTGCCGCGCAGACGAATGAATTTATTCACGTCCAACGGGGCGATCTGCCGATCCTCATCACCGCGCCGCACGGCGGCTCGATGGCCATTCCCGGCGTGCCGAAGCGCGTCGGCCCGGAAGCCGAGCGCAAGAACGGCAAGTTCGTGACCT
>VHDH01000133.1 GCA_016871445.1 Verrucomicrobiota bacterium | reverse complement strand
GGCAGGAATGGATTTGTTAGCACTAGGCGTTGGCAGTGAGCCTTTTGAAAGGCCGCAAAAATGCCGGAAAACCTTTTTTTATTAGGGAAAAAAAGATTGGAGCGGGTGAAGGGAATCGAACCCTCGTCTCAGGCTTGGGAAGCCCACATTCTACCATTGAACCACACCCGCACTATCAAACTAACTTTAGTCTTCTAGCAAACTCGACCGGCACCAGCAACAGGGATTTCGGCCCGGCGCCTCAAAACTTAACCGATCCCAAATATTTAAGTGTCTGCGGGATTTGCTCTACGACGGTCGGAGACTCGTCCTCGATGAAGTAGTATTTCACCCCGGACTCCTGCGCGGCCTTGAGGATGGCGGGCCAGTTCATCTGGCCGGTGCCCAGCGGCACGTCGTTGGTCACGTCGGTCTTGCCGGAAAGGTCACCGGTTTTCACGCCCTTCTTGAGGTCTTTCAGGTGCATCAACTCCCAACGGCCTGGATACTTCTTGAGCCATTGCACCGGGTCTTGGCCGGGGAAGACAACCCAGAGCACGTCCATCTGGAAGCTCACGTGCTTCGGGTTGGTTTCTTTAATCAGCAGGTCCATCAGCGTGCCGTCGCCGTGCGGGTGAAATTCGAAGCCGTGCGCGTGGTAGAAGACCTTGATGCCCTGCGCCGCGCCGAGTTCGCCGGCTTTGTTGAAGACTGCGACGGCGTCGCGCGCGGCGGCTTCGCTGAACGGGGCCTGATGCGTGATCCACGCGCAACCGGCGTATTGCAGGCCAATGGCCTTGGCTTCGGCGAGCACTTTGTCCGGCTCATTCTTCCAGCGGTCATAGGGGAAGTGGCCGCTGATGGGCTTTAAGCCGTGTGACTCCAGCAGCGCCTTAAACTTCTCGGGCGGGAGCGAGTAGGTGCCGGCAGTCTCGACGAGCGTGAGGCCGAAGTCCTTGGTCTGCTTGAGCGCCTTGGGCGGGTTCTGCGTGGCGATGCCGCGCAGGCTGTAGAGCTGGAGGCCAACGGGGCCTTTGAAGCTTGCGTCCGTGCCAAAGTCAGCAGCGGTGGCGAGCAGGGAACCAAGCCCGAGGGAAAGCAAGAAGGCGGTGTATTTCATAGGCCGAATTACAGCTATCCCGCCGGGAAAAGTCACTGGGGAAACCTCGCTCTGGCAGAGGGCGAAGATCACTCATCACCAATTCGCAGGTCAGCGCCTCAGCCATTAGGCCGAAGTCTTATGGGCGCGCATTTGCGCCGATAGCAAACAAGTTCCTGCATACTAAGACCAAGGAATTGCAAGAGGAACGGTAGGCAGACAGCGAAGGATAGTAAGTCCCGGGCAAGAGGGAACGCTTCTGTTTCTCTGGGGATTCACCCGCCGACGAGCGGCAGCGAGTTGGTCGCGGGCAGCACCATGTGCTCAGTTTCATCCAGCGGCGGTATGTCGAGGGCTGCGCGGCTCAGGATGCGCGTGTCGTCATTCACCGGCCCTTGGAAGTCCTGCATGAAGCGGCGCAGGCTCTCGGTGTTGGGGCCGACGCGATTGATGAAGAGGTAGCGCTCCACGTCGTTCATCATCGCTTCCGCGCTGGCGTAACGCTGAGCAGGTTCTCGTTCCAGCGCGCGTTGGAGGATGTCCTGCAGTTCTGGGTCAATGCGGCTGTCCAGTGCTGCGAAGTTCGGCAGGGGGGCGGTTGTGATGCGACGGCGGGTATCGTCAAGGTTTTCGCCGGCGAAAGGGTTCTGGTTCAGCAGAAGCGTGGCCAATACCACGCCGGCGGTGAACACGTCCGAACGCAGGTCCAGTGGCTGCCCGGTGATTTGCTCGGGACTCATGAAATCCGGCCGGCCTACAATTACGTCGGGGCTGTCCTTGGGCAGGAAGCCGCGCGCCCGGGCGATGCCGAAGTCGGTGAGTTTCACATCGCCCTGGAAGCTGACGAGGATGTTCCGCAGGTGCGCGTCTCGATGCACGATGCCCAGAGGCTTTCCGTCATCACCCCGCAGGCCGTGGGCGTATGCCAGCCCGCGCAGCACGCGGTGGACGATATAGACCGCGAAATCCCGCGGCAGCCGGGCGCCCTGTCCCGCCAACCGCGCGAGCAGTTTTTGGCAGTTCAGTGAGTGCACATACTCCATCACAATGAAGATGTGGTTGGAGGTGCGGCCGAGGTTATAGACCTGCGCGATGTTCGGATGGACGAGCCGCGCCACGAGCCGCGCTTCACCGATGAACGCCTTCACCACTTCGGCTTGGCCAGCGGTAGATGGCTCGATGAGCTTGAGCGCCACTTTTTTTGAGAAGCCATACGCGCCGATCTGCTCGGCTTCATACACCACGCCCATGCCGCCTTTGGCGATGAGCTTTCCTAGGCGAAAGCGGGCCGCCGCATTTAGCTCATCACCGTCATCCACCAAACCGCGAATCAAATCTACGAAACTGGCCATATCTCAAAAAGTTTGCCGTCAGTTTGCGTCCGCAAACGGGGATTAGTTTTCCGGTCGCGTCCTTGTCGCCTCGACTCGAAGAATTTGCCCAAACCGCGCAGCGGGTACAAGCCCGCGATGCCGCTATTTTCAAAGTTGGTATTGGCCGCTGGAAAAGCGGCAAGAATCACGCGGGCTTTGCCTCCAAGGTCGTCCCCCCTAGAGCGGCGGGCGTCTCGTGGAAGTGGCCAAAATGCCGGTATTTCCCATAACGCTGGCGCAGCCGTTCGGCCGTGGCGAGGCCATCGAGTTGGGCGAGATGCTTTAACAGGTGTTTTTGGACGGACGCAGCCGTAGCGGTGAGGTCGCTGTGCGCGCCGCCAAGCGGCTCGGGGATGATTTCATCCACCAAACCTAACTCGAGCAGGCTCTTAGACGTTATTTTAAGCGCCTCAGCGGCTTTGGCGGCTGCAGCGCGGTCCTTCCATAGAATCGCGGCGCAGCCCTCTGGGCTGATAACCGAGTAATAGGCGTTTTCCAGAATTAGCACGCGATCTGCCACACCGATGCCCAGTGCGCCACCAGAGCCGCCCTCACCGATGACCACGGCGATAATGGGCACTTCGAGCAGGGTCATCTCGCGCAGGTTTACCGCGATGGCCTCGGCGATGTGCCGTTCCTCTGCGCCGATGCCTGGATACGCGCCCGCGGTGTCTATGATCGTGACGATGGGCAGGCCAAACTTATCCGCTAGGCGCATGAGCCGGAGCGCTTTGCGGTAACCTTCCGGGTGGGCAGAACCAAAATTACGCAGGATGTTTTCCTTCGTATCGCGGCCTTTCTGCGTGCCGAGGGCCAAGACCGGCCGGCCCGCGAGCTTCGCGAAGCCACCCACGACGGCGCGGTCGTCCGAGTAAAGCCGGTCCCCGTGCAGTTCAGTGAAGTCCGTGAAGACTGTGCGAAAGTAGTCGAGTGTGTAAGGTCGCTTGGGGTGGCGCGCAAGCATGACGCGCTGCCAAGCGGTAAGGTTCGAGTAAATCTGCTTACGGGTTTCCTCCAGCTTGCGTTCAATGGATTTAGCCTCGTCCTCAAAGTTCACGCCCATGGCATGCTTCTCCGGGTGCTTCCTCAACTCATCCAGCTTTCGCTGCAACTCGAAAATAGGCTTCTCGAACTCGAGCTGATGTTTCATGCGTTGGGCAGTCTAGGGAGCAGCAGAAACCGAGGCAACGCGAATTCCCGGGCCATTTCGGCCGCAGCGGGTCCCGGTTTCATCCAAGAATTTGACAGTTTGAATTTTCCACCCCTTATGTCGTTTTCTCCGTCGGTACCCGCGGTGAGAGCCTAGAGGGAAAAAGGGCTGGCTAATTTAGAAGTCGCTTCTACCGCTCGAGGATGACCGCCGAAATATCGGCAGCGTTTTCTTAAATTACTTGGCCGCGATGTGGCTTGCCGCTGGAATGCGGTAGCGCTCGAGGATGCGCTTAGTGGCGGCATCCATCTGCCCAGCGTCGAGCACGATGCGGCGGAGGTTGTCGCCCCGCATAAATTCGACGGTGTGGAAGCCATCCTGCGGTTGCTGCAGCGCGGTTTGCACGTCGGTCACGCGGCTGATCTTTTGCCCGTTGATGGTATCCACCACAAGCAGGCGTGCGTCTTGATAACCAAGCACGTACGGGTCAGGCAGGACACTGGTCAAGGCGACAAGGGCGGTGCGCTCTGCCGTTGGGGCTTCGCCAGCGAAATGGACGAGGCGGAACGGAGCCCGGCGTTTCCAATCTTCGCCGAAGCCGCGCAGCATGGGGATGTTCAGCGGTTGGAACACAAGGCCGCCGGCAATCAAGTATTCAGGAGCTTGGTCAAAGGTCTGTTCCGCCAGCAGCTTCACTGAGTAGTCGAGCTTGGGCAGCTTGTAGTCTAGGTTCGTTTGTGCGCCATCGCGCCAGATTTTCATCTTTACCACCTCGCCGGCGAACTTCCGGCGCGAGCCGAGATTCTCCACAATAAGCTGCCCGTAGTCGGGATCCTTGTAATAACCCTGATTGTCCACGTCGAAGCCGTCCACGGAGAGAATCAGGTCGCGCGGCTTGAGGTTTGGTTCTGGAGCGGGCGTCTTGGGCACGTCCACCACCAGCGCACCGCGCGGATCACCGGGGAGTTTGAGGAACTTGAAGGTCGAGGGGTTTTCCACGGGCGTCCACGTGAAGGGAAAGTAACCAAGGCCGGGATACTTGCCGGCTTTGCGCGCGGTGAGAATCGGCTCGATGAAGGACGCTGGCAGGAAGCGCGCATTGTTGCCGCCCTGCCCCGACGCGATGCCGGCGACCTTGCCGCCCGCCACCAACGGCTCGGCCCAACCGACTCCTTGCATCTCGGTGCTGGCTTCCAGTTGAAGGTGCTGGATGAACGAAAGACGGGCGTCCTCCACAATGAATTGGTTGAACTCGGCCTTGCGCGTCTCGAGGTTTCCGTTGCGCCAGCGGACAACTTGCAGTCCGTCTTTGGGGGGCTTGCCGGTGACAAACGTGGCGGGTTTCAAACCGGCCCAGAGGGTTGCATCCGACGCAGTGAGGATTGCGAGGTTGGCGTGGTAGTCAAGCCACACCACCTCAGCATTCCACCACTTACCGCGCCCGCCCTTTTGCACGCGGATGAGTGTGCGGTCTGAAAGCTCCTCGGCCGTGGTCAGGATCTCGCGCGGGCCAATGACGAGTCCATTCTTCTGAACCGTGCGTGCTTTGGGCGTCCATGGCTGAAGAACTTCGTAAGTCTTGCGGGTGACTTCAAGATAGACGAGGGAGTTCTCCCAGTCGGAGGCGGGGGCGGCGCGCAGCAACGGAGCCGAAATCAGCAGACACAGGGTGAGGAAAAATAAGCGCATGGGGTAGCGTAGTTGGGTCATTTTAAGAGGGGTTCGGCCGTTCGATTAACTTAGAGCCGGCGATCCCTCTGGATGCCATAAGTTTTGAGGATCTCCTGATGCGCCTTGTCGGCAGCGGTGCGTTCGAGGCACTCGAAGGTGTTCTTGGGTAAGAACTCGACGACATGCTGGCCGTTACTGGGTGTCTCGAAGGCGCGAACCACATCTTCAAGCCGCTCGATGCGAACGCCGTTGATCTTGTCCACCATCGCTCGGCCTCTCACGCGAAAGCTCGCATTCACCTCGTCGGCCAGCACGGTGGAAAGCACGATGGGCTCGGAGCGCAAAGTCGTGGGTGATTCGTGGCGACGGTAAAAAAGTTCGTAAGTCAATTCGGCTCCGGCGGTGTCTGACCAGCTCCGGCCGAAGGTCTTCAAGTAATCCAAACTCAAGGGTGTGAAGACCAGCCCGCCGTAGATAAAATAGCGCGGCGGCAGGTCGTACTGATTGCCGAGCACCTTGTCGGTTGCGCTTACTTCGACGGGCACGGCCAAGGTCTGCTCTTTGCCGCCGCGCCAGATCCTATACGGTATCTTGTGGCCGTGTTGTGCCTCTTGCACAGCCATCGCCATGGACATGCGGTTGCCCTCATAAACGATGGAGCCGTCGCTACCGACGGGATATTGGCCGACTTGAAGCACCACGTCATCGGGGCGCAACACCTGCGCAGCGGGTGTGCCAGGCGTGATCGAGTCGACGCGCACGCCGCGGTCGTCGTCGGGTAGCTTGAGCTTGCGGCGGAAAGCGGCGTTTTGCAGAGGCGCGGTGCGGATGCCGGCGCTGGGGAAGCCGTCGTATTTGCCATCCTGTATGTCGTCGAGGAAATGCTGGATGACCGGCGGCGGAATGAAGAAGCCGGCGTTCTCCAGGCCGGGCATGCCCTGAAATGCGACGCCGATGACCTTGTCGTCCTGAATCACCGGGCCACCAGAGTTGCCCGGGTTGATGGCCGCATCCGTCTGCACACCCAGTAGTGAGCGATTGCCAATGTGCGCATAGGTCTGCAACTCAATGCGCGAGACGACGCCGCGCGTGTAGGAAATTTGTTCGCCGCCTGCCGGGTAACCGTAGGTCACGACCGTGGAGCGAACCTTTGGCAACGGGCCGAAATCCAGCGGTTCAACGCCATTGTAGAACTGCGAGTCTTCGACTTCGAGCAGCGCGAGATCGCAATCGTGCCCAACAAAGACGACACGTGCGAGATAAGGCCGTGGGTCTTGATACCGCTTTACCATGAGCTGTCGCGCCCAGCTGACGACGTGGGCGTTGGTCATGATCCGGCGGCCCTTGATGACGAAGCCTGTGCCGCTGCTGCGTCGCAGCGGGCCAAACTTCCACGGCTCATCCCAGTCCGCTTCCTGGCTAAAAGTGAAGATTTGAACGACGGCCTTTTCTGGGTCAGCCGCGCGCGCGGGGAGCACCAGTAGGGCGAGCACAAAGAGAAAAGAGAATATATACTTCATTGGCGCGAGCAAAGTGCCACGGTCACGAAGCTGGTCAAGCCCAGAGCATGACCGAAGTTACGTTAAACTTGGGTTTGGAACTTGACCGCCAACCGTATAATGTCAGCAACTTGAAATGGAATCTTGACCATGAGTGATGAGTTAAACCAGAACGAGTCCGAACCGGCACCAACGATCAGCCAAGCTGCGCCTGCCGCCCCGCCCACGCCCGCCGAGCTGGAGGAGTTGCGCGCCAAGGCCGCCAAGGCTGACGAACATTGGGACCGCTTGCTGCGTCAGGCTGCCGACTTTGAAAACTTCAAGAAGCGTGCCGCCCGTGACCGTCAGGAGGACATTCGCTACGCCAACAAGGGTCTGCTCGACAAGCTCATCCCTGTCCTCGACAACTTTGAGATGGCGATGGCTGCTGCAAATAACGCGCAGGCCGGCTCCGCCGATGCACTTAAGACCGGCGTGACCATGATCCAAGGCCAGTTCAAAGCGGCGCTCGCTGAAGCTGGGTTGGAAGAGTTGGACGCCACCGGCAAGCCTTTTGACCCCAACTGGCAAGAGGCCGTCTCCCATCAAGAGTCTGCCGATGTGCCGGAAGGTCAGGTGCTTCAGCAACTCCGTAAGGGCTACAAGCTCCGGGATCGGCTGCTGCGTCCGGCCACCGTTGTCGTCGCAAGGGCTCCCGCCGCCGAACCTGCCACGCCATGAGTGCGAAACGCGACTATTACGAGGTGCTCGGTGTCGAACGGGGTGCGTCCGCTGAGGACATCAAAAAAGCCTATCGCAAGCTCGCGGTGAAATATCACCCGGATAAAAATCCGGGAGACAAAGCCGCAGAGGAAAAGTTCAAGGAACTGGGCGAGGCCTACGAGGCGTTGAGTGACCCGCAGAAGCGCGGCGCTTATGACCAGTTCGGCCACGCAGCCTTCGATCCCCGGATGCGGGCCGGCGCGGGTGGCGGCGGTGCGCGTGGTGGGGCCGGTGGTTTCCACGACCCCTTCGACATTTTCCGCGAGG
>VHDH01000132.1 GCA_016871445.1 Verrucomicrobiota bacterium | reverse complement strand
ATGCTCGACCGGTTGGAGGAAATTTACCGGCACTACCTGCCGGCCTGACAGAAGGCCGCGCGATTAGCTGGCGAAAATCTTTGTCATCCGGTCAGAGAGGTCCTTCAAGCCTTCGGGCGTGCCGCCGCCGCCTTGCTCGGCGATGCCCCAGCCGGAGTAACCGATCTTATCCAGCGCGGCCATGATGGCGGGCCAGTTGTTGTCGCCCTCGAGGAACTTCGCACCGAAGCCCGCGCCCGGGCTTTTTTCTGTCATCTTGCGCGTGTCGAATTCCTTGATGTGCAACTTGAGGATGCGCTTACCGAGAACGGGAATCCACTCCTGCGCCGGACTGTAGCGGCCGACATTGCCAATGTCGAAATGCCAACCCACCCACTCGCTGTTGATGGCGTCGAGGACGTCTACGGCCTGCTGCGGCTTGGTTACGAAGTTATTCCAAACGTTCTCAAGGGCAATCTTCACGCCCAAATCCTTCGCCACGGGCACAGTCTTCTTGATCTCGGCGACGCAGCGCTGGAAGCAGTCGTCGTAAGTCACCTTGTCATTCACTACACCGGGCACGAGCAGCACACTGGTCGCGCCGTACTCCTTGGCATCCTGAAGCGAAAGCACTAATCCGTCATAGCCGAACTTCCGCGTCGGCTCATCGGGCGCGGAAAGCGGCTTAGCCCAATGCGTATGGCAGCAAACGCTCGCGGCTTGAAGGCCGGTTTCTTTGAGCGCCAGTTTCACAGCCTCGCGGTCCATGCCGCCCATGGGCTCAACCCCAAGAAAGCCCGCGATTTTGGCGGCCTGCATTTTCTCCATCACCGTCCCTTTTACCCCAATAGTGCTCCACATGATGGCTTTCTGAATACTGCGCTGCTTGCCAGCGGCGCGGGCGGTGGGTGCGATAACCGCAGTGGTAGCAGCGACGGAGCTGAGCTTAAGAAACGAACGACGGTCGAGGAAGGGGTTGATCACGGTGCGTTGGACTGGCCTGTGGCGCTGTGGATTCAGGCCCGCAAGGCAGCCACTATTTGGATTTGAACTTTAACTTCGCCTCCTCCAGGCGTGTATTCACTTGATCCAATTCTGGCGATGGTGGGAGCAAACCCACGAGTTGTTGCCAGGCCGCAAGCGCGAGCACGTCGCGGCCCATTTTCGTGAGCGCATCGGCGCGCGCCTGCAACAAACGAATGCGCTGTTGCGGCGTCGGATGGTTCGCTAGCGCCGTGTCCCACGCCTCGACGGCGAGTTCGGGCTTTTCCAATTTGAGTTGGAGGTCGCCAATTTTTTCGAGCAACTCGGGGCTGGTCTTGGTTTCAGCCTGTTGGTTCAGGTAACCCACCATCTCTGCGGCGGAAGCGCCACGCGCGAGATTCAGGTTTACCACGCGCAAATGCGACCACGCGACTAGCGGGCTGCGGCGCTTGAGCAGGTCCGCATGCAGTTCCGCAGGATGGCGGCCGAAGGGCTGATACAACGGGTCGCCAATGACGGTGGTTTGCCACGAGAGGGAACCTTGCGCCGCGTAAGCCGATTCGCCAAATGTCCAGCCTGCCGCGGTGAGCCGATGAAAGAAAACGCCAAGGTCCGGCGTGCCCGCGAGGAACGGCTCCTCCACACAGCCCATCGTGGCCGTCGCGCCGCGCGCCAGCAGTGGGCCACACCAGTTCTTGTCTGCTGAACGCAGCGTGTGCGCGCTGAACGAGTGCAGGTGATACGCCACCGCGCCTGGCAAAAACTCAACCGTGCCAGCCTTGAACGGCCCAGAAACGTTCCCGTCATACCAACCCGCGTAGAGGCCAACTTGACTGAGAGGGAATCCAGCTGAGAAAGTCGGCGCGGTGTCATCCAGCATGGTTTCGAGGCCAAAGCGCCGCATTGTCTCGGCTGCTTTGCGAAGCCACTCGTCGCCGGTCAGATAACCGCCGTTCGTGATACCGCGCGCATCGAAGTAAGCCCGGCCCCACAAACCATCGCGCTCGGCCTGCATAGCCTTGTCCACAAGGCCGCGTGCGAGGGTGGCACTCGGCCCGTCGAGCCGCGCGACCAACAGGATGCCGTTGGTCGGGTGCAACGCGGCGGTGTTGGTGGCGGCATAATTGCGATTGGGCAACGCGCTGGTGAGCAGATGCCGGCCGAGCGCTAACGGCAACGCGGCGAGTTCACTGTCCACGGCAGCCTCGTTACGACGTAGCTCAGGCTGGAGTTTGTCCGCGCCGGTTTCGGTCAGGGTTTTGTCCGATGCAATTCTAATCGGGACGCCATGGCAGAGAACGAGATAACGAATCTGTGATTCTGTGACCGCGGGCAAATTGGTCAGGTTAAAATCGCGCGTGGCCACGTCGGCGCGCGTCTTCCACAGGCCACGCTCGGCAAGTGCCTTTAACAGTGGCTCCTGCAACTGTTCCCGGAACTCAGCACGGGACATCGTCTCACCGGTGGGTAGCGACAGGCCTAGCAGCCGGTCGCCGGGTAATCGCCGTGCACCGAAGTAATGCGCGGCGACACTCTTAGAATCCTCGGAGGCGCTGTTGTAGAGGACAAAGACGGTGTCAGCGGAGGCGGCGGGACGGGCGAGGGCAACTGGTTGAAGAAAGATGGCCAGCAGGATTGCCGCGCGATGCGGGTTGCGCATTGCGGGTTGCGCGAGCCGTCCAACAGCCCGTTCCCAAACACGCAGCGCGCAGCAGGTAACACGTCTCATAATTCCACCCTCAACCCGTCCCACGCCAGTGCCACACCGGGCGGCAGTTCCGCCTGATCGAGATCGTGATCGTAATGGTCGGTGAGATGCGTAAGCCAGGTTTGGCCGGCGTTAATGCGCCGCGCGGCGGTGAGCGCTTCGTCGAGGCTCATGTGTGTCCAATGCGGCGTCTTACGAAGCGCGTCGAGCACGACAATTTCCACGCCTTGAATCTGCGTTATCACCTCGTCTGGGACTTCCTTGCAGTCGCTGCAATAGGCGAGCCGTTTGCGCTCGCCTTGTTCGAAGAGGAATCCGTGGCACGGAGTTTTCCCATGCGGGAGCGGCAGCGGGGTGATGCGCAAATCGCCGACTGCAAAAGGCCCATTAAACTCGTGCGGCTGGGGAATGAAGTAACCCGCCGGATGCGGCCCCGGGTGAAACGCGTAAAGAAAAATGCGGCGCAGTTGCTCCATGGTCGCCGCGCTGGCATGGATGGGTAACGCCTGCTCACCCGCAAGTGAACAGAAGCGGCGACAGTCGTCCATACCCATGATGTGGTCCGCGTGCGCATGTGTGACCAACACCGCATCGAGACGGCGGACGCCCTCGCGCAGGCATTGCAAGCGGAACTCGGGCGGTGTGTCCACAGCCAGCCGCGCATGCGGCGTCTCAACATATATGGCTGGCCGGGTGCGGTGATTCTTCGGGTGGGCAAGGAAGGTGGCGGGGTATTCCTTGCCGATGACCGGCACGCCATTTGAGGTGCCGGTGCCGAGGAAGACGAGCTTGAACGACATCGCGCCTGCAGGTTGCCCGTAGAGTTGGGCTAAGTCAAAGCAGGCCCAACGCGCACAGCGGCGGTGAAATCACTTGAACACGACCCCGGCTCGGGTGTCCATTGAGGCAAACAAAATACGATTATGCCCGCCTACATCTACGAGACCATCCCCAAGAAGCGCGGTCAAAAACCGCGTCGGTTCGAAGTCCAGCAGAGCATGATGGACGCGCCGCTCAAAAAGGATCCCAAGACTGGCCAACCAGTGAAGCGCGTCATTACCGGCGGCTCGGGCAACTGCTTTCGCGGCCTGAGCATCCTCTCGATGAACCGCCCGCGCCGCAGCAAGTGAACCAGCTGCCGGAGCGCTTCGGCGGCATCGTGCGACTAGTTGGCGCGGCCGGCGCGGCGCGGCTCCGCGCTGCCCACGTATGCGTCATTGGGATTGGCGGCGTTGGCTCGTGGACGGTTGAAGCGCTGGCCCGCTCGGGTGTCGGCGCATTAACGCTGGTAGACCTTGACGAGATCTGTGTGACCAATGTCAACCGCCAGGTCCACGCGCTCAACGGAACCGTGGGCCGCACCAAGGTCGAGGTCATGGCCGAGCGGGTGCGGCTCATCCATCCCGATTGCCGCGTCACGACGGTGGCAGAGTTTTTCACCGAAGCGAACGCGGCGCAGCTGCTGACGCCAGAATTTTGCTGTGTGGTGGACGCGATTGACGCCGTCGCCAACAAATGCCGACTGCTCGCGCTGTGCCGCGAACGTAGGTTGCCGGTCGTCGCCTGCGGCGCTGCAGGCGGCCGCCTCGAAGCGACCGCCGTGCATATCGCAGACCTAGCCGAAGTCTCACACGACCGGCTGTTGGCCGAGGTGCGCAAGCGCCTGCGCAAAGAGCACGGTTTTCCCAAGTCTGGGCCGCTCGGCGTGCCGTGCGTATTTTCGCCCGAGCCACCGGTGACCCCGGAGTTACCCCCATGTACGGAGTCGGAGCTGGAGTCGACACCGCCACCGCGTCTGAACTGCGAGTGGGGCTACGGCTCGGCTGCGTTCGTGACTGGCTCGTTCGGCTTCGCGGCAGCTGGATGGGTAGTACGCAAACTGGCAACGGGGGCGGTCCAGGATCAAGCTATGCGGTGAGCTTGCGGATGATTCTCCTGCCATCCTAAAAATGCTCAGCACCGCACTGCGGTTGTGAAACTCGACATTTTTGAGCGCGGAAAGTTAGCCCTGTGAATCTTTGACCCTGCTTGCTTGGCGCGTCCAAGCACGGAAAGAGGAGTTTCTTCACCGCACTAAAATGTCTGGACGCTGCCAGATGCCGTCATCGCTTTCCACGCTGACCATTGGCCAATCCTGTGCGGGGGTGATGACCTGCGGGCCGTGGTTGGTGGCCAAAATGGTGTCCTCGCTCTTGGTGCCCGTGATGGAGGGGTTCCACGCGAAAGGCTGGTTTTCCAACACCACGCCTGGCGCAGTGGGGGAGCCAAGGTAATCGCGGCCTTGATAACCGCACGGACCGCCTTGATGGTGGAGGTGCCATTCGTCCGCAAACCCGGTGGCATCGTAGGCCGCGACGCCTTGACGAAAAACGTCCTGTATTTTCGCGCCAACTTGTGAGGCGAGGTGTAGCTCAGTGTCCACAGCACAAACGGCGTCATGCCGCCGACGAAGCTCCTTGGCCAGCGGGCCAAAATGAACAAGTCGCGTGAGTGCGACAATGAGGCCATGCTGCCGCGCACAAAGCACGACTTCGGCGAACCGGCGGAGCCGCTTCGCGGTCGGACGCGGGTGGCGGTAATTGCGAATGCGCTCGTCGGTGGCAACGAGCACGACGATGGGTGTGAGGTTCCGGGCCCAACAGCGCTCAGCAAGTACGCCAGCGATTTGAAATTCCGTCTGACCAGGCTGAAGGTTCTGGCAGGTTTCGTTGAGTGCGGCTTCAGCGGACTTGCCCAGCGCACGAAAGCGTTTCACCTCGACGGCCTGAAGCGAATAATGCAAGGGCGCAAAAAGTTCGGGTCGGGGCTGCGTGCCCCAGTCGCCACAGTCAGAGAGCATGCGCTTCGGGTCGGCGACTTGCCTTAGCGCCTTCAAGCCACTGGCATTGTCATGCCACTCCCAAAGTAACGGCTGAGCGCCCAGATCCTTGACCACTTCGTCCTGTAAGCAGCGCATCTCGATGCGGTTGGCCAGGAGATAGAAGCCCCGCGCGGTGACAACTAACTGGCCGAAGCTAAGGTTGCTGTTGAGCGGGATGTGCGCCTCACCGCCGCAGGCAAGCCAGGAGAAGTTAGGCTGGAGACCCAGCAGGGCGGCATCTGCCCGTTGCGCCTTGAGCAGCGCGCGGACCTGAGCGAGCTTGGTATTAAGTTCAAGGTTCGGGTTCATGTCTGATGTGGCGCCTGAGGGCGAGGAGCTTTTAATCCCCTACACCCGGCGCCCGGCAACCTGGGAAAGGAATTGCGTCGCGTTTATGGCTGCCGATAATGTCTACCGATCCTAAGCGCTGGCGCGCTCAACTCAACGTTTTTGATGACCGACTGGAACATTCAAAGCCGCTCGCACCTCTGCCAAGCTTGCGGTAAGCCGTTCGTGAATAAGCAGACCTACCACACGCTGCTGATTTTTGATCGGCACGAACTCACGCGGCAGGACGTATGCGAGGCGTGCTGGACGACGCAGTTCGCCGAGGGAGCGCAAGATCGCCGGGGCTACATTTCGCACTGGGTCGGCGAATATCAGGCCCCGCACGCCGAGACGCCGGACCCCATCCAGAAAGAGACCGCGGAGACGCTGTTGCGCAAGCTGGTGGAGAAGAACGACCCGCAGTTCCGCGCGGCAACGTTTATCCTAGCCGTGATGCTCGAACGCAAAAAACTGCTCAAAGTGAAGGCGCAGTTGAAAGAGGATGGCGGACGCGTGTTCGTCTATGAACAACCAAAGACCGGCGACGTATTCACGATTCCCGATCCGAACCTCCAACTCACGCAGTTGGAAGCAGTGCAGCGGCAGGTGGCGGCCTTGATGGAAGGCGGTTTAGACGCGCCCGAACCGCCCGCCTACCTCGTGCCTCCTGAGCAGCCGGCCGTTGCTGCCTTGGCAGGGGCGTCTGAGGAGAACCCCAAGTAAGTTTGCCGACCCACGGCCTGCAATCTGTTCTCCCTCACCCTTCGCCCCTTGCCCTGTGTCCAGCCTTGACGCTCTCCAAGCCTGCCTTGGCCACCAGTTCCGTGATCCGATGCTGCTGCGGCTGGCCCTGACACATCCATCCATCTCGCACGAGTTGGGCGCGAGCCAAGACCATAACCAACGGCTCGAATACCTCGGGGATGCGGTGCTCCAACTCGTGCTCTCGCGCGAGCTATATGACCGCTACCCACACCACGACGAAGGCCCGCTCACGAAGATCCGCGCGCAGCTCGTGAACCAGTCCTCCCTTGCCGAGCAGGGCCGTGCGCTAAACTTAGGCGATCACCTCATCCTCAGCCGCGGCGAGCAACTTAGCGGCGGCCGTGACCGGCCCTCAATCCTTGCGGACGCCTTCGAAGCTGTGCTGGGCGCAATCTTCCTCGATGGAGGTTATGAGCCTGCCCGGGTGCTCATTCTTGGGCAGTTCCGCGACGCGCTAACCGACATTGAGACTGCAGCCACCACGGATAATCCCAAGGGCGCGTTGCAGGAAATCCTCCAGGCCCGCTCGAACGAGGCCCCGCAATATCAGGTCCTCTCCGCGACCGGCCCAGATCATGACCGCAACTTCGAGTGCGCCGTCTATTACAAGGGTGAGGAAATTGGCCGAGGCACGGGCAAGAGCAAAAAACTGGCAGAAAGCCAAGCCGCCGCCACCGCGCTGGCCCGCATGGGCGGAAAACCGACCTCCACCAGTTAGAACAGCGCACTGCACGACTACGCCACCGGAGTGGGTCGTGCCTATTTGTTGAAAGACTTGGTGAAGTCCTCCGCCGTGCTCTGCACCACTTTCTTCTCGTGGCGCGAATTGGCGATGAGTTCGTTGAGCTTATTTTGCCACGCCTTGCTGTCCATCGGCAGTTCGATGCTCTGGCCGATGAGCGAGGAGTAGAGGAGGGCGTTCGCCAACTCCACGCTGCCCATGCCCTCCGCGCCGGGCGCGATGAGCGGCTTCCCGTCGAGGATGGCATCAACAAAGTTCTGGATGAGGATACCGTGCGGGTTGGTCGCCGGTTCAAAGGGAATCTCGCAGTTCCACGCATCCGGCTTGGCGAAGCCGCTCTTGGACATCCGGCTGAACTCAATCATGTCCGACTCGTTGCGCGCGAAACGCATCTTGTCGTTCTCGACGACGAGCTTGCCACGCGTGCCGCAGAGTTCGAGGCGGTTGGTGCCGGGTGCTTCGCCCGTGGAGGAGATGAACACGCCGGTCGCGCCGTTGGCCCATTCCATGTAAGTCGAGATGTTGTCCTCAACCTCGATGTTGTGGT
>VHDH01000131.1 GCA_016871445.1 Verrucomicrobiota bacterium | reverse complement strand
CCAGCCGAGTTTCTTGCGTGCCTTGGCCGGGTCGCCGATGAGCAGGTCCACCTCCGCCGGGCGGTAGTAGCGAGGGTCAATCTCGACGTGCTTCTTCCAATCCAGCCCGGCGTGACCGAAGGCGACTTCGAGGAACTCGCGGACGGAATGGGTTTCGCCGGTGGCAATGACGTAGTCATCCGCCTCGGGTTGCTGGAGCATGAGCCACATGGCTTCAACGTACTCTTTGGCATAGCCCCAATCGCGCTTTGCGTCGAGGTTGCCGAGGAAGACCTTGTCTTGCTTGCCGAGTTTGATGGCGGCGACGGCGCGGGTAATTTTGCGTGTGACGAAGGTCTCGCCGCGTCGGGGCGACTCGTGGTTGAACAAGATCCCGTTGCTGGCGTGCATCTCATAGGACTCGCGGTAGTTCACCGTGATCCAGTAGGAATAGACTTTCGCGCACGCATAAGGACTGCGCGGGTAGAAGGGCGTCTTTTCGGTCTGCGGGACTTCGAGCACTTTGCCATACATCTCGGAAGAAGAGGCTTGGTAGAAGCGCGGCTTGATGCCGACCTCGCGAATGGCTTCCAACAGGCGGATGGTGCCGGTACCGACGATGTCCGCCGTGTATTCCGGCGCATCGAAGCTCACGCGCACGTGGCTTTGGGCAGCGAGGTTATAAACTTCGTCTGGCTGGATTTTTCCGACGAGCCGGGCGAGGCCGCTGGCGTCGCTGAGGTCGCCATAGTGGAGGTTGAGCTTATGCTTCGGGGAGTGCGGGTCGGAGTAGATGTGGTCGAGCCGGTGGGTGTTGAAGGTGCTCGCCCGGCGGATGATGCCGTGAACTTCATAACCTTTGGCTAGAAGCAGCTCCGCCAGGTAGGAGCCATCCTGCCCGGTAATGCCCGTAATCAGCGCTTTTTTAAGCATGCTTTAGTAGCGCACGATGGTCCAACGTCGCGCGACCTAGCAAGAATAGAATCAGCTTGGTGCGGGAAGTGGCGGTTGTTCCGTGCCTGAGTTGCGGCGCTCTCTTGCACAAGAAACAAACGCAGTTGCCCTTCGAGCTGGGGGTGAATCATTGGCCCGCCGACATCGACAACTCGAAGGACACGGCATGCAAGCCCGGGCCGAACAGTGCTCATGCCGGTGATGATGGGTTTCCACACCAAGCTGTTTAACAAATGAGCGGGGCAGGGGACTGGCGGGGCCGCGTCACTTGAGCGCTGCCCAGACGCGCGAGACGTCGTCGTGCTCGTCCAAGTTGTGGAGGAACTCGCCGACTTCGTTGCGTTGTGCATCGTTCAGCTCCGGGAAGCTCTTGGGCACGTAGCCCATTTCGCTCGTCACCACGGTCCAGCCGGACTTCGATAGCCATTGGGAAACCGTGTGGATGGCCGTGCGGTCGGTGATGAAGCGCGCACCGGTCGCAGTATCGGGAATGTCGTCGTTCTGCGCGTGCATTAGCGGCTCGACCTCGTTCGCACCGGCTTCGATGGCGGCAGCTTCGATGTCCTGGCCAGTCGTCGGATGAAAAGCTTCCACCAGTCCAGCGTGGTCGAAGAGGAACTTGTTGCTGCCGGCATTACCAAGCTGGCCTTTCTTGAACAGCACCCGGATGTCTGGCGCGGTGCGGTTCACGTTCTCGGTCATGCACTCGACGATCACGGGCACCTTGTGCGGCGCATAGCCCTCGAAGACAACGTGCTCCATGATGAGCTTTTCGTCGCCGGTGCCGGAGCCTTTCTTGATGGCGCGCTCGATCACGTCGCGACTGACGCTGTCTTTACGCGCTTTCTCGACGGCGGCGAACAAACGTGCGTTGCCGTCGGGATCCGGTCCGCCCATCTTGGCAGCGACCATGATTTCGCGGACGAGTTTGGCGTTCGTCTTACCTTTTTTTAGGTTGTTGACGAGGCGTTTGGCATGCAACCACTGGCGACCCATGCGCGAAGAATGGGAAAACCCGCGTGATGGTTCAAGGTTCAAGCTTGGCTGAATTAAAAATAAGACAGCCCAACACAAGTTCTCACCGTTAATGCAGCCGACCATGCAAGCGGGTGAGGTGTGCCAAGTGCTCGGTCATGGGACACAGATGACACACATTACGGACAGTGCCTCGTTGGCTGGATAAGTTACACGAGACCTGAATTGATCAACAAATACAGGGGTTCGGTGAGGTTCATGGCTAGAGTTTTGGTACACTGGCATTGGCGGTGCTTCTAGTATGAAGTCTTAACTGACACAATTTATGGCAAAAGTTTTGGGCATTGATCTGGGTACGACTAACTCCTGCATGGCGGTCATGGAGGGTGGCGAACCGCTGGTCTTGGAAAACTCCGAGGGGAAACGCACCACGCCGTCGGTGGTAGCGTTCACAAAGTCTGGCGAGCGCGTGGTGGGCGAAGCAGCCAAGCGGCAGGCCGTCACAAATCCGCGCAATACGGTTTACTCCATTAAGCGGTTCATGGGACGCAAATTCGCTGAGGTTCAGGAGGAGTTAAAACGCGTGCCATACAAAGTGGTGAAAGCCGCCAATGGCGACGCGCATGTGGAAGTAGAGGTGGATGGCAAGCCGCAGGCGTTCAGCCCACCGGAAATTTCCGCAATGATTCTCGCAAAACTCAAGGCTGATGCTGAAACGCGCCTAGGCGAGACCATCACGCAGGCGGTCATCACGGTTCCGGCTTACTTCAACGACTCACAGCGCCAAGCTACGAAGGACGCCGGCAAGATCGCCGGCCTTGAGGTGCTCCGTATCATTAATGAGCCGACCGCTGCCTCGCTTGCTTACGGCCTCGACAAAAAGAAGGATGAAAAAATTGCGGTATACGACCTTGGTGGTGGCACCTTCGACATCAGCGTACTGGAGATCGGCGACGGCGTCTTTGAAGTCAAAGCAACCAATGGTGATACTCATCTTGGCGGCGACGACTGGGACAACCGCATAATGGACTGGATCCTTGAAGAGTTTAAAAAAACCTCTGGCATTGATCTCCGTAAGCAACCGGATGCGCTTCAACGCATCAAGGAGGAGGCCGAGAAGGCAAAAATAGCTCTCTCAAGCTCGCAGCAATACGAGATCAACTTGCCGTTTGTGACGGCTGACGCAAGTGGGCCAAAGCACATTGCCACCAAGCTCACCCGCGCTAAAATGGAGCAACTCTGCGACGAACTGTTTGAACGCACGATTGCGCCGGTCAAAAGCTGTCTCAACGACGCCGGCCTAAGCACCGAGAAAATTGACGAGTTGGTGTTGGTCGGCGGGATGACGCGCATGCCCCGCGTGGTCGAGACTGCCCGCGCGTTGGTTAACAAGCCGCCGCACCAAGGCGTCAATCCGGATGAAGTTGTCGCCATTGGTGCGGGCATTCAGGGTGGCGTGCTCAAGGGTGAGGTAAAGGACGTTCTCCTATTGGACGTGACACCGCTCTCCCTGGGCATCGAGACGCTGGGCGGTGTATTCACGCGGCTCATCGAGCGCAACACCACGATCCCAACGCGAAAGTCGGAAATTTTCTCAACCGCCAGCGACAATCAGCCGGGCGTCGAAATTCATGTCCTTCAGGGTGAGCGACAGTTTTCCAAGGACAACAAGACGATCGGTAAATTCCAATTAGCCGATATTCCGCCCGCCCCGCGTGGCGTACCGCAAATCGAAGTGACTTTTGACATCGACGTCAACGGCATCCTGCACGTGAACGCGAAGGATCTCGGCACTGGGAAGGAGCAGAAAATCACCATCACTGCTAGCAGCGGCCTCTCAAAAGACGAGGTCGAAAAAATGCGGAAAGACGCCGAGGCACATGCCGACGAGGACAAGGCTAAACGCGAAGAAATCGAGTTGCGTAATGATACCGATAGCGTGGTTTATCGATCCGAGAAGCTGCTCAAGGATAATGCCGATAAGCTTGATGATGCGGCGAAGTCCAAGATCGAGGACGCTGTGAAGAAGGCCCGCGAGGCACTCGCCGGCACCGATGCGGATAAAATCCGCGAGACCCGTGACAAGCTCAACGAGGCTTGGCAGGGCGCTTCCGAGCAACTTTACAAGGCCGCAGCTGAAAAGGCCCAGGCTGCTAAAACTGCTGGCACTGCCACCGCCGGCGCTAGCGAGAAGAAGTCTGACAAGGACGAAGGCCCGGTCATTGATGCCGAAGTGGTAGATGAGAAAAAGAAGTAGGTCTCAATCTCTGACGCCTCCATTTCATTTGTTCCAAGTCATGAACCGTAAAAACACTTTTCCCGCAGCGAGTGCCGCGGGATTTGATTTGCAGTAAAATCAAACAACACAACAAACACAGAAACACACCATGGCACTAAACGTGAAACCCCTCGGCGACCGCGTCCTCGTGGAGCCGGCTGAGGAAAAAGAAAACAAGAAGGGCGGCATCATCATTCCCGATACCGCCAAGGAAAAACCGCAAGAGAGCGTCGTCCGCGCCCTCGGCACCGGCAAGACCGATGACAACGGCAAGAAGGTTCCCTTCGAAGTCGAAGTCGGCGACCGCGTGCTCGTAAGCAAATACGGCGGCACTGAAATCAAAATTGACGGCAAGGAATACAAGATCCTAAACAGCGACGACATTCTTGCTGTAATCAAGTAATCCCGCCCCACATCATCAACCTAGAAAACAGAAACTAATATGGCAGCAAAACAACTCCTGTTCGATGAAGCCGCGCGCCAGACGCTCCTGCGGGGCGTCTCCAAGCTCGCGAAGGCCGTCGCCGCGACACTCGGCCCCAAGGGCCGTAACGTCGTGATCGACAAAAAGTTCGGTTCCCCGACCGTGACCAAGGACGGTGTCACGGTTGCCAAGGAGATCGAACTCGCCGACTCCTATGAAAATATGGGCGCGCAGATGGTTCGCGAGGTCGCCAGCAAGACCAGCGACTCCGCCGGCGACGGAACCACCACGGCCACGGTGCTCGCGGAAGCCATCTTCCGTGAAGGCCTGAAGCACGTGACTTCGGGTGCCAATCCGATCGGCATTCAGCGCGGCATTCAAAAGGCCGTGGACGCCGCCGTCGCGCAGCTCGACAAGATCGCCAAGAAGGTCAAGGACAAGGAAGAGATCAAGCAGGTCGCGACCGTCTCCGCCAACTGGGATTCCACCATCGGCGAAATCATCGCTGACGCGATGGACAAGGTCGGCAAGGATGGCACCATTACGGTCGAAGAGGCAAAGTCCATCGAGACCACCCTCGACGTCGTCGAAGGCATGCAGTTCGACAAGGGCTATCTTAGCCCCTACATGGTGACCAACGCGGACACTATGGAAGCCAAGCTCGAGGACGCCTACATCCTCCTCTTCGAAAAGAAGATCAGCTCCCTCAAGGACCTGCTCCCGCTGCTCGAGAAGGTTGCCAAGGTCGGCAAGCCCATGCTCGTCATTGCCGAAGAAGTCGAAGGCGAAGCCCTCGCGACCCTCGTCGTGAACAAGCTCCGTGGCATCCTGAACGTCGTGGCCGTCAAGGCCCCCGGCTTCGGTGACCGCCGCAAGGCCATGTGCGAGGACATCGCGATCCTCACCGGCGGCAAGTTCATCAGCGAGGACCTCGGCCTCAAGCTTGAAAACCTCGAACTCACCGACCTCGGCCGTGCCAAGAGCATCGTCGTGGACAAGGAAAACACCACCATCGTCGAAGGCAACGGCAAGTCCTCTGAGATCCAGGGCCGCGTGAACCAGATCCGCCGCCAGATTGACGAGACTACCAGCGACTACGACCGCGAGAAGCTCCAAGAGCGCCTCGCCAAGCTCGCCGGCGGCGTCGCCGTCATCAATGTCGGTGCTGCTACCGAAACTGAGATGAAGGAAAAGAAGGCCCGTGTCGAAGACGCGCTGCACGCGACCCGTGCGGCCGTTGAAGAAGGCATCGTCCCAGGCGGTGGCGTGGCGTTGCTCCGCTGCCTCCCCGCGATTGACGCCGTGAAAGGCGCCAACACCGACGAACAGCTCGGCGTCGAAATCGTGAAGCGCGCCGTCGAATGGCCCGCTAAGTGGCTCGCCAACAACGGCGGTTACGAAGGCTCTGTCGTTGTGCAGGAGATCAAGAAGCGCAAGGGCAACGAGGGCTTCAACGCCGCTACAGGCGACTATGAAGACCTCGTGAAAGCCGGTGTCGTTGACCCCAAAAAAGTCACTCGCGCCGCGCTCCAGAACAGCAGCTCCATCGCGGGCTTGTTGCTGACCACCGAGTGCCTCATCACTGATCAGCCGGAGAAGGAAAAGCCTCCGGTCGCCGGCGGTGACCACCATGGTCCAGGCGGCATGGATATGTAATCCACGCTGAAATCATAAAATAAATCACAGCAGGGCCGGCGTAAGTCGGCCCTGCTTTTTTAGTTTAGTCGCGAGCAGCGGTAAGAAAGCCGTTTCCTTCCCGTCTTTGAACTGAAGTAAACAAGTAGCAGTGCTAAGCAGGCGCATTTGAGAGCTATCTGCGAGAGCGAAACCTAAACTCCTAAAAACTCATGTGAGTCGTGGTTGCCCAAACTTCGGTTAAAAACTAATGGCAACTACGCTCAGCTTTGGCTTAATCGTCCCATGCCGAAGCAAATTAAACCCGATCCCGCAGTCGTCCCGCCGCCGTCCCGCCCGATCCCGTGGCTGTGGCTCGGGTTAGCTGTTGCGGTGGGCGGCTTGTTAGGTTGGGCGGTAGGCAATGGGGGCTTCTCGCGCTCGGCTACTAAGTCTGCTCCTACGTCGTCAGCTTCCGTCCTGCCGGACATTGCGAAGTCGCTCACGCCATCGCCAGTGCCCGCGCTCACGCCAGCGCAGTCTAACGCCATTTTTCAGATGACCAACCGCGTGGCCGTTTTGCCGCCTACCAACCCGCCTGTCCCGTCACTACTTACCGCCCAAGCCCAGCCGCCCATCGCTCCGCCGATCATTCCCACCGCTGCACCGGTCGGCGAGACGCTTTACAATGGGATTGTCCTTCCGGTTATCTGGCCGCCGAGGAACGAATACCGGCCTGGTGAGCCGATGGTCGTTCCTTACCTAAGCAACCCGCCGCCCGTCATCGATATCACCACTGGTCGCCAGCTTTTTGTGGACGACTTTCTTATCGAGAGCAACACGCTCAAGCGCACTTGGCACCAGCCCCTCCTGCACTCGAACAACCCTGTGCTGAAGCCCGATCGCGAATGGGAGAAAGCCGGCGGCGCGATGGCCATGCCCTTCAGCGATGGGGTGTGGTTAGATCCGATGAATGGAATTACGCCCCCTGAGTTTCGGCCTGAGGAAGTGCAGGACGTGTTTCGGCTTGCAGCCCTGCTCACGCCTAGCACTAATGCGCTTGCCACGTGGTTCGCCGCGCAGATTTCCCCTGCCGCGCAGGCGAAGCTCAAGGACTTCCGCAGCACCAATCTTACCGAAATCGCTAAGATGCAGGTCCTGCTTGCCACTGAGCTCAACCGCGTCATCGCTGGGCCATCTATCTTTGATGGCGCCCGGTTTCAAAGCGTGCGCATGAGCTTGCGGACCAGCGCGCTGCTCACAGCGAACCCGCAGGGCGACCGCCTCAAGCGTCTGAACCGCTGGCTGCTGGAGGACGCTTTTCCGCGCGAGTTGTTCCGGATGCAGTCCGTTTTCACCTGCTACTACCAAGCTGGCTATGAGCGCGGCACTGCACTGGCCATTTCAACCAATGGCTTCGACTGGGAGAAGCCGGACTTAGGCTTGCGCCCCGGCAGCAATCTTGTGCAGACCGACCCACGCGACTCTTCGACTGTGTGGTTGGATCAATCCGATTCTGATCCGTCGCGCCGTTACAAGATGTGGCGAGCGCATAAGGACGGCGACACGTTCGGCCTTTCGCTGCACTTCTCACCCGATGGCATAAAGTGGGGACCGCGCGCGCAGCGCACCGGTGCGTCTGGTGATCGCTCCACCGTTTTTTGGAACCCGTTTCGCAAGGTGTGGGTTTACAGTTTGCGACAGAGCTTGGGTCAGCCGTGGGCGCGGCGATATTGGGAAGTAAAAGACCTGCTT
>VHDH01000130.1 GCA_016871445.1 Verrucomicrobiota bacterium | reverse complement strand
GCGGGCACGCTTTGGTCGAGCCATGGGGACGCGGGGATGAGTGCGGGCGTTTGGTTGACCTGTCGCACCAACTTATCGGCAAGGGCGTCGCGGTTTTGAAGCAGCGGTTTAATGCTCCATTGCAGACTGCCGGTTGCACCCGGTTGCGCCCGGATGAGTTGGAGTTGTTTGATGATTTCCTCCGCACGTCGTCCGTCAGGAGCAATGGTGGCGGGGGAGAGGCCGGGCCAAAGATGGCGAGCGCTGGAGTTTTGGCCGGCCCACCATTTGAGCAGCGCCGGGAAGCTTTGGTTTGGCGCGTCAATGCTCCAATAAAGTTGAGGTGCAAAGTAATCCACCCAGCCAGCGTGAAACCATTTGAGTGCGTCGGCGTAAATCTCCTGCGTCGCGTCCATTCCGCGCACGCCAGGAGGATGGCCGGGCTTCCAAATGCCAAAGGGGCTGATGCCAACCTTCACCCACGGCTTCTCGGCTTTTACACTCGAGTAAAGGCGCTGGACGAAGCGGTTCACATTGTCGCGACGCCAGTCGTCGCGCGTGAGCTTGCCGTTGGACTCCTGATATTTGCGCCAGCTCACGTCGTCGGGAAACGGAATGACTTGCTTCGCGGTGGTCTTCTCAGGATACGGATAGAAATAGTCGTCGAGGTGGATGCCATCCACGTCGTAGCGGCGCGTGACATCGAGGATGACACGAAGAGAATGCTCGTGAACGGCGGCCTCGCCGGGGTCGAGCCAGAGAAGGGTGCCGTATTTGCGGACGAGTTCTGGCTTCGCCCGACTGATGTGCGTAGTCGAAACGTCGCTCTTCGCAGAGGCTTGCCGGGCGCGGAAAGGATTAAACCATGCATGCAACTCCAGTCCGCGCCGGTGCGCCTCCGTAACAGCGAACGTCAGCGGATCGTAATGCGGTTCGGGCGCGCGGCCCATTGTGCCGGTGAGGTATTCGGACCACGGCTCGAGCTGCGAGACGTAAAGTGCGTCGCAGCCAGGGCGGACTTGTAGCACGATAGCGTTCAGCCGCAATGCGACGGCTTTGTCGAGTAAGGTGAGGAGTTCGGCTTGTTGTTGTTGTGTGGTGAGGCCGGCTTTGGAGGGCCAGTCAATGTTATTGACCGTCGCGACCCACGCGCCACGAAACTCCCGGGGCAGGGCAGGGGGGAGCTCCCGTGAAACGGTGTAGTTGATTCCTGCCGCGCAAGTTGGCAGCGCGCCAAGCGCGAGTAGCATGGCCAGCAGGATGTAGCGGCGGTTCACTCGACCAGATTAGAGATCGTCCACGCGCTTGTCCAACCGCCGCTAGCCCACGGCGCGGCCCGTCAAGCTATTGTCCCTAACTGCTACCCGTATGAATCTTAGGGTCGCCTCGCCACCAAGAATAAACGGGCGAGCTAAGTTCCTCCCCGAATTTCCTCGAAATACCGGGTTTGCTGCGTAGCGTCGAAGACGCATGAAATTTCCTTTGGCTTCCTTGCTAGTCGCGTTAGGTCTCGCTCATGCTGGCAATGCAGCTCCGCGTAATAGTGGTCCTTGGAACTTGGCTGCGCTTAAGGCAGTGCCGAAGGTCGAATGGGGCGAGCGCACCAATCTCGTTCAGTCGCTTTACTACGCGGGCGAGCCATTCAAGGGCCAAGCCACGCGGGTCTTTGCGTATTACGGGCGGCCCGAGGGCAGCGGGCCTTTTCCTGCGATGGTGCTGGTGCATGGTGGCGGCGGAAAAGCCTTCCCGCTTTGGGCTGAGCATTGGGCCAAGCGCGGTTATTGCGCCATTGCGATGGACCTCGCCGGCAACGGGCCGGTCGGTCGTCTGCCCGATGGCGGCCCTGAGCAGGGCGATGTCGCGAAGTTCCGCGACTTCACCGAAGCCGACGCGAGAGACATGTGGACGTATCACGCGGTGGCGGCGGTCTTGCGTGCACACTCGTTGCTCACGGCGCGGCCCGAGGTTGATCGGAACCGCATTGGCATCACGGGCATTAGTTGGGGCGGCTATCTGACATGCATCGTAGCGGGCATCGACGACCGGCTGAAGGTCGCCGTCCCCGTCTATGGTTGTGGTTTCCTGCATGAGAATAGCGTTTGGCTGGAGTCGCGTATTGCGAAGATGACCGCCGAGCACCGCGACCGCTGGGTAAGCCACTGGGACCCCTCACAATACCTCGCTGGCGTGTCCTGCCCGATTCTCTTTCTCAATGGGTCGAACGATTTTGCCTACCCCATGGACAGCTACAAGAAGTGCTATCAGCTCGTCGCCGAGCGATTCCGCAAGGTATCGGTGAAGATCAAATTGCCTCACGGCCACATCTGGACCTTTGGTGAAGTAGACGCGTTTGTGGACAGCCATCTCAAAAGCACTCCCCCGCTTGCGACACTCGACGCGATGCGGATTTCCGGCGAGCGCGTTACGGCCAAGGTCATCGCCCCCGTACCGGTGACGAAGGCCGAGTTTCATTTCACCACCGATACGGGCCCCTGGCAGAAGCGCCAATGGTTTTCGAAGCCCGCTGAGTTCAAGGACGGCATCGTCACCGCACCGTTGCCTACTGAACGGCCGCTGGTCTGTTATCTCTCTGTCACCGATTCGCGCGGTGTCGCGGTCAGCACGCAGCACGAAGAACTATCTCCTGCTAAGTAGATGAACGCCCGTCTTCCCAACGCCACCATTAGCAGACTCAAGGGCCTTGCTCAACGGCTCGATCCCGTGCTCGCGCTTGGCAAAGCTGGTGCGACTGAAAGTTTCATCAAGAGTCTTGCTGACGCGCTTGCTCAACACGAGCTAGTTAAGATCAAGTTCGCCGCGTTCAAGGACGAACGAAAGGAAATTGCCCCTCAGCTTGCCGAGAAGACCGACAGCCAGCTCATTTGGATTGTCGGCCATGTTGCTGTTCTTTACCGCCAGCAGCCCGACCCAGCGAAGCGGAGGATCATAACATAAAGGCGTGAGCAGGAGCGTCACTGCAGTCGTTGAGGTAGTAGCAGAGTTTCATCGCGGAGCGTGTCACGGATTGAAAAGCTTCCGTCGGGATGTTCAACGCGGATAGTTTCCCGCCCTCGTTGATGAAAATGGAGCCGATGGCGATAGAAATATAGACGTGAATCTAACCAAACTCCTAATCATGCGTCCGTGCCGCAAGGCTGGTGCGGTGGACAAATGAGCCCGCCGCGTGTCTGGATTACCGGAGCTGGCGGCCTGCTGGGCAGCTACCTGATCAAAACTGCTCGGCGGTATGCGCCGGACTGGCAGGTTATCGGGCTGCAACGCAGCGACCTTGACTTAAACGATTTCGCCGCGCTGCGAAACCGATACCTCGCCGATTCACCGGACGCCGTTATCCACTGCGCCGCTATCGCGCATCCGCCTGCTTGCCAACGTGATCCTGAGCATGCCCATCGAGTGAACGTCGACGTCACCTGTCAGCTAGCGGAATTCGCCGTCGCAGTGCCTTTATTCTTTTATTCCACCGACCTCGTCTTTGATGGCAAGCGGGGCAACTACATCGAGTCCGACGCGCCCAATCCCTTGACCGTCTATGCCGCAACCAAGGTAGCCGCTGAGCAGACCGTGCTAGCGAACCCGCGCCACACGGTGCTGCGCCTCTCGCTCAACTTTGGCAAATCCCCGACCGGTAACCGCGGCTTCAATGAGCAGTTCCGCAACGAGCTCACGGCCGGCAGGGATATCGCCCTTTTCACCGATGAGTATCGCTGCCCTGCGGCTGCGCTCCACACAGCGCGAGCGACTTGGGAATTGTTAAACCAGCGCGCCACCGGCTTGTTTCACCTTTGTGGTGCGGACCGGCTGGCGCGCTGGGAAATAGCAAAACTGCTCCTCCCTCATTGGCCGCCACTGCCGGGCAGAGTGACGCCTGACACAATCAAGAATTACCAAGGCCCGCCGCGCCCAGCGGACAGTTCGCTAAACTGCGCGAAGGTGCAGCGGTTGCTCTCCTTCCGTTTGCCGGGCATGGCCGAGGCGCTCGCGCAGTATCCAGAGGAAGTCCGGTGAGCGATGTGCGTCCATATCGCGGCCGCCTCGCGCCATCGCCTACGGGTTACCTGCACCTCGGGCACGCGCGTACTTTTTGGACCGCGCATGAGCGGGCCGCTGCGCAAAAGGGGCAACTCATCCTTCGTAACGACGATCTCGACCGTCCCCGTTGCCGCCCCGAGTTTGTCAGCGCGATGTTCGAGGATTTGGGCTGGTTTGGCATTGGCTGGCAGGAAGGCCCCGACTGCGGCGGTCCGCACGCGCCATATTCTCAGAGCGAGCGATTGCCGCTCTATCGCGCCGCTTTTGAGCGGCTTCGCGCCAACGGCTTGCTCTTCCCTTGTACTTGTTCCCGGCAGGATGTGCTGCGCGCCCTCGCCGCGCCACACGCGGGAGAAGACGAACCTGTGTATCCCGGGACTTGTCGGCATTTGACAAGTGAAGAGTGGCAGGTGGAAACCGACGCGCGCCCGGAAGCTGCGGGTGACGGGGCTCCCGCTGGATGTCACCCGTTAAATGCGGTCCGCCCTCCATCCCCTTCATGGCGTTTCCGCGTGCCGGATGGACGAGCGGTGACTTTTTACGATGGGCAGTGCGGGCTGCAGACCTTTGTGGCGGGCCGGGACTTTGGCGACTTTGTTGTGTGGCGTAACGATGATCTGCCCGCATATCACCTCGCCTGTGTAGTGGACGATGCCGAGATGGGCATCACGGAAGTAGTGCGAGGCGCAGACTTGTTGCCAAGCACGGCACGGCAAATACTTCTTTTCGAAGCACTGGGTTGGACGGCGCCCGCCTTTTTCCATTGCCCGCTCGTTACTGATGGGCAGGGCGTCCGGCTAGCCAAGCGTCACGACGCATTGAGCCTGCGGTCGCTACGAAAGCAGGGTGCCATACCTGCGGCCTTGCGCGGGGGCTGGTAAATCATTCGGCGGTTACCTGTCCGATGGCGCGGCGTAGTCGGAATTGCGCCTGATTAAACTCTGCCACCGCAGCCACGAAGTCGCTGCGGGCGCGAGTGAGTTCCTGCTCGGCAAAAATGTTTTCCATCACCATCCCGAAGCCGCGCTCTTTGCGTTCGCGGGTGAGACGGAAGGCCTCTTCCGCCGTGGCAAGGGCAGAGCGCAAGGTTGTCAATTGGGACGCCAGCGAGTGAATACGCGTGTGAGCCTCGACTACCTGCCGGATGATATCGTCTCTGATTTTGTCTGCAGCCAGTGAGGTTGCGGTGAGTCGGGCCTGTGCCGTTTTCTCGCGCGCTGAATCAAACAGGCCGCCTGGGCCAATGCGCCAGCCGAGTGTAAGCGCCACGTTTGCGCTGCTGCCGAAGGTTTCCATATCGTTGTCCCGTCCCCCGCCCAGCGCGCCGAGAAACGCTTGTGCGCCCAGCGAGGGAACCAGCGGGCCGCGCGTCACGGCGTCGTGCTGACGGGCGGCGGCGGCGGTGAGTGCCACACCCTGCTTGAGTTCCGGCCGCGCACCCAACGCCTGAGCTACAAGCGTATCGAGTGCGGCGTTGGTTGCCGTCAAGGTAAGCGGGAGCAATTCGTTGTCAGCCGGGACGAGAGTCACCGTTGGATCGAGTCGAAGCAACTGCGCTAGCCGTGCGGCGGCGACACGTTGCTGCTCTCGGGCTTGGTGGACGGAGAGCTGATTGCGTTCAGCTTGGCCGCGCGCGCGTAAGGCGTCGCCTTTGAAAATGAGGCCCAGTTCCACCCCACGCAGAAGTTGATCGGCATAGTCGCTGGCCACGCGGGCCGCCTCCTGAGCTACGTCGGCTGTGGCGCGTGCCCGCACTAGTTCGAAGTATCCCAATGCAGCGGACATGACCGACTCCTGTTGCTGCGCGGCGGCGGCGTGGTCAGCTGCCTTGGCGAGTTGGCGCGCGGCTAACACCTTGAACCAAGACTCACCTAGTTCTAGCCGCGCCTCGAGGGTCGCGCCGGGGGTGAGTTGCTGTTTACTGGCATCGAATACCGTCCCAACGATGTCTTGAATGCGACCGTCGTTTCGTCGGTAGCCGACGCCAGGTGTCAGCCATGGGAAAAAGTTATAAACCGCGGCATCGCGCTGCGCCTCCGCCTCGCGCAACCGCTCGCGGGCGATTTGCACGTCCAGATTCTGCGCACCGGCCAAACGCAACGCGGTGGGCAGATCAATGGGCTGGTTGGTCGCGGCGGTGGCGAGGAACGCGGTGCAGATGAGGGCCGCCAAGGTCCACCGCCCGTGCCGACGTTCTACCAGCCGCCACTCCGCATCAGCACCATTCCCTGCAGCGACCGCAAGTCGCCGGCACGCCGGCACTGGACGCTGAACACTGAACGCTGAATTCTTCACTTGCCCTCCTGCACGTTCACGGCCTGTCCGTCGGCCAAGGTCATTTTCCCAATGAGAATCACCTTCGCGTTCTCGGCGATGCCCGAGACGACTTCCACCTTCGTCCCGTCGTTGAAGCCAATCTTGACCGGCGTCTTCCTCGCCTTGCCGCCGTCGGCGAGGAAGAGGAACGCGGCAGTTTTCTCCATTACCAACGCCTCGCTGGGCACGAGCATCACATTCGAGTGCTTCTCCACGCCCACGCGCACGGTGGCATACATGCCGGGGCGCAGCGTGTGGCCGGGGTTCGGCAGCTCGGCCTCGACGAGCATTGTGCGCGTTGCCTCGTCTAGGGCGCCGGCAAAGCGCGTAACCGTGCCGTCGAAAACTTTTCCGGGCAGGCCATCGCCGCCGTCGGCGAGAAAAAGGAAGGCGGCAGTCTTCTCCATTACCAACGCCTCGCTGGGCACGAGCATCACATTCGAGTGCTTCTCCACGCCCACGCGCACGGTGGCATACATGCCGGGGCGCAGCGTATGGCCGGGGTTCGGCAGCTCGGCCTCGACGAGCATTGTGCGCGTTGCCTCGTCTAGGGCGCCGGCAAAGCGCGTAACCGTGCCGTCGAAAAATTTTCCGGGCAGGCCATCGAGCGCGACTTTTACCGGCTGACCTTTCGCGACGAGCGCGGCTTCCACCTCGGTGATCGGCACCTGCACGCGGACGGTGTTGAAGTCCATCACGGTGACCACGGCCGCACTCTGGGGCGCGCCTGCAGTGGCGGCGGGAATGAACGCGCCGAGGTCCGCGAAGCGCGCGGTGACGACGCCATCGAATGGCGCGGTGAGGCGAGTGAAGTCCGCGAGCGATTCGGTCCGCTTCACGTTCGCCTCCGCGATCGTCACCGCGGCCTGTGCGGCGGCGAATACGGCGCGCGCGGCCTCCACGCTGGCCTTTGTCGCCTCGGCTTGGGCCGCGCTAGCCTTCAAGTTCGCTTCGGCTGCGACACGGCGGGCCTTTGCGGCTTCCGCATCAGCACCAGCGGCTTCAGCGGCGGCCTTCAGCACACCGGTCTGCGCGCGCGCGGTCTCCAATTTGGCCTTCGCGGCGTCCACCTGCGCGGGCACGACAAGGTCGGGAGCTTTACGCCGGCCCTCGACGAGTCGCGAATGATCCAAGGTGGCAAACTCCAACTCGGCCTGCGCCTTGGGCAGCTCGGCTTGCGCGCGCGCCGCGGTGGCTTTCGCGGCAAAGAGTTCCGCCTCGGCTTTATGGACGAGCGCTTCGGCGCTGGCGATGTCCGCCTGGCTGCGGGCCAGGTCCGACTGTGCCTTGCTCACGTCGGCATTGGCGCGGGCGCTATCGGAACGGGCTTTGGTAAGTTCGCCACGGGCGCGAAGGAGATCGGCTTCCAGTTCGGGAGCGTCCAGTTCGGCAAGGAGTTGACCGGCCTTCACAGAGTCACCTTTGTCCACTTTGATGGAGCGGATGTAGCCCGGGACTTTCGCGTAAAGTGTCGCTTGCTGAAGCGGTCGCACGGTGCCGGGCTGCGCGACGAAGCGGTGGACATCACCGCGCGTGGGCATGGCGACGCGGACGGCTTGCGCGGCCGGTGAGGGTCCGCCGGCGGGGCCGTATTGAGCGTGGGCGAAGGGCGCGGCGAGCAGCGCAGGCAGCGCAAGGAACAGTGGGGAACAGATAGGTCGCATAGGTCGTGTGAGGCTTAGGACTTTGCAGCACTGAACTGCGGGCTGGCCGGGTCATCCGGGTCGAGGCTGGCGGAGCGGGTGTGCTTGCCGGTCATCACCACGGCGAAGACGGACGGCAGCGCAAAGAGTGTCGCGAGCGTCGCGGCGGCGAGCCCGCCGATGACGGCGCGGCCGAGTG
>VHDH01000129.1 GCA_016871445.1 Verrucomicrobiota bacterium | reverse complement strand
CGGCACGTCCGCAGCCTTTGGCAATGTTGGTTGGTATGGAAGTGCAGGCCCGGCGGGTCTGGCTCGTGTCTCCATATTGCTCCACCTTTGGAAAAACGCGCATCGCCGCGTAAACGGTCAGCGCCAGCCGGTGGCTTTGCTGCCAGCCCGTCAACTCGCGGAAGTTTTTCATGGCCCGCTCGGCTTTCCCAGCTTGCCGCCCCCCGCAGTTGGCTCTCCCGACTTCGCTGAGCGCTGACCGCCGACTGCTGTCTGCTCCAAGGTCACCGGCTGACCATTTTGCAAGCTGCCGGGGTTGAGGACCACGGTGTCGCCGGGTTTCACGCCGCCTACCACTTCGATAAAATTTCCCTCGCGTCGGCCCGAGGTGACGTTTTTCTCGACGGCCTTGCCGTCCTTAACGAGGAAGACTTTCTCGATACCCGCAAAGGTGATGAGCGCGGATTTTGGCACAACGACTGCCGGCTCCACCTCCGCCAGCACGATGTCCGCACGCACAAACGTCCCGGGCCGCAACGCCCCCGCTACGTTCGGGATATCGGCCTCCACCACCAGCATGCGGTTCAGCTCCGTGATGGCCGGGCTGAGACGTGTGATGGTGCCCATGTGGCGGTTCGTATCGCCCTCAGTCGTGAGCCGCAAAGCGAGCCCAGCCCGCACGCCGACCGCACTGCGCTCAGGCACTTCCACGCGCAGCCGAAGTGGATCTACCTTCACCAGCGTCACCACCGGTGCAGCAGGGTTGAGAAATTCTCCCAAACTGGCGCGGCGTTCCTGCACGATGCCGTCAAACGGCGCGAGAATCCGCGTGTCCACCAAGAGTTGCCGGGCAATTTCCACTTCCGCGCGCCGCTGCTGAAGCAACGCCTGCCGCTGGCGAATGTCCTCCACCGCTTCGAGGTGACGGTTGAACGCGATGTCATAATTCGCCTCCGTCATTTCCAGTTCGGACTGCGGGGAAATGCCGCGCTTGGTCAGCTCCCGGATGCGTTCACGCTGCCTTTGAGCTTCCAACAGGGCCGCCTTCGCTTGCCGCACCGTGCTAGTTTCCTCGGCCTTGACCTCATCATCCGCCCCCACGAGCGGCAACCCGAGCCGCGCCCGCGCCTGCGCAAGCAACGCTTCCGCCGAGCGCACCCGCAACTCGTAATCCACCGGCTCAATCTGCGCGACGAGGTCGCCGCGCTTTACGCGCGAGCCCAGATCAACGGAGAGCGATTGCAGTCGACCCGATGCCTTCACACTCAACGTCGCCTGGTCAATCGCCGCGAGCGACCCAATCACACCGAGTGACCGCTCCATTGACCGCGTCTCAATTGGCGCGACGACCACTGTGCGCGTCGGTAACACGATGCCTGTCTTGCTGTCTTTCTTGCCGCCCTTTTGGGCTTCAGGCGGATTGCAGCCAGTCACGAGTGCAATGGCGACGAACAAAAAAATGGCCTTCAACTGGGTCACAAGGGGAATGACGATAGCGCGGTGCGAGGCGACTGGACAACGCATTTCGCGGTCCGTGGTCAGTGGTTGAAGCTAAACTCAACGGTGTTCAAGAGGCTCCAGGCGTAGTCCTCCAAGGCCTGCTGTCGATCGCGGCCCATGGCAAAGTGCCTCACAGCCAGCGCACGCTCGGCATCGCCCGGCGGGCGGCTATAGAAGGTCAGGTAAAGCTCCTCCGCCAGCCTCGCGTTATCTGCGTGAGCCGCCCCCAGCCGCGCAAGGCGACCATCGGCATGCATGAGCTTCGCATGCAGGCCCGGCGAGTTGAGCAGATGTAGCACCTGCGCGATGCTCGCCTCCACGTTCCGCTCACACTCGCACGCGGTCACGCGCACAGGGCGGCCGAAGAGTTTCAGAAAGTAGTGCTGCGTCTGGCTGTCCCAAAGCTGCACGGCGCGCGCACCTGCCGGCACGCCGTCGAACTTCTCCGGCACGCCCGTTACATCACACACCGCATCGAGCAGCACCTCGGCGGGCAGGCGCTTGAACAGCGCGCGCGAGTAGTTCTGCTCGTCCTGCGCGTTAGTTTCGTTCGGCGTTGCGGAAAGCTGATACGTGCGCGAGGCCGTGACCGTGCGGATGAACTGCTTGAGGTCGAAGCGCGCATCCACGAGCGACTTCGCCACCGCATCGAGCAGCGCGGGATTGCCCGGCGGGTTCGTCGCGCGCACGTCGTCCACTGGCTCCACCACCCCGCGCCCGAGGAAATGCGCCACGAGGCGATTGGCGAGGTTGCGTGCGAAGAACGGATTCTCTGGCGCGATGAACCACTCAGCCAGCACGCGGCGACGGTCACCGGCGGGCGCGGCGGCTGGCATTCCCGTGCCCAGCGCATAAGGCTGCACCGCCTCGCCGGTGCGCGGGTGCTTCACGCCGGGATTCCCCTCGGCCAGCAGCGTCTCGCCCAGCGCACCCTTGCGCACGCTCACCTGCGAGAAAAAGCCGGACATGCCGTAGTAATCCGTCTGGCTCCAGCGGTCAAACGGATGGTGATGGCACTCCGCGCACGCGATGCGCACGCCTAAAAAAACTTGCGAAACCGCGTTGGCCATCTCGCCGGGCTTGTTCACGACCTTGTAGAAATGCCCCGCCGGCGCGTCGTCCAGTGGCCCTTCCACAGTAAGCAACGTGCGGGCAAATTGATCGAGCGGCCGGTTTAAGGCGAACTGCTCACGAATCCACCGGTAGTAAGCATACGCGTCGCGCGGGCTGAGTTTTTGCCGGTCCACCCGCAACAGGTCGGCCCACTTGAGCGCCCAGAAGTCGGCGAACTCCGGCCGCGCCAATAGCGCGTCCACGAGTTTCGCACGCCTGTCGGCGGACTGGTCACTGAGGAAGCGCCGCGCCTCGTCCGCCGTCGGCAGCGTGCCGATGATGTCAAGGTGCGCGCGGCGGAGGAAGGTTGCGTCGTCAGAGACATCGCTCGGTCGGAGGTTGAGCTTCTTGAGGTGCGCGTTGACGTGGCGGTCAATAAAGTTGAACTCGGCGAACCCTGCGTCGCCCACCGGCTTGCCGGGCCGCGGCACGATGGCCATGAACGAGGTCACCTCGCCCAGGTAGCGCGCCATAATGCTCGTCTGTCCCGGCAGCGAGCCGATGACCACCGCGCCGTGCTCGTCCACCCGCGCGAGCGAATCGTTGTTCGACTGGAACACGCAGAACCGCGTCACGTCAGCCTTGCGCCCGTCGGAGTATGTCGCGTTGACCCGAAGCTGAAGCTTCGCGCCCGGCGCAAGGATTTTTTCCCGTGGCTCCAGTTCGACCTTCACCACTCGGGCGTCGTTCGTCGCGCCGAAGGGTGCACCCGCCGCGAGCCAAGCGCGGATAGTCTCAAAGTCTGGTGCGCCAGCCGGAATTCGCGCGCCGCCCTGATGCGGTACCGACCCGCTGGCCTTGGCGAGGAACAAACTTTGCTCAGGTGCCGCGGCGTTGGCACGACGGCCCTTGCTCTCAATCGTGAGCGCGTGCCAGTCCGCTTGCGCGTCGAAGCCAAAGACCGATAGCTTGAAGCCGTTCTGCCCCTCCGCCTTGCCGTGGCACTGGGACCCGTTGCAGCCGTGGCGCGTGAGCAGCGGGCTGATGTCGTTCTCAAAGTTGAACGTGCGCGGGACCGGGGCTTTCGCCGACAAGGCGAACAGCGGGGCGGCGGCCAGCGCGGCCAAGGTGGACAGCAGTTGAAGCAGTGTTTTCAAGCTCAAGACGACGGGTTTCTGACGGCCACTAACAGCGACCACTTCAACCCTGAGGCTTTACAGGCACCGAGCTTACCAACTTTCCCGATGGCTTTCCAACCTCGCTGTGCCCAGCGCGAACGCGTGCCCGTTGGCGACATCCTTCGCACCGGACTCTCGGACAGCACTGCGGGAGCGACGAAAACCGGCGAGGAAAAACGGATGTGTAGGCGGAACAGCATGTCGAGGGAGATTTCGTGGGTGCTTTTTACCCATCGCATGTACCCGCAATCATGCAGTTTCCAATGAGACTCTCGCCCCGCGACGCTCTGCTCACTTCCCGATGCAAAACTGGCTGAAAATCGAGTCCAGCAAGTCCTCCGTAGTCGTCCTACCAACGACTTCACCTACGGCGTTGACGGCGATGTGCAGATCCAGCGCGACGAGTTCGAGCGTGAGGTCAGTCCGCAAGGCTTCAGCCGTCCTCACCGTTGCAGCCCGCGCGCGTTGCAGGGCGTCTTGATGTCGGGAGTTAATGGCCACTTGCAGCATCTCAGCATGGATCTCGCCGGCCCAAACAGTCTCCTTGATAGCGTCCTTAAGCGCTTCAAGGCCGGAGCCAGTGAGGCAGGAGACGGCGATGGCCTGTTTCAGCGTTTTATAGCAGTCAGCCGGGACCAAATCGCTCTTGTTCAGCACCACGATGCGTTTCTTACCGCCCAGCTCCGCCAGGAACTGTTCATCTTCTGCCGACATCGGCTCGGTCGCATCCAGCACATGTAGCACCAGTTCCGCTTTCGCCACCATCGCCCGCGTGCGGCGGATGCCCTCGCGTTCAATGTCATCGCGCGACTCGCGCAGGCCCGCCGTGTCCACGAACACCACCGGCAGGCCGCGGATGTTTGCGGTCTCCTCGATGGTGTCGCGCGTGGTGCCGGCGACGGGCGAGACGATGGCACGATCGTGACCGAGGAGTTGGTTGAGCAGCGAGGACTTACCTGCGTTGGGCCGGCCAATGATGGCTGCGCGGATGCCGCGCCGCAGGACTTGCCCCTCGTTCGCCGTGCGGAGCAACTCATCCATGAACGCGACGCCACGCTCGAGCCGCGTGAGGAGCTGTCCGCGCGTGTCCGGCGCGATGTCCTCGTCCGGAAAGTCAATGTGCGCCTCAATGTGCGCGAGCGTCTTCACGAGGTCGTCGCGGAGCTGGTTGATGCGCTGCGAGAGCTTGCCCGCGAGTTGCTCGCCTGCCGCCGCGAGCGCCAGCTCGGTGCGCGCGTGGATCAGGTCCGCTACCGCTTCTGCCTGCGCGAGGTCAATGCGGCCATTGAGGAAGGCGCGCTGCGTAAACTCGCCTGGCTCGGCGGGCCGCGCACCTGCAGCGAGGAGCGCGTCCAACACGAGCTTCGCCGGCAGCAATCCGCCGTGGCAGGAAATCTCCACCGTGTCCTCGCGCGTGAAGGTGCGCGGCGCACGCAACACCGCCACCAGCACCTCGTCCACGAACCGGCCATCGCGCTCGATGCGCCCGTAATGCACTGTGTGGGACGCGGCAGCGCTGGGCTTTTGCGCCGACTTGCCGACGGGCACAAAGACTTTGTCCGCCACTGCCAACGCTTTTGGCCCCGCCACTCGTAGCACGGCTAAGCCGCCTTCTCCCAGCGGCGTGGCGATGGCGGCGATAGTGCTGGCGAGCATGGAGATTAACGCGAGGGGCCTGAACTGAGAGACGCAATGGACAGGGCGCTTCTGTAATTCTTACATCTCTATGACTTTACACTTCGGCGTTGAAAAATTACGGGATCACTTCCGGCACGTGCCCTTCTCCGGGTCCACTCCTTCGAGCCAAAGGCGGGCTTTTTCATAACTTTTGCGCTGAAGGTAATGGCGGAGGTCGTGGCTGCCTCCGGGCGGGAGTTGCGCAGCGAGGGCGTCCAGCCGTGCGAAAACAGGAGTAAGCGGTGGCGGCGGGTTCTCGGTGCGACAGCGGGCGGCCGTGGCTTCGAGGTCGCGCAGGGCGGTGAGGATTTGTTGCTCCGTCTCGGTCATGCGGGAGTGTTAGCGCGAGCGGAAGGGGAAGCCAAGCCAGTGTTGAGAAATCAAAATTGAGTTTTCTGAAAACCGGGAACTGCAAGCGTTGTTGTCTGACTAAGAATACTGATTATCCAACACTCCGCCTTGGAAAGCCCGCCACGCTGTTCATACTCCGTGCGTGCGAATGAACAGCCCCGCCACCACCTTCCTCGGCATCGAGGGCGGCGGCACGCGCACGGTGGCGTTGCTGACGGATGCGGAGGGGCGCTTGCTGAAGCGCTTCGAGACGGGGCCGGGGAATTTCAAGCTGCTAACCGAGGCGCAACTGCTCCGCCGACTGCGCGAGGTGCGGACGGCGTTAAAAGGGTTTCCCTCACCCGCGGCTGTCGCCATCGGTCTCGCCGGTGCGCGGGGCGAACCGGAGTGGGAACGCATTCGCACCCTAGCGGCGCAGGTCTGGCCCGGTGTGCCGTGCCACGCAACGCATGATTTGGAGACGGCACTCGCCGCAGGTGACAGGGGGGAAGTAACCCGCGAAAAGAAGCGCGAACGGCATACGCCAGCCCCTGTCACCCAAGTCCTCCTCCTTAGCGGCACTGGCTCATGTTTCTACGGCCGCGCAGCCGACGGCCGCACGGCCCGCTTCGGCGGCTGGGGTCACCTTCTCGGTGACAAGGGCAGCGGCTATGAAATCGGCCTGCGTGCGTTGAAGGCGTGCATATTTTACCTCGACCGCGATGGTGTATGGTCACAGTTAGGCAAGCGCGTCCTGCGCGGGTTGCAACTTAACGAACCGCGCGACCTCATCCCGTGGGCGCAGACCGCCAGTAAGGCGGACATCGCGGCGATCGCGGTGGAAGTCTTCGCAGCAGCAGCGGAGCGTGACGTTATCGCGAGGGACATTCTTGCCGGCGCGGCAGCGAGCCTCGCGAAGGACGGAGTGAGTTGCGCAAGAAAATTGCTAAAGCTGGGCGCGCCGGTGCGGTTCATCCTCGCCGGCAGCGTGCTGCTTAGGCAGCCGAAGTTCGCTCGCGCGGTGACCAAGGAGTTGGCCGCCCGCTGGCCGGGCTGTGAGGTCGCGCCATTAAAACGCGAGAGTGTGTGGGGCGCCGTCGCGCTGGCGCGCCAGGTTCAAAGTTCAAAGCCCAAAGTTCCAAGTCAGCCGAGTGCGTCCGCAGCAGCGTCCGCCGTTCCGCATTCCGCTCTCCGTACACCGCCTTCACTCTCGCCTACCGAGCAGCGCCATCCACGCTCGATGACTTTGGACAAGCTGCCGCTCGGCGAAGCCATTGAACTGATGTTGTCAGAGGACGAGAAATTGCCAGCGGCAATCCGGCGCGAAGGCGCAAAAATCGAGCGGGTCATAGGAAAAATCGTTTCTACGTTCAAGCGCGGCGGGCGATTATTTTATGTCGGCGCGGGCACGAGCGGGCGGCTGGGCATCCTCGACGCGAGCGAGTGCCCGCCAACCTTCCGCACCGACCCGGAGCTGGTGCAAGGCATCATCGCCGGCGGTCAGCGCGCGATTTGGCAGGCGGTCGAAGGCGCAGAGGACGACCGCGAGGCTGGCGCGCGGGCGGTGAAATTTCGCGGCATCGGCAAACGCGACGTGGTGGTGGGCATCGCGGCCAGCGGGCGGACGCCATTCGTTCACGGCGCGTTGACTGAGGCGCGGGCGCGCGGAGCGTTCACGGCCTTGCTCTGCTTCAACCCGGCGATGACGCAGGCTCGCGGAGCCGCGCAAGTCGTCATCGCTCCGGACATTGGGCCAGAACTGCTCACTGGCTCCACGCGCTTGAAGTCCGGCACAGCGACCAAGCTGGTGCTTAACATGTTCACCACGCTGGCGATGGTTCGCACCGGCAAAGTCATCAGCAATCTGATGGTGGACTTGAACCCCTCGAACGTGAAGCTGCGCGATCGCGCCGTGCGCATCGTGCGCGAGTTGACCGGTGCCGACTACGAGACAGCGAAGGCGGCGCTGGCGAGCGAAGGCTGGGTGGTCAAGGCAGCGTGGGAGCGGCTGGCTCAAATGCCGAAACAGAAAATCTGACCGCTGGTGCCCCCGCCAGGAATTGAACCTAATTTTTGGCAGTTCTCGCCGCGAATATCTGAGCCGCTTGTTGCAACGCTCATGTCATTCATTGCAATCACAGAAACACATATTCTACCATCAGGTCAATAGTTTTGTTGCAGTGTGCGGCAATAAGAGACGCGAAAACCTGTGTCCGTCTGTGTCACGCGTCCGGTACTTGTGACATTTTGTGTCAGAACAGATTCGGGGGGATCCTGTGTCTGATTCGTGTCACACGCAGGGGGGCCGGGGGGGGGAGTCGAATGCTGGTAGGGGAAGCTGATGCAATGGATTTGGCGGGGAGAATTTTTGGGCAAAAGAACCCTTCCTCAAGCCGTGGCCCGCGATTGGACTGGATGTGCCCAGCACCGTGGCCTATAGTAACAAAGATGAAACCCAAAGACCCAAAATATGACTTTCCCATACGCAAATGGTTTACTGTCT
>VHDH01000128.1 GCA_016871445.1 Verrucomicrobiota bacterium | reverse complement strand
CGAGCGGGTTAGCACTTGTTGCACCACCATGCGCGCCAACCGGCTTTCATCCTGTTTGCTGCTCCTTCCAGTCCTCGCGTTTGCTTTGCACGCGGCGGAGCCCCCGGCGGCGGCCTGGCCGCGGGTGGATGAACCGCTCACCCTGTCGGCGGCAAAGTCGCCAAGGCTTGGCGCGGGTGATTTCTCCATCGCCGTTTGGGCGCGCGCGGATGCGACGGACCGCGTGACGGGGGACTTGGTGAGTCAATACGATGCGCGGCGGCGGCGCGGCTTCCACCTCACGCTCAAGAGCAATCCCGGGGTCACCGCGAGCCAGGCCAATTGGCGGCATTTGCAGTTCGGCATTGATGATGACCAACCCGGCACGTGGCGCGACTGCGGGCGGCCGGGAAATGCGCTCTTTGCCTTCGCGATGACGACGCACGCGGGGGCGTTGTATGCGGGCACCTGCGAGCCGGGGCCGGACGAAACGGGCCGGGTGTATCGCTACGAGGGCGGCGGGCGGTGGCGCGACTGCGGCGTGCTCGATGGCTGCAACGCCGTGACCGCGATGGCGGCGCACGACGGGGCGTTGTATGCAGGCACGGGCAAATATCGCGTGGCAGGCTCGGCCTTGCCGGAGTCGGAAAACAAACGGCTCGGCGGGCGCGTGTTTCGTTTTGAAGGCGGCACCCAGTGGACCGATTGCGGCCAGTTACCAGACACGGAGGCGGTGGGCGGGTTGGTCGTCTTTCAAGGCCGGCTGTATGCGTCATCGCTCTACAAGCCGGCGGGCTTCTTCCGCTACGAGGGCGGCACGCGCTGGACGCGCCTGCCGGACGCCATCGGACCGGATTACCAGACGGGCCAGCCGGGGCCGCGCCGCGTGGTGTCGCTCACGGTTTACGACGGCCATCTCTACGCCACCAGCTACGATGGCGGCCGCGTGTATCGCTTCGATGGCAAGGCGTGGACGGATTGCGGCCAGATTGGAACGGACACGCAGACCTATGCCTTCACCAGCTACGAGGGCCGGCTGCATGTCGCCATGTGGCCGAGCGGAAAGGTCTATCGTTTCGAGGACGTGGGCCGCTGGACGGGCATCGGCCGGTTGGGCGAAGAACTGGAAGTGATGGGCATGGTGGTTCATAACGGCCGTTTCATTGCCGGCACGCTGCCGCTGGCTCAAGTGCATGCTTATGACGGTGAAGGTAAATGGTCGCTCTGGCAGCGGCTCGATCACACTCCCGATGTGAAATACCGCCGCGCCTGGACCATGGCCGAGCACGCGGGGGAGGTGTTTTGCAGCACGCTGCCATCCGGCAAGATTTTCGCCGCGCGGCAAGGACGCCAGGTGTCGTGGGACCACGCGCTGCCGCCCGGCTGGCATCACGTCGCCGCCGTGAAGACCGCCGGCCGCCTCACGCTGCACGTGGATGGCAAGCAGGTCGCACAAAGCGACGGCTTCGATGCCGCGACGTGGAATCTCGACAGCGACGCGCCGTTGCGGCTGGGCACCGGCATGAACGGGCCATTCAACGGGCAGCTCGCAGATTTGCAACTCCATCGGCGCGCGCTTGCCGCCAAGGAAATCCAGCAGCTGGCCGCGAAGTTGCCCGCGATGCCCCCGACGGGCTCATCCGCTTCACCCAAATGACACGCCGCGTATTGCTCTTGCCTCGCATATGAAACCCACTTTCTTCATCGCCCTGCTGTTGCTCACGGGACTTCATGCTGCCGAGCGTCCACCGGTCTCCCAACCGCGCCAGACCAGCGGAGACAAAGCCGTGCAGCCCGTGTGGCAGGAGACGCTCACCGTCACGGTCGGGAATCAGAACGCGGACATCGTGGGCAGCGACCAGCGGGCCATCCAAGCAGCGGTGGATCACGTCGCCCGGTTAGGCGGCGGCACGGTTCGCATCCAGGCTGGCACCTACCGGCTGCGGAACGCCGTTTATCTACAAACGGGCGTGAACTTGACCGGCGTGGGCGCGCAGACCGTGCTCATCAAAGAGCCTTCCACCACCACGCCGCTGTTGCTGGATAGCGATTGGTATGACCAAGAAATCACCTTGAAGGACGCCACGGGTTTCCGCGTGGGCGACGGTGTTTGTCTGCAGGCCAAGGACGCCAAAACCGGCCGCATGACCGTGCTCAAACGCACGCTCACCGCCCGCAGCGGGAACCGCTTCAAGCTCGACCGTCCGCTGCGCGAAAACTTTTGGCAGATGGACGGCGCGACTTGCTCCACGCTCTTTCCGCTGGTGAGTGGTGAGTTCGCGGAAGACCTGCGCATCGAGAACCTGACGCTCGACGGCAACCGCGCGCACAACGCCGAGTTGGATGGCAATTATGCCGGCTGCATCTTCCTCCAAGACTGCAACCGCATCCACATCCGCGGCGTCACGGCGCGGAACTTCAATGGCGACGGTATCTCGTGGCAGATTTGCCACGATGTGGTGGTGGAGCACTGCCTCATGGAGAACAACAAGAACCTGGCCCTGCATCCCGGCAGCGGCTCTCAGCGCCCGGTCATCCGCCACAACACCCTGCGCGGCTCGGACATCGGCATCTTTTTTTGCTGGGGCGTAAAATTTGGGCTGGCTGAGCAGAACCAAATTGAGGGCAACCGCGTCGGCATTTCCATCGGCCACCGCGACACCGACAACCTCGTCACCGGCAACACCATCCGGGAAAGCAAGGTGAACGGAGTGCTCTTCCGACCGGAACGCGGCCCCAGCTTCGCCGGCCACCGCAACCGCATCGAGCAAAACACCTTCATCAACAATGGCGCAGCCGGCGGGGCCGTGGTGGAAATTCAAGGCGGCACCGAAGGCATTCAAATTCTGGGCAACACCTTCACCGAAACTCGCCCCGGCATCACGCCCCGCGCGGTGAAGCAAGGGCCGGACACGAAGCAAATCACCGTCACCGGAAACAAGCTGCAAGGCGTGGAGTAACGGGCCAAGCAGACCCGCCCGCCCGCCCAGCCTGACCCCAGTCTGGCGTTGTAACCCCTATGGAGCAGTTGTAGTCTCTAATTGTGATGATCAACCGCAGGACCTTGCTCAAGTCGATGGCGGCCGGTGTCGGTGCGGCTATTGGGTCCTCGATGTTTCCCAGTCTCGCCCGCGCCGCGACCGGATCTTCAGGCGGGCCGAAGCGCGTGATCTTTTTTCTGCAGAATCAGGGCTTCGATCCGGCCACGTGCATTCCAGATGGCATGCGAACCAGCGGCTCGTTGGCGAATGCCAAACTTCCGGAACCGATCGCCGCACTGGAGCCTTACAAGGAGCGTCTGCACATCATCAACGGGTTGCACGGCCTTCACACGAGTCCTTCGCACAGCGCTTTTTTTGGCGCTCTCGGCGGCTACCGCGGCAGCGATGGCGTCCCGCCCGCCGGGCCGACCGTTGACTATGAGTTGAGCAAGGTGCTCCCGCCAACGCTCCTGCCCCACCTCTGCATCGGCATGGACTCGATGGAAAACATGAAGGGCAAGCCCACCGTCGCGAACCTCTCGGCCAGCGGCGCGGGTCAGCCGATCTTCATGCATTCCAATCCGAACCACCTTTACCAGATGCTCTACGGCGGCATTTCCGAGGGTGAAATCCGTCGGCAGCATGAGGCTCGTTCGAGCATGTTCGATCGCATTGAGCAACTGGCGTCGGCCAACGGCGGAGCCCTCCACGGCGCGGAGAAGCAGCGCTACGGTCAGTTTGTCCAGGGCTTCCATGACATCAACGGCCTGCGCGAACGGCTCGGCACCGTGGCCGGGCATCTGTCGAAGTTCGCGCCCAAGGTGGACGACCGCTACACCAAGCCCGCGTTCGAGACTGACTGGCATGACGTCTTGCTGGACCTTGGCATCTCAGCGCTCAAGTCCGGCACCACCAGCGTGCTGACCATCGGCTCGGGGCGCGGCGAAATTTTTGGCGCGTGGAAAGGCCTCGGCATCACCGAGCAGGGCCACAACCTCGGCCACATGAAGCAGCCGGACAATCCGATCTGGATCAAGATCCGCCAATACAACAGCCGCATGTTGGTGCGCCTGATGGAGCAGTTGGAAAGCGTGCCCGAAGGCAGCGGCACCATGATGGACAACACGCTCATCGTTTACACCAGCAACAACGCCGACAAACAGCACACCAACGGTGCCACCTGGCCGGTGATGCTGCTGGGCAGCTGCCACGGTGCCTTCAAGACCGGCCGCTTCACCCAGCTCGACGGCAAGCGTCCGATCAACGCTCTTTACACGAGCATCCTCCGCTCCGCCGGCGTGCAGGGCGACCGCTTCAACATGAGCGAGCAGCTCGCCAAGAAGTTCGACTCCGGCAGCGGTCCCCTGAAAGAAATCTTGGCGTGAACTGCCTGCCCCTCACCCTCCTGGTGGCGGTGATGGTGCTGCTCACCCCGAAGAGCCGGGCGGCGGAACGTTACACACCCGGTGAACCCGTTCGGGGCAAGTTCCAAGATTTCGCGCAGCCGTTTCTCCAAAAGCATTGCTACGATTGCCACGACGCGGAGACGCAGAAGGGCGACTTGTCGCTGGTGAATCTGGGCAAGGTGGACGAGACCAACGCCTCGCTCTGGAAATCGATCTGGGCGCAAGTCACGTTGCAGGAGATGCCCCCGAAGCAGAAGTCGCGCGTGGAGACCGTCGAGCGGTTGCGTTTCTCCGACTGGATTGTCGGCGAACTGCAACGCGTGATGAAGGACAAGGGCGGCTTCAACGCTCACTTGGATCCGAAGAAGGGAAACTTCGTCGCGCATCACCTTCTTTTCGGCCCCCTGCCCGCGGGCATCCAACTCCAGCCCACCGCTTCGCCCGCCCGTCTCTGGCGGGTGACCCCCCAGGAACACATCACGCGTCTCAACGAGCTGATTAACACCGAGCCCGCCTATGATCCAAAGAAGCCCGGCCTCCGCACTCATGGTGACGCTGTCCCCGTCAACCACGGCGGCGAGCTCAAGCTCTACTTCGGCGTCGACAACATCCTTCGCTGGGAGGGCGGCACGGTGGCCTACGCCACGGCGGTCAAAAGCGTCCCCGTGGTGCTCTCGTCCGCGCGCAAGAGCGGTTTGAAGAACTACCCCGACTTCAACTCGGTCAACAGCGCTGAGGCGACGCAGATTCTCGGCAAGGCGGAGGACATTTTGAAATTCATGGCCTACGGACCGCTCAGCCTCGTCGGCCTGCCGGAGCAAATCACCGCCGACCCGAAAACCTACGACCAGTTCAAACCCAAGGGCGATCTCCGCGGTCTGCCGACGGCCATTGTGTATAGCCCCAAGGTGCTTCGCCCGCTGACCCCGGTCGTTGACCTGATGAAGGAGAACGAGAGCACCGACGCACGCCTCCGCGCCTCAGTGGACTACTTGTTTGAAGCGCTGACCTTCCGCCCACCGGTCGCGAAGGAGTCGGACAATTACGTGCAGATCGTCAAGGACGCCATCGCCAAGGTCGGCCACCGGGACGGCGCGATCATGGGCTTGTCCTCCATCTTTCTGGATCGCGACGCCCTGTTTCGCCCCGAGTTGGTCGAGACCGGAAAGCCTGACCGGCACGGCCGCGTCATGCTGCAGGACTGGGAGCTGGGTCTGGCTGTGAATCACGCCCTGAGCTACCTCAAGCCCGACGCCACGCTGCGTCAGGCGATCCTCGCTGGCCGCATGCGGACGCGCGAAGACGTGCAGCGCGAAGTCACCCGCATGCTCAACGACGACAGCATTCGCAAGCCCCGCGTCCTGCAGTTCTTCCGCGACTACTTCGACTACGATCTCGCCGGTTACATCTGCAAGGACACCAAAGCCCTCGCGGCAACGGGGGTTTCAACCCGCGGTGATGCACACTACCGCGCGATGTTCGATGCCACCGCCAGCACGGACCGCCTGATCGAAATAATCCTTCAGGAGGACAAGCACGTCCTCAAACAACTGCTCACCACCCAGCGCGTGGTCGCGACCAGAACGGACGAAACTTACTTTGGAACGAGGCTTAACAAGGCAGAACAAGCTGCCGCAGCAGCCGCAAAGAAGCAGACCGACTTAGCCGAAATACAGAAGCTGGAGGAGCTGAAGAAGGAGATTGCCGCGCTGGAAGCCAAGTTGAAGACCGAGACCCGGAACAAGGCGACGCAGAAGGCACTTGATCAAAAAAGAAAGTTGCTGGCGGCAGAGGAGAAGCAGCCCGAAGACCGCAAGCCCAAGCGGAAACGCGGCGGCTCCAATGGCGGAGTGGCCGAGGCCGATCTGGATGGACCGCAAACCTACGCCCGCGTCGGCCACCGCTCTTTCGGCACTGGCTCCATGAAACCTGAGCGCACTCTGGCCACCGCCCCCGCGGGCCAGCGCCTCGGCCTCCTCACGCATCCGGCCTGGCTGGTTTCGCAATCCGACGCCATGGACAATCACGCCATCCACCGGGGCATCTGGATTCGCGAGCGGCTGCTCGGTGGCGGCATTCCTGACGTGCCCATCACCGTCGATGCCCAACTCCCGGATGAGCCGCACAACACGCTGCGCGAGCGCATGCGCGTGACGAGGGAGAAATACTGCTGGACCTGCCACCAGAAAATGGACCCGCTGGGCTTGCCCTTCGAGATGTATAACCACGCGGGTCTCTTCCGCACCACCGAGCTGGACAAGCCCGTGAACACGACCGGCGAGATCATCGACAGCGGCGATCCCAAACTGGATGGCCCCGTGAGCAACGCCCTTGAGATGATCAAGAAGCTTGCCAACAGCGAGCGCGTTGAGCAGGTCTTCGTCCGGCACGCCTTCCGCTTCTGGATGGGCCGCAACGAAACCCTCAACGACGCCCCCGTCCTTCAAGCCGCCCACCGGGCCTACCGCGCAAGCGGCGGCAGCATGAAGGCTCTCATCACCTCGCTCCTTACCTCCGACGCCTTCCTCTACCGCAAGGTCGAACGCGCCGAGCCGGCTCGTGCTTCCGGCGGATGATTCGTCCGGCGGCCGGCGACAGCTCAAATCGCTTCCGAGAATTTGACCGATGCACCTCTCCATCGCGCTTGTTGCACTCCTGTCTGCCCTCGTCAGCTTCGCCGCCCCGGCCGGCCGCCCCAACATCATCTTCGTGCTCGTGGACGACATGGGTTACGCGGACCTCGGTTGCTACGGCGCGAAGGACATTCGCACGCCGCACATTGACCGGCTCGCGCGCGAGGGCGTGCGCTTCACGGACTTTTACTCGAACGCCCCGGTCTGCACGCCGACGCGGTGCGGGTTCATCACGGGCCGTTGGCAGCAGCGCGTCGGGCTCGAGTGGGCGTTTGGCTTCACGGCGGAAGCGTTTCGTCGCCGGGGCAACGAGTGGGTGAAGGAGCCGGACATGCACGCGCTGGGTCTGCCCACGACCGTCCCAACGCTGCCCAAGCTGCTCAAGGCCGCCGGCTTTGCGACCGGCGCGTTCGGCAAGTGGCACCTCGGCTACCGCGACGAATTCAACCCGACCAAGCACGGCTTCGACGAATACTTCGGCGAGCTGCTCGGCCACAGCGATTACTACACGCACCACTACTACGACGGCACTTACGCCCTGCGCGACGGGCTCAAGCCTGTGAAAGTGGAGGGTTACCTCACCGACCTGATCAACCAGCGGGCCACGCAGTTTATCCGCACCCATGCGCGCGAGCCGTTCTTCCTTTACGTGCCGCACCTCGCGGTCCACTGCCCCTTCCAGCCGCCCGGTCGGCCGAAACCCAGCGTGTCCAAGGAGGGCATGTATGACGGCACGCGCCGCGACTACGCCGCGATGCTGGAGAAAGTGGACGAGGGCGTCGGCATGATGCTCGCCGAACTGGAGCGGCACGGCCTGCTCGACAACACGCTCTTCGTCCTGAGCAGCGACAACGGTGGCGAACGACTCTCCGACAACGGCCCGCTGGCGCACAAGAAAAGCACCCTTTGGGAAGGCGGCATCCGCGTCCCCTGCGTCATGCGCTGGCCGGCGCAATTACCGAAGGGAAAAACCACGAGCCAATCAGCCATCACGATGGATTTGAGCGCGACCTTTGCCGCGATCGCCGGGGCGAAGCCGGCGGTGGACCACGCCTTCGACGGGCTCAACCTGTTGCCCATCCTCACGGGCGCGCAACCGGAGCAGGCACGATCGTTCTTCTGGCGCATCGACCGCACGGGCCGAAAGCAGAAGGCCGTCCGCCACGGTGATTGGAAATACTTACAGGATGGAAACATTGAGATGCTGTTCAACCTGAAGGAGGACATCGGTGAACGCCGTGACCTGTATCGCAACCACCCGCAGGTGATGGCCGACCTCAAACAACGCCTTGCTGCGTGGGAGGCGGAGATGGCGAAGCACCAGCCAGAGTTTCTGGTGAAGTGAGCCGGAC
>VHDH01000127.1 GCA_016871445.1 Verrucomicrobiota bacterium | reverse complement strand
ATCCGCCGGTGCAGGACTCAGCCAGCGCTAAGGTCTTTTTTTGGTCTGTCAGCTGCCGAACAAGCACCTCCGCCATCTCATCGTCGCCCTCGCCGAAGACGTACTCGCCAACGAGCGAGTAAACGATGCGTGCTGCCTCGGTCACACTTGCTTCTGCTCCGCTTCCGTGGCCAACGAAGCGCACGTCCACCGCGCCCGAGTGCGCGCAATAGCCGAGTTCGAGACCGGAGTCAGTCAGCGATTTAAGCGGACTGGCGATGCGCTCCTCCAAAAAGGATTCACCGAGGCCGACGGTGCGAAGCGTGCGACAGACGAAATTGGCGTGGAGCGGGAGCTTTTCCTTCAACAGCGGCGCGACCTGGTTGGTGAACATCGGGCGCAACTCCCGCGGTGGGCCGGGCAGCATGACGAGCCAGCTTGGCCGGCCGTCGGGACGAAACGGATTAGAGCTGACGTGCAACGCGAGGCCGGGCGCGGTGCCGTGGGCGTTGTTCAACACCAGCGCGCCGTCGGGTACCATCGCCTGTACGCGTGTGCTGGCGGGCATGGGGCGATTGCGCTTCGCAAAAAAGCTTTCGACGTGGGCGACGATGGCCGGATCTTCATGGAGCTTGCGGCCGAGCAGAGCGGCTATGCGGTCGCGGGTGATGTCGTCGGAGGTCGGTCCGAGGCCGCCGGTGGTGATGATGAAATCCGCGCGCCCGAGTGCTTCTTGCACGGCGCGTTCGATATCATCGGCGGTGTCGGCGACGGCAACCTGCCGGTTGACGACATAGCCGAGGTCGGCGAGCTGGCGGCAAAGCCATTGCTGATGCGTGTTGAGGACGCGGCCGAGCATTAGCTCACTGCCGGTGTTGATGAGTTCCAGTGTCATGGAGAGCGCCCGCAAATTAGCATGCGATTGGACATGCGTTCATTTGCTTAACTCGCGAGCCAAAATCAAGGCCCCGACCGGCACAGCGTCCTCGTTCAACGCGGCAAGCGCAACGTTCGGGCCGGGGGCAAAAGCTTCCATGACATAGCATTGGAGTGCGGAAGCGACAGCGGCGCGTAACGGTTCGCCCACGAGAGAAAGTCCGCCGCCAAGCACAATAACTTCTGGGTGCATCAATTGCACAACGTGGGAAAGACCGAAGGCAAGATCGTCGGAAACTTCGGTGAGGATGCGCGCGGCTAATGGGTCGCCTGCCTCCAAAGCAGATGCGAGGGCACGGGCTTGGCCGCCGGGCATGTTAGCGGTCAGTGTGGCCAGCGTGCCACGTGGTTCACGAGCGCAGGCATCGCGGATTTTGCGGTCCACAGCCCAGCCAGAGCAGCATTGCTCGAGGAGGGTGCCGGAGCGGTTGAGTCGCAAGTGGCCGATCTCTGCCTCACCAGGCTTCGCGCCATGATAGATGCGGCCGTCCAAGACTAACCCGCCGCCCACACCGCTGCCGAGCGTAACATAGAAGACTGGGTTGTGGCCACGGCCCGCACCGGCCTGCGCCTCGCCAAGTGCTGCGGTGTTGGCGTCGTTATCTACGATTACGCTCAGGCCGGTGTGTTCGCGCAGCCAGTCGCCAAGGGGGAATTCCGACCAGCCTTCGATTTGATGGGAGCAGCAGATGCGGCCGGTAATGGAATCCACCGGCCCGCCGAAACCGACGCCGATGCCAGCAGGACAAGCCCGCCCAATCAGCTTTGGCAGCGTACCGAGAATTTGCTCGCGAATGCCCGCGCCACCGCGCGCTTTGTCCACGGGGAAACGGTGTCGCTCCGTGATACGCGCCTGCGCATCGCCCGTGACAAGTTGCAGTTTAGTGCCGCCGATTTCGATGCCGAGGTAGGCGCTTTGCACAGCGGGATTTCACCGTTGAGGCACGGGGATTGCACGGAGAAAAGCGCGGGGCTGACATGCCAGTCCACAACCTCTTTTGGGGCTGATTTTTCCACAGCGGTTAAAAGTGGCCCGCCGCCGGGTTGGGGTTCCGAATAATTCTTTACACCCAGAGGCGCGTTTTTCAGATTAAGGTTACATGTCTGTCGTAACGCAATCGGATCGGAGCTCGCTGTCCCCTATGCCGTCCACCTCCAATTTCGGCCAATTCTCTGAGGTGGCGCTCGCTGCTGCCACCAAGCAATCGCAGGAATATCTGTTCAGCGTTCAGCATCGCGAAGGTTACTGGGTCGGTGAGCTCATCGTGGACGCAACGTTAGTATCGGACATGGTTGCTTATCATCATTGGTCGGACACCGTGGATCCTGAGTGGCAGCGGCGCGCGGTGAATCACATCTTCGAGCGACAACTCGAGGACGGCGGTTGGAACATTTACCCGCACGGCCCCGCCGAGGTAAACGCCACGATCAAGGCCTACCTCGCGCTTAAGCTCGCCGGTGTGCCTGTGACTGACCCGCGCATGCTTCGGGCTCGCGAGATGGCCCGCAACCTCGGCGGCGTGCCGCGCATGAATACGTTTTCCAAGCTATACCTCGCGCTCATCGGCTTGGTGGGCTGGAACCATGTGCCATCTATTCCGTGCGAGGTGTTGCTCATTGGCAAATGGTTTCACGTCAACTTTTGGGACATGAGCAATTGGTCGCGCGCAATGCTCGTGCCGCTGGCTATCATCAACCACTTCCGGCCCACGCGTCCGCTTAAGAACGGGGTCACCCTCGACGAGCTCTACCCAAACGGAAAGTGGGAGTTAGACGAGGCGCTCCGCCCGCGTTATTTTGACCTGGGTCTGCGCAACGCCTTCCTCTGGCTCGACCGTTTGCACAAGCTTGCCGAGTGGGTCGCACGAAAAAGTTTTCACCCTTTTCGCAAGCGCGCACTTAGCAAGTGCGAGCAGTGGATGTTGGAACGCTTCGAGGGCAGCGATGGTCTCGCTGCTATTTTCCCGGCAATGCTCAACAGCGTCATCGCTCTGGAGATGCTCGGTTACCAACGCGACCACCCCATATTTGCCCGCCAATACCAAGAACTGAAGCGGTTGGAGCATCATACGGCTGATTCCATGCGCATCGAGCCTTGCTTCTCGCCCGTTTGGGATACAGCCATTGTGAGCATTGCTATGCGCGAGTCTGGCGTGCCCGCCGAGCACCCGCGAATGAAGCAGGCGGCAAGTTGGCTGATGGATCGCGAGATTCGCTTTCGGGGTGATTGGTATAATAAAAATCCGGTCGCCGTGGAGCCGAGCGGCTGGGTCTTCGAGTTCAACAACAAGTGGAACCCCGATGTGGACGACACCGCAATGGTGTTGCTCGCGTTACGGCAGATTCCCACGGACAACCCGAAGCGCCGCAACGAGTGCTTCAAGCGGGGGTACGACTGGATGCTCGCCTTCCAATGCAAGGATGGTGGCTGGGCGGCTTTCGACAAAGATTGCACTAAGAGCATTTTGGAGAAGGTTCCCTTTGCCGATCATAACGCGATGCTCGACCCCGAGTGCGTAGACATCACCGCGCGCATTCTAGAGGTGATGGGTTTGGAAGGAGTGCGAAGCGATGACCCGCAGGTGAAGCGCGCGCTCAAATTCATCAAAGAATCGCAGGACCCAGACGGCAGCTTCTACGGTCGTTGGGGTGTGAACTATATTTACGGCACTTGGCAGGTGTTACGCGGGTTGAAGACGCTAGACTATGACATGACTGAGCCTTGGCTTCTGCGCGCCCGCGACTGGCTGCTGTCCGTTCAACATACAGATGGCGGTTGGGGCGAGCGTTGCAACACTTACGATGACCCAATCCACAAAGGCCGTGGCCCTAGCACCGCTTCGCAAACTGCCTGGGCCGTCATGGGTCTATGCACCTTCGGTAATCCTGATCTTCCCGAGCTCAGGCGCGGCGTGGCTTACCTTTGCCAAACTCAAAACCGCGACGGTTCTTGGACAGAAGACGAAATTACCGGCACCGGTTTCCCCTGTGTTTTCTACCTTAAATACGACATGTATCGTAACTCTTGGCCACTGCTGGCGCTGGCGACCTACCGAAAGCTGCTTGACCAGAAACAGGTCGCAATCACTAGCAACGGCAAACAATCTTCCATCGGACAACCGGTCGTGCATTAGCCATGAGCGGCCCGATCCAAGGCCCCATCTTGGTCTGCTTCGCGGTGAAGGAGGAGGCCGCGCTGCTCCGACTCGCGGTGCCATCCAACGTCACCGTCCTGATCACCGGCATGGGCGCGGTCGCCGCCGAGCGAGCGGTGAAGGCCCGGCTGTCCGAGCAAAATTGGAGTCTGGTGCTCACCTGTGGCTTCGCGGGCGGGCTAAACCCAGCGCTCACTCATGGGGCCGTCCTGCTTGATATGGACGAGGGACTCACTCTGCGGCCGGCGCTGCTTAAAGCGGGGGCAGTGGCTGCGCGTTTTCACTGCGCCGAGCGCGTGGCCGTAACGGCGGTCGAGAAGGCCAGCTTGCGCGCGCGCACTGGGGCGGATGCAGTAGAGATGGAGTCCGGGGTCATTCGCCGGCTCTGCGCGGAACACGGAATTCCCGGTGCGACCGTGCGCGTCCTCTCCGACATCGCGCAGGAGGATTTGCCGCTAGACTTCAATGACTTAATTAGTTCCGCCGGCGAACTTAGCCTCGGCCGGCTAACCGTGGCGGTGCTGCGTCGGCCGGGTAAAATACCCGCTCTGATGGCGCTGGGCCGCCACTCGAAGTCCGCTGCCCGCCGACTCGCGACCGTTTTACATGCGGCGCTGACAGCTTCAAATGGAGCAGCTTAAAGCACCTTCCCGCTTCGACCCGCTAGGACCTTCCGTGTCGGCACATAGCCGGCGATGAACTCGCGCCGAAACTCACCGAATGTCCCAGCTGCGAGGTGTCGACGGATGTCCGCCATCACCGCTAGAAACATGTGACTGTTGTGGATGCTCACGAGGCGCAGGCCAAGAATCTCGTTCACGTTTAGTAAGTGTCGCACGTAGGCGCGGGAGAAGTTCTTACACGTGAAGCACTCACAGCCATCCTCGATAGGGCCAAAGTCAGCCTTCACGGCGCCACCCTTAATGGCGTAAGTGCCCTTGCGCGTGAAGGCAGTGCCGTTGCGCGCCACGCGGGTGGGTAGCACACAATCGAACATGTCCACGCCGCGCGCCACTAATTCCACGAGCTGGGCGGGTGTGCCGAGGCCCATCGCATAGCGCGCCTTGTTCGTCGGGAGAAAGGGCTCGGCCAATTCCACCGCCTTCATCATCTCAGGCTCGGGCTCGCCTACGCTCACGCCACCGATGGCGTAGCCGTCGTAGTCCATCGCCACGAGCGCCTTTGCGCACTCTTCGCGTAACGCGGGATTGCTGCCGCCTTGCACGATCCCGAAAACTTTTTGCCCCGGTGCGCGGGGTTGGTCACGGCATTCCTTCGCCCAGCGAATGGTGCGTTCGACGGCGAGCTTTTGTTCTTTTGCGGGTGCATCATGTGGTGGGCATTCGTCAAAAATCATCGCGATATCGGAGCCCAGTTGACGCTGAATTTCCATGGCCTCCTTGGGCCCCAGAAAAAGCGGTGAGCCATCAAGATGCGAGCGGAATTCAACCCCGTGTTCACGCACCTTGCGGATCTTTGCTAGACTAAAGACTTGGAAGCCGCCGCTGTCAGTGAGGATTGGGTGCGGCCAGTTGATAAAATTATGGAGGCCGCCGGCAGCGCGGATGATGTCCATGCCCGGGCGCAGGCTCAGGTGGTAGGTGTTGCCCAGAATGATTTTCGTACCCATCTCGACTAACTCGCGCGGATCGAGTGCCTTTACGCTGCCTTGCGTGCCCACGGGCATGAAGACTGGCGTTTCAATCACGCCATGGGGTGTGGTCAGTCGACCAAGTCGGGCCTTGGAAGTGCTGTCAGTCTTAAGCAGTTCAAACATCAGATGCTAATTAGGCCACAGCTTCAGGCGCATTCCAAGCCGGACGGTAGGACGCTGCGAGCTAGAGGTGACTGAAGCTCACCGGGCAAGCTGTCGCCGCATTTTTTCCGAAGCGGTAAGATGGTGTTGCCACGGTTTTGCGAGCGGCTCTCGCTTGAGGGAAACCCGACGCAGTCAGCGTCTTTTCACCTACTTTAACTACTCCGTCCCGCATTCGGAATGGTGTTGTCACTGACGCCCGGTGTCGCAAGGCAATCTGGTAACCAATACCAAGCAATGGCATGCTGGCATTAGGGCAGTTCCAAGCCAGTGCGCTTCACCTTGGGTTTTTCTTTTTATCCGCCTGCCCATTTGAGCGTTGAGCCTTTTTTCCCCCTACGCCATCGTCCACTCGTGGAATTGACCGCTGCTGAGATACTAGCCGCCGTCCGCAGTGCGCTTGCCGAGGACATTGGGTCTGGCGATGTGACCACTGATGCGATCGTGCCAAAGACCGCCACTCTGCGTGCGGCGATGGTTGTGCGCGAACCGCTGGTGTTGGCGGGTCTGGCCTTCGCCAAGACGGCTTTTCGTGAGCAGGACGCATCGCTTGTCATTACCACGAACGCGGTAGATGGCGAGCAATGTGAGAAAGGTCGGGTTTTGCTGCGGGTGAGCGGCTCGGCTCGCGCCATCCTTAGGGCCGAGCGGGTGGCGCTAAACTTTGTTCAGCGACTCTCCGGCGTGGCCTCGCTTGCCGCGCTGTTTGTACAGCAGGTGAAAGGCACGCAGGCCAAGATTTTGGATACGCGCAAAACCACGCCTGGATGGCGGCGGTTCGAGAAATACGCGGTCAAGTGTGGCGGTGGGCAGAACCACCGTGCTGGCCTTTACGACCAGGTGCTGATCAAGGACAATCACCTCGCTGTGCTTCGGGATGCCCAGCCCAATGCGATCGCCGAGGCCATCTCGGTCGCGAGACTTAAGCAACCCAAGTTGACCATCGAAGTGGAAGCCGACACTCTTGCACAAGTCCGGCAGTGCGTTGAAGCAAGTGCGGATATCATTCTGCTCGACAACATGAGCCTCGATAATTTGCGCGCGGCGGTGGCCATCGTGGCTGGCCGTGCACAAACAGAAGCCAGCGGCGGTGTGACGCTACAAAGTGTCCGTGCCATTGCTGAGACCGGCGTAAATTTTATTTCCGTCGGAGCCATCACCCATTCTGCGCGTGCGGTAGATATCGCGCTGGATTTTGAGGAAAGCTGAACCGCTAACCTCCACTGACATCAGTGTTGGAATTTATCAGGAAAATTAAAGCCAGCGACCGGACATTTGGTTGTTTGGTGGGTTTGATTAGGGTCAGTCCATGCTAGTTAGTGGTTCTGTAGGATGCACTGTGAGTGTTGACGCTCAAATACTCTTTGCGATGCGCCGGGCCGGAACTGGTTCGGTTTCCGGCGCGGACTTGGCGCAACAACTTGGTGTGACGCGGGCCGCGGTTTGGGCGCGCATCGAGGAGTTGCGCAAGCTGGGCTACGAAATCACCGCCAACCCGCATCAAGGTTATCGGCTGCTCGGTACGCCAGACGTCTTGCACGCTGATGACCTCCTTGCGCGTTTATCGGCCAACCAAATCGTAGGCCGGGAAATTCGCGTTTTTCAGGAAACAAATTCTACCAATGACTTGGCTGAGAAGCTTGGCCGCGATGGCGTGCGTGAGGGTGCAGTGGTCTTTGCGGAAGCGCAGAAGAAGGGCCGTGGTCGGCTGGGTCGGCATTGGCTCTCGCCCGCGCGGAAGGGTCTGTGGTTCTCCGTCCTACTGCGCCCGAACTTACGCCCCCAAGCCGCGACACAGTTCACCGTTGTGGCCGCTACTGCACTGGTCCGTGCGATTCGTAGACAAACGAATCTGATGCCCGAAATCAAATGGCCGAACGACATTCTCCTGCGCGGGAAAAAGGTTGCCGGCATTCTCACCGAGCTGAGCGCCGAGTTGGACCATGTGAAGTATCTGGTCATTGGCATCGGCGTAGACGTGAATTTGACCAGCACAGATTTGCCGGCAGACTTGCGGAAAATTGCTACCTCGCTCCGTATCGAGAGTGGTCAGGCTGTCTCCCGCCCAGAACTTGCCGCCGCTATCTTGGGGGAGCTGGACGCGGATTATGCCCGCGTGCGGGCTGGTCAGTTCGCGGCGGTGGCTGACGAGTGGGAGGAGCAATGCACTACGCTCAGTCGGACAGTAACTATTCGTATCGGCGACCGGGTGCAGACCGGCGTGGCTGAGTCGCTCGACTCCGAGGGTGCGTTGCTTCTGCGCACGCAGCACGGACGGCTAGAGCGTGTCCTTGGGGGGGATGTGACAGTGGAGAAGTAGGGCAGATCTTAATTCCGCTCCGCGATAAAGGCGGGGCCGAGCTGGCCAAAGCGGCTCACAGCGGCGACGGCGATGACGTCTGGCAGCGCTTTGTTGCCGCCTGCTAAAGTGAGCTCGGCCCGGTTGCCAGGTAAAAGTTCACTTTGCCATTGACCGGCTGATCGCAGCTGCACTAGCCACCAGCCGGGAACAGTTCTGCCGGGCAGTTCCCAGCGAAACACAGAGGTAGTCGCTGTTGCATCTTGGCCAAAGGCGACGGTGGGTCTGGCGGGCACGCTTTGGTCGAGCCATGGGGACGCGGGGATGAGTGCGGGCGTTTGGTTGACCTGTCGCACCAACTTATCGGCAAGGGCGTCGCGGTTTTGAAGCAGCGGTTTAATGCTCCATTGCAGAC
>VHDH01000126.1 GCA_016871445.1 Verrucomicrobiota bacterium | reverse complement strand
ACGGTGGAAGTCAACGGCACGCGTCATGCATTGCACTTGTTCGCCAGCCCGCCGGAGAAGGACGCCCCGAAGCCTACGGACCCGGGCGTGATCTACTTCGGGCCTGGCGTTCACCGACCGGGCGCGATCGTCCTGGAGAGCAACCAGACCGTATACGTGGCGGCCGGCGCAGTGGTGTATGGCGCCGTCTATGCGCACGCGGCCTCCCGGGTCCGCATTCTGGGGCGAGGGATTATCGACGGTAGCGGCTTCGAGCGCGACCAGGGCCGGGGAGGGATCGTCCGCTTGTGGGGCTCCTCCGATGTGGTCATCGACGGCGTCGTGATGCGCGATCCGAACCGCTGGTGTTGCACGCTCTTCGGCTGCCGCAACGCGCGGATCTCCAACGTCAAGGTAATCGGACTCTGGCGCTACAACGCCGACGGCATCGACATCTGCAACAGCCAGGACATCGTCGTGCGCAACTGCTTCGTCCGCGCGTTCGACGACTGCATCGTGGTCAAGGGCGTCGCCGGCAAGGGTTGGAAGGACGAGTCCTATGATGATAGGCCCGTGAAGAACGTGGACGTCGGTGGCTGCGTCCTATGGAACGACTGGGGCCGCGCCTTGGAGATCGGCGTCGAGACGCACGCGCCGGAGATTGCCCAGGTGACTTTCCGCGATTGCGACATCATCCGCACGGTGGAAGTGGCGATGGACATTCAGCACGCCCATCGCGCGGCCGTGCATGATATCCGTTTCGAGAACATCCGGGTGGAGATCGACGATTTCACGCCGGCGCCGCAATACCAGAGCCGCCCCGGCCAGAAGTACGCGGCGAACCCGAAGAGCCAGTGGTGCCCGAAACTCATGGTCGTCATGTTCCGCCAATATCGCAATTCGAGCACCAAACAGCACGGCACGATCCGCAACGTGGTGTTCAAGGACATTTCCGTGACGGGACGCTTGTCGCCGGCTTCGGAACTCCGCGCCTTCGACGCCGAGCACGGTATCGACGGCGTCGTATTCGAAAACGTGCGCATCAATGGCAGGCTCATCACCGACACCGAGAACGGCCAAGTAAAAGTGGGACCGCACGTCACAGGCGTGAAAGTACTTTCCAGCCCATGATAGACGGCGTTCAGCAGCGTGAGTCTTGTGAACTGGGCGAGAGCGCCTCGAATGATGATTCGAGCATTGAGGTCAATTGTTCCATGAAAACACTTATTTATCTATCCGCACTGTGCGTCCTTGTTCTGCTCATTGAGCCTGCCCGAGCCCAGCCGGCTCCGAAAAAGAAGGCGTTTGAAGCGGAGCGAATTCCGGGCGAGCGGCTCATCGCGGCGAAACCGGAGGTGGCGGGGAAGACGAAGGCCTGGGTCTGGTATGCCCCCGATTGGGCCTTGGGGGATGCGGAGGAATGGATGGTCGAACAGTTTCTCGAAGCCGGAATTTCGGTTGCGGCAGGCGGCGCCGCGTACGTAGGTCCGGCGGCCATCAAGAGCCAGACCGACTTCTACGTGGAAATGACGGAAAAGCGAGGCTACGCGAAAAAGCCGATCCTGATTGGCCGCAGTCAGGGCGGATTGAGGAGATAATTGAGCACGTCGAAGGCCTCGACCTTGGACTTCTCAAAGCCGAACTGCTGGCAGTCGTTATCGCTGAAACGCCGCTTCACGAACTCGCGAAACGCGGCGACGTGAATGTCGGCCCTGGCATTCATCGCAGTAGGCGACCGCAAATCCCAGTCGTCGTAGTGAATCACGTCTGCTTTCAATACTTCCATGGCGCGGTGCCCCTTGGCGGCCTGATAGCGGGCGAACTGGGCGTCGTAGAGCATCAAGTCACCCGACTCGATGAGCCACTGACCGTCCGCACGCTGCGTGGTGATGCCTTTGAGACCGAGCGACGTCTGCATGCCGCCCGCGCCGACGCCGTGACAGTGCTTCAAGAAAGTCAGCGGTTCGAACAGATCGAACTTTGAATCTCGCTGCTGCATCCACTTGCGACGAATCCCGCAGTTGTAGGCCACCAATCCAAGCTTGCTGCGTGCCGGCGTCTCTGTAGCAAAAACTACCGAACCCGACATCGTCGTAACCGCGCTCGCGATAGCTCCCATAGCCGCGCGTCGCGTCATCGTGGGATCGGCTTCCAACCTGTCATTCGTCATGCCATCACCTCTTCGTTTGTAGTTCCAGCTTCAGCCGGTCCGGATATCTGACTCGCGATTCCGCCTGAAGGCGGGACTACGAAGCAGTGCTCTATTTCGTCTCCATGAGCTTCACGATCTCCTCGCGCGGGACAACTCCAACGCGAGTGGCCCATGACTCAAACAAACGAGCCAGCGACTGCACTCGTTCCGGGTGCTGACCGGCGAGGTTCGTTGTCTCACCGGGATCAGTTGCCGTGTCGAAGAGTTCCCACTCGCCGGTGCGCGGGCCGGTTGATGTGATGTTGCCGTCCTCGGTGCTAGCGCCGTAGGCACGCACGAGTTTCCAATGGCCTTGCCGTACTGCTTCGTTCCCCATGCGTTCCCAGCAGAGCACTCGGTCAGGCGGCAGCGAACCCTTGCCGCGGAATGCGGTCAGCAGACTGAGTCCTTCAGCGGGCAGCACGTCGTGATCGCGGAACGATTTCGGTTGTTGTGTGCGAGCGGCGTCGAGGCACGTCGCGTGAATGTCGATCACATGACCGACATCGCGGACGATCCGGCCGCGTTGCTCGCGCGGGATTCCGTTCGGCCAATGCGCGATGAGCGGCGAAGCGATCCCGCCGTCGTTGACCGAGACCTTGAAGCGACGAAACGGAGTGTTGCTCACCTGCCCCCACAACGGCCCGCGCACGGTGTCCGAGCCGTTGTCGCTGAGGAACAGGATCAGCGTGTTGTCGAACTGTCCGCGCTCGCGCAGCCGCTTCACAACACGGGCGAGGTTCTGATCGACGCAATCGATCATCGCCGCATAGGTCCGCATCCAACGGTCGCGAGTTTCCTTCTTCGCCTGCAGAGCTTCGAGCGTGACCGACTCATCGAACTGCGGCAGACGAGCCGTCTCCGGCACGAGTCCAAGTTGCTTCAGCCGCTCGAACCGCCTTTGTCGGATCGCGGAGGGGCCATCCACATAAGTCTCGGCGTACTTGGCAACATCGGCTTCGTGCGCCTGAATCGGCCAGTGTGGAGCGGTGAAAGCCAGATACCCGAACCACGGTTGCTTTGGGTCGGCGGCATCGATGAACCGCAGCGTCTGATCGGTGAAGGTATCAGTGGAGTAAAAATTACTCGGGAGCTTCTCAACCTTTTGACCGTTCTCGACGAAGAGCGTGATTGGTCCCTTCTGCTGCCACGAGCGATATCCCGTGAACTGCTCGCACGCGCCGCCGATCAGCGCGAAGCTGCGATCAAACCCGCGCGAGTGAGGCCAGCACTCCGGGGCCTTCCCGAGGTGCCACTTCCCCGCCATGAAGGTCTGATAGCCGGCCGCTCGAAGAACTTCGGGCAACGTGACAATGCCGCGCGTCTTCAGTCCCAGATACGCGGACGAACCGACTCGCTTCCAGAACTCATTGTTGGTCCCTTCTTCGTTCATGTCCCCCACACCGGCCTGATGCGGATAAAGCCCAGTCATGAGCGCAGCACGTGTCGGACAACATTGAGCACAGTTGAAGAACTGCGCGAGCCGCACGCCATTCTCCGCCAGACCATCGAGCGTCGGTGTTCGGATCTCACCGCCATAACAGCCGATGTCTGAGTAGCCCATGTCGTCGACCATCACGAGCAGGATGTTGGGGCGATCGTCGGCTGCGAGACTGGTGCAAGTAAGCAACAGCCCAATCCCGCACAGCAAGGTGAGACGTGAGCGTTGAAGAAAACTCATCGCGCGGTGCCAATCCTGTTGTGAAGATGCGTTTGATGAATCCGTAGACGTCTTGATGGGAGAGACGGCATCTGGGGCTCGGTCAGGGCGCTACGAGACCGAACGCGCCATCGCGTAGGCCCTGCGCGCCGCCTTTGATGTCGGCGGGGACGAAGGCGTGAACCTCTTGCCAAGTTTGGCCGCCGTCGGTGCTGCGTTGGATGTTGAATCGCTGCGGGTGGATGCTGATGAGCGTCCCTTTGTCGCTGGCGATGACTTGTCCTTCAGGAACAGTGGCGGGGAGATCTCGCCACGTCTGGCCGTCGGCGCTGGCGCGGGACTTCTTGCCGCAGAGCCAGAACTCGCCGTTCACGACGCTGAGCGTGGCGCGCTGCGTGCCGGTGGAGTGCGGACCGTCCCAGGTTTCGCCGGCATCGGTGCTCGTCCACACGTTTGCGGCCATCGGGTCAGTTATGACGAGCAGCTTTCCGTTGCACTTCATCTTGCCGCGACCGGCCGAAGCATCAAGCCCTTTCGGCGTGAGCCATTTCCAAGACTTGCCTTGATCGTCACTGGCGAAGAGATGTCCGAACTTCGGCCCGCCATCGCCGCGATTGTCGCCGAGCGCGAGGAATCGCCCGCTCGCGTCGCCGCAATACACCGGGCCGATGTGATGAGTGTTCAACTTGCCGCGAGGGTCGTCCTTGAACTTGCCCCACATGCCGAAGGTGGTGAATGTCTTGCCCAGGTCCGCCGTGGCGCTGAAGGTCATGTATCCGCTGGAGACGAAGACACCCTTGCCACCCGCAAGGCCCAGGGTGAAGCCGGTCATCACACGAGGGTCGCCCTTGCCTTCGGGCAGCTTCGTTGCCCCACTGGTGAGGTGCCGCCAGTTCACAGCATCATCGGAAGCGAGATAGATCGTCGGCCCACCCCAGGCCACTGGCACGGCGAAGACGCCGCTGGTGTAGGCGACGGAACTCGTGGCCCACGGGCCGTGATCGGCACCCGGAGCGGCGAAGAATGCCTGCTTCCAAGTCTGCCCATCGTCCTTCGACACAATGATCCGCGCTCCGTGCCCCACGACGACGAACGCGCCCACCTTCGGATTCGGTTTGAAGTCTCCGCCGAGCGGAATGGAGTCACGAATCTTTGCGTCCTCGGGCGATTCCTCGGCAGCAAAAGTGGTGATGGGAAGGATGAAGGCCAGAGTCAATGCGATTGATTTCATCACGAGATCACCAGTCCTTTCAGATCACCCGTCGAAGTGCCGAACGCTTTGTCGTCGAAGCCGAGCTGATGCAGCACGCTGACATAAAGATTACAGAGCGGCGTGCTACCGGGGGCGACGGCCAGATGCTGGCCATGTTGGAAGCGGCCTCCGGCGAGCAGCACGGGCAGGTCTTTGTTGCTGTGGCTGTTGCCGCTGCCGAGATTCGAGGTGATGAGGATCGTCGTGCGGTCGAGCAACGACGCATCGCCTTCCTTCGTGTTCTTCAAGTTTGTGAGCAGCGTTTTCAACTCGTCGAAGAAGGCCCGTTCGACTCGCTTCAGTTGGGCGATGTTGCCTTCATCCTGACCATGATGAGAGAGGTTGTGATAGCCGACATTCACTCCGGGCACGGCGACGGTGTCCTGACGGAAGTAACCGAAGGTGATGACGCGGGTTCTGTCGGTCCTGAAGGCGAGATACGTCAGGTCGCAGACGCCGCGCAGGTTCGTGATGATCTCGTCCGGGGCGAAAGGAGCGGGCGGTTTCGAGTTCACCTGCGGCTTCGGTTGATGAATCCATTCCTCGGACTTCACGAGCCGCTTCTCGGTGGCGCGGACCGATTCGAAATACTCACCGAGCTTCTCGCGATCGCGTTGGGACAGCCGGGTTTCGAGTTCGCGAGCTTCATCGAGCACAAGGTCGAGGATGCTCTTCCCGCGACCGATCTCGCGGAGCACTTTGGTCTTATTGGCCGCGCCCTCTTCGGCAAAGAGTCTGGCGAAGGCATCGCCGATGTCCTTCTCCGGGGGCACCATGCTGCCGCCGTCGGTCCAGCCAAAGTCGTTGGCCCCGGCGCTCAGGGCGAGCGAGTCGAAGCGTGTGTGCTGGCCGAGCACTGCGGCGACATGTTGGTCGAGCGACCGGCGGTTTCTCTCCGCCGACGGCACGCCGGTGAAGATGCGCGTCTGAGCAGCATGACCGCCGCTCACGCCCGGATGCTCGAGCCCGGAGACGATCGTAAAACGATCCCGAAGTTCAGCCAGCGGGGCGAGATACTCGGGCAGTTCGTAGCCCGCTCCGGATTGCTTGGGCACGAACGACTCGCGGTAGATGCCGAGCGGCAGGCAGATGAGCAACAGCCGGCGCGGCTCTTTTCCAGCCTCCGCGGCATGGGCAACGCCGCCGAGCGATTCGAGCCACGGCAAACAGAGAGCAACGCCAGTTCCACGAAGGAAGCGGCGGCGAGAAGCGAGTGCGGGTTGAGGGTTCATGATTGAGGTACTCCTCATTACGTGAGATTGGGGTATTTCAAACTACATTCCATTCCTCTGCCCTCATTCCTCTGCCAGCATCTTCAGGATCGCTGGATGATTGGCAGGAGAATGAAGGCAGAAGAATGCTCCGTCAGTCTGATTGCGTCTTGCATGCAATCCGCATTCGGCGATTGCAGATTGCATGGTCGAATCGGCTTCATGGCGCGGCAAAAACGGGATTGGAAACGAGGTCGAGTACGAGCGACTTCATGCCGCTCTTTTTCTCTTGGATGTTGGTCGCGATCGCTTTGAGCGGTTGGCGGTCGGCGAATCCGGGGGCTCTGCCGAGGGCGAAGGTGGCGAGTTGGTGCGTCAGGTTTTGCGTGACGAGGTCCTCTCGCTTCTTCACCAATTCGCGGAACTCCTGGAAGGTCTTGAACCGACCTACTCCCGCCCATTCATCGGCCGGATTGACCGGCGGGCCGTCGGAGCGTTTCGCGCGAGCACCGGGTCGCGGCTCAACGAGGGCACGGTAGTTATTCCTCCAGCCGCCGATGACGTCGAAGTTCTCCAGCGCGAAGCCGAGCGGGTCGATCTTGCGATGACACGAGTTGCAACTCGCGATGTCGCGGTGTTTCGCGAGTTGCTCCTGGATCGTCGTCGCGCCGCGGATGTCGGGTTCGATGGCCGGCACGTCCGGCGGTGGCGGCGGTGCGGGCGTGCCGAGGAACTTTTCTAACACCCAAGTGCCGCGAATCACGGGCGATGTCGTGCTGCCGTTCGAGGTTACCGCGTGAATGCTCGCCTGAGTGAGCACTCCGCCGCGCACCGTCTGCGACTTGTCCAAACTCACGCGCCGGAAATCAGGACCGGACACGTCCGCGATGCGGTAATGCTTCGCGAGCCGCTCGTTGAGCATCGTCCAGTCGGAGTCGATGAGATTGGCGAGCGGCAGGTCGCGCCGGAACATCTCGGCGATGAAGTGCTCTGTCTCACCGCGCATGGCGGCTTCGAGTTCGGCGTCGTACTCGGGATAGAGATCTGCGTTCGCTTTCATCACGCCGACTTCGCGCACGCGCAGCCATTGCCCGGTGAAGTCCTTGAGAAATCGCCCGGAGCGCGGATCGGCCAGCATGCGCTCAGCCTGAGCGCGGCGATGAGCCGCATCGAGCAAAGCGCCATCGGCCGCAGCTTTCAGCAGCTCGTCATCCGGCGTCGAGCGCCAGAGGAAATAGGACATCCGCGAAGCGATGGCATAAGCATCGGGACCGTTCGGCGGTTCTTCGTGATAGAGAAAACGCGGCGAGACCAGCATCGCGGTCAACATGCCGCGCAGCGCCTCGTCCGGCGTCATGGTCTGCGCGAGCTTCTCGAACAACGCGCGGTACTTCGCGACTGCGGCGGCATCCACCGGGCGACGAAAGAGCCTCGGCGCGAGATGCGCGGCGATGGCGGCGGCTTTTTCTGGAGTGGGCTGCGCGGGGTCGATGCCGCCGAACAACGTGCGATGCCCCTTCGGCGGCCAGCTTTCATACATCGGTCCCTCAATGCTGAAGGAGCGAATGGCGATGAACGGCCCCGGCTGATCAATCATCGTGCGGCCCTGACTATGAGGCGCGCCGTCCATGATCGTGAACTCCACGCGGTCACCGGGCTCGAGGTAGTAGATGGCCTCGACCTCGCGCGGCGTTCCATCGGTGAAAGCGAAGACGCTCACTGCTTTCGGCAACAAGCCAAGGTATGGCTTTTCGGCGGTGAACTTCAGCCTCGCCGGCTTGCCATCATTCTTCAGCGCATAAGCGACCGCTTTTACGCGATACCAGCCCAGCTGGCGGATGGGAAAGTGGCGGTTTGTCTGAGGCTCACCGCTGAAGTAGCGCTGCACCGTCATGACGGCATCGAGATGCGGACCATCAGACGGCTTCGGCGGTCGCAGCGTGCCGCCCTCGAACACCGGGAAGCGATAGCCGTGCGAGTCGGGGTTCGCTTTGGCCGCCTCTTCGGCCTTGCGCGTGTTGGCTTTTTCCTGCGGCGTCAGGCTGTCGAATTTCTCCAGTCGGCTCGCGAGATTCTTTCTGGACGCATCGATCGCTTGTCGATTCTCGTCGTGCAGCGTGAAGGTCTTGCGCTTGGTCTCGGGTCGCGCGGCAGGCGCGATGGCGCGAGTCAGGATGAAGTCGGCGGCCTTCATGTATTCCTGCAACTGCGCGGCAGAGAGCATGAGCGCCGCACCGTTGTTGTCGAAGCCGTGCTCGCGCAGGTCCTCAGGAAAACCCGCTGTGAAGTCTCCATGCACGTCGAAGAGATCGGCGATCGTGTTTTGATATTCCACACGGTTGAGTCGCCGCAGCACGACTTCGCCGCCGGTTCCTTTGAGTGCGACTGCAGCACGAGCGATCTCGCCCTGAATCCAGGATGTAACTTTCTCGACCTCCGCCGGTTTCGGATGCTGCTTCGCCTCTTTCGGCGGCATCTCACCGAGTTGCAGATTGTCGAGCACGAGCTGCCAGTTTTCGGCATCCGCCTGATTCGCCGCGACCTTCAACTGCCCAATCTGAAAGTCCCCCTTCGACTTCGTCGCGCCATGACACTCGGCGCAATA
>VHDH01000125.1 GCA_016871445.1 Verrucomicrobiota bacterium | reverse complement strand
AGGATGCTGCGGGTACCGGCGGGCGAAATGACCGTGATGCGAAGGTTGCCGCGTAAGTTGTGCGTGGTCAGCACCCGCACGCCGACGTGTTCGCAGCTCATCTGATTGGTGACGACAAAAGTCTGACGCGCGGCATCGAGTTCCAGCCGCACGCGCAGGTCCGCGTTGGTCTGTGCGACTGCCGCGAGCAGTTCTCCATTGGTCTGGTGGATGAAGATGGAGGGGATAGCCAGCACGCCGCTGGAGAGTTGCATGCTCACGAGGTTGTTGCTGGCGGCATTGTCGTAGATGACCGCGAACGCCGCGCCCGCATCTTGGGCGCGCTGGATTTTCTCGTGGAAGGTCGAGTTGCCGCGCTGGATGAGCGCGCCCTTGCCCACGAGGTTCGTGGATAAGGCGTTGGTGGCCTGGCCGACGAATACCAGCGGCAGGCTGGCAGTGGGCGAGTCGGGCCGGAGGTTTTCGCCGGGAGCTGCTTCCGGGTGCAGGCCTTCCTCGGGCATCAATCCCACGATGCTTCCCAGTTCAGCCGGCACATTCGCGCCGGTCGCACGCACCAGGAAGCCGGCGTCGGGAATCGCCTGGGTCACGTTCGAGACCAGCGTGAGAGTGGTGGCAGGCGGGCGATTGGACCAGACTTGCGCGAGCCGCACGGCCAAGCCCGCGTCCGGCACGCCGTAGCCGAGGTTGTGGCTGACGCGCAGGCCCGCCCCGTTGGTGGCAAGGTCGCGGTCGGCTAGGTCGTAGTGGCGCGAAGAGAGCGCGAGGATTTGCTGCACGTCACGGATGGTGAGATTGGTGTTGGCTCCGACCAGTAGCGCGCACAGACCGGCAACTTGGGGCGCGGCGAAGGACGTGCCCTGCGGACTAAGCGAATTGAAGGCATAGTCCGCCGAGTCATCTGGAAAGGACGTTCCAGCGTTGTAGCCGAAGGAGGAGCCAGTGCGATCAGTGGTGGGTGGCGCGTTCATGCCGGTATCACCTACCGGCGCGGCCACGAGCACGGACGCGCCCGGCGTGCTGTAACTGGCCACGCGCCCGGTGATGCGCGCGCCGGCCACGGTGATCACACGCGGGTCACCGGTGTAAGCCTGGTCATTGGCGTTGGCGGCATCATCACGTTCATTGCCAGCGGCTCGCGCCATGAGGACACCTCGTCCACCGCGCCCGAACGTTAGCGCGTTGGACAGGCCGACTGCGGCCATCGCGCTGATTGGTTTCAAGCCTGGGCCACTGATCAGCCAACTATGATTCTGTACGCTGACCAAGTTGCTCATGTATTGGAACATCACACCGATTTGTTCCTCGGTGGCCCCCAGCATTTTCCACGCGGCTAGGCTGGCAGACGGCGCGACGCCGCTGATGCCCACGCCGTTGTTGCCACGCGCCACCGCGTAGCCGGCGACAGCGGTGCCGTGGTTGTCTGATGAAAGTAGTTGTGCGCCGTTGGTATTGCCGCTGTCGAAGTTGTAATGCGGTTGGCCGGCTGCGGCTTCTGAAAACTCAGCATGGCTTATCTCCACCCCGTTGTCCGCGATGGCGATGAGCACGCCTGTGCCTTTAGTAAACGGCCATGCGGCGCGCACGTTCAAGTCCGCTCCCAATGAACTGCCGTTGGCATCCCGGTTCTCCAAGTTCCATTGGTTGGGGAGGAGTCGGTCATTAAATCGTGCGGCATAAGGCCCGTTGGTGCGCAGGGGAAAGCGCCGTATTGGATGTGCGGCCAGCACGCCTGGCAAGGTCGCGAGCCGCTCCGCTTCGCGCGCGGCGGTCCACGCGTCCGGGGCTTGGAGCACAAACCACTGTGGGGCAAAAACGCGCGACACGACGAGCTTCGTGTCGGCGATCAGCGCGTTCACGTCCACGCCGTTGGCCAACCGGAGCGAAATGCGGCTGGTGAGGTCTACGGTTTGCGTCGGATCATCCGCGCGGCGGGCGGGTAGTTCTGGTCGCAACGTGGCGGTGACCCGCGCGCCGGCGGGTATGGCCACGCGATACGCGACCAGCTGCGGCTCGCGGAAGCGGAACTCGACCTCCTCCGCTGCGCGCCCGGGGCGTGCAGCGGCTAGCAGCAGCCCGACGTACAGCAGTTGTCTCAGGACGGACAACACACCTACAACTAACCCGAAAACCGGCCTTTTTGCGAGGCGAAAATCTGTTTGCTGGCTCGGGGATTTTCCCTAGGCGGCCTACCTGGTCATCGGTGCGTCGCGGTTGGCGCAGGCGTAAACACTGCGTCGTGCTGAAAGAGCGAGGCCCATTCCTGTGCTTCGGCGCGCTCGGCGGGCGAGCCGCCGCGCAGCTCATAGCGACCATTGCGGTGGCGGTGGAGTGTGGCTTTGCCGAAGCAAGCCACGGGTTTGGAGTATTGTTTCCAATTGGGCAGCAGGATGTTTTTCACGCCGCCAGTTTGCGGGTGACAGTGGGACAATGACTGTCCGAGCAGCAGATTTTTAACTCCCGCTGCTGGCAAAGAAATGAGACCTCCCGGGCAATCTTCGTCCGCGCCATTCGCCTGCCCGAAATTTGTAGGCGTTTGCCTGCGCGTTGGAAAAAAGGGCGTTCGCCTCACTCCAAGGACGCCAAGCCGACATAGTTGGATTCCTCTGCATCCTTCGCGTGCCTTGCGTGAGGCAGGGGCTCATAGCTTGCGGTGGTTTGCCGAGCCGATGGGGATATCCTTGGGCGCCTCGACCAACAGGCGCTTCACATCAGCAACAAATGAATTCACGTCCGCCTCCGTCGTGTCCCAGGCGCACATGAGGCGGCAGCCGCCCTGGCCGATGAAGGTGTAAAACTTCCAGCCCGCTGCCCGCAGCGCCACGATGAGCCACGGCGGCATCTCGATGAAGACCGCGTTGGCCTGGCGCGGGAACATGAGCCGCAGCTCGGGCAGCTTCACCAATTCATCATGGAGCAGCGCGGCCATCGCGTTCGCGTGCGCGGCGTGCCGGAGCCACGCGCCATCCTTAAGCATCCCAACCCAGGGCGCGGAGAGCACGCGCATCTTCGAGGCGAGCTGGCCGGCTTGCTTGCAGCGATAGTCAAACTCGCACGCTAACTCGCGGTTGAAGAACACCACCGCTTCGCCCACCGCTGTGCCATTCTTGGTACCGCCGAAGCACAGCACGTCCACGCCGGCCTCCCATGTCACTTCGCGCGGCGCACACCCAAGCGACGCCACGGCGTTGGCGAAGCGCGCGCCGTCCATGTGCAGGCCCAGGCCGAGTTGTTTGGTCTTGGCCCAGATGGCTTTCAGCTCCGCGATGGAATAGACCGTGCCCAGCTCCGTGCTCTGCGTGACGCTCACGGCGCGGGGCTTGGGGTAATGCACGTCGGAGCGTTTCTTTACCATCCGTTCGATGCCGGCGGGGTCAATCTTCCCGTTCGCGCCGGGGACGGTGAGCACCTTCATGCCGTTGCTGAAGAACTCCGGCGCGCCGCACTCGTCGGACTCCACGTGCGCGGTCTCGTGGCAGAGGATGCTGTGGAACGACTGGCCGAGCGACGCGAGCGAGAGGGAGTTGGCCGCCGTGCCGTTAAAGACGAAGAACACCTCGCAGGCCATGCCAAAAGTGTGTCGCAGCAGGTCGGCGGCCTCGGCGGTCCAGCGGTCGTCGCCGTAGCTGGGCGCGTGGCCGGCGTTGGCGGCTTCGAGGGCGCGCCACGCCTCGGGACAGACTCCGGCGTAGTTGTCGCTGGCGAAGTGGCGGCGGGCAGAAGACATAACTGCCTGAGAATGTGCGGGCGAAGTGAGAATTGACAAGCGCGAGCCTTGGTCTGGTAGTTATCCAGTAATGCAACTGAAAGCCATGACCGTAAAACCCTCCGTCCGCCCGGCTGGTTTTACCCTTATCGAACTACTCGTCGTCATCGCGATCATCGCGATTCTGGCGGGGATGCTGTTACCGGCCTTGGGCAAGGCCAAGCAGAAGGCCCACGGCACGCAATGCTTGAACGGGCTCAAGCAACTGGAGTTGGCCATCACGATGTATTCGGATGACCACGAGGACAAAATTATCTCCAACAACAATGCCCCAGCCGCCGCCACGTCGGCTGAGCCGAACGCGTGGATTCAGGGCAATGTCCAGCTCGGTGGCCCCAACTACACCAACGCAACACGGAAAAGATTTACGTCTGCCCCGGCACACGGGCCAAGACGGTGGCGGGCACGCCAGCCGCGATCCCGCACCACCGCTCCTACGCGATGTCCGTAGGCGTGAACTGTGCGGTCGTTCCCCAAAGTGTTAAACGCATCGCTGAGATTCAGAAGCCATCGGACGTGATCATCTTTCTGGAGGAAAACCCCGTTAGCATTGACAACGGCGCAGCCGGGATTCGGCCACTAAGCGCGCTCTAGGGCGGCGCTTGGACGACTTGGAACCCGCCATCCGGGCGGCATAACAACGGAGCGGCCATCTCCTTCGCCGATGGCCATGTGGAGAATTGGGTTTGGAGGGGCGCATTCATTCGGGTCAACCAGCAATTCAATGACATGACCCACCCGACCCAACGCACGTCAGCCACGGGCAATCCGCTCAATGGCGGCTTCAACGTCGGCGTGAACGATGTGGACTCCCTCCGCATGGCTAACGGGCTAAACTACCAGTAGCAAGAAGTTCGCTCGCCAAGCCCGCCCTCGCCGTCTAAAACGCCGCTGAACACATGAGCGGTCCGACCTTTTTCCGCCCCCTTCTTGCGTTCGCAGTTCTCGTTTCCGGTGCGGCTACGGCCGCCCCGCGCACGCCGTGGACCACCTCGCGCGTCACCGGCTCGCCGAACCCGCCCGCGCCGTTCACCGTCGAGCGCGTCTTTCCACAGCGCACCTTCGACCGCCCCGTCGAGTTCATGCGCCAGCCCGGCAGCGACCGTTGGGTGGTGATGCAGGAGGGCGGTAAGCTGCTTTCCTTCCGTCCCAGCGACCCCGGCACGGACATCGACCTCGCGCTCGATTGCCGCGAGTTCCGCTCCGCTGCGCGGCCCATCGGCTTCACCTTCCACCCCGGCTTCGCGACGAACCGCTTTGTCTTCATCAACCACAACGAGGGCTTCAACCGCGAGAACGGCGCGCGCGTCTCGCGCTTCACTGCCACGTCGCTCGAACCGCTCCGGCTCGACCCCGCCAGCGAGCGGCCCATCGTCTCGTGGCTCGGCGGCGGGCACAACGGCTGCACGCTCGTCTTCGGCCCCGACGGTTTCCTCTACATCTCGACCGGCGACGCCGCCGAGCCGGACCCACCCGACGGCCTCAAGCTCACCGGCCAGGACAACTCCGACTTGCTCGCGTGCATCCTGCGCATTGACGTGGACCGCACCGAGGGCACGAACAACTACGCCGTGCCCAAGGACAATCCCTTCGTCGGCACGCCCGGCGCGCGGCCGGAGATTTGGGCGTTCGGCTTCCGCAATCCTTTCCGCACCAGCTTTGGCCCGGACGGCCGGCTCTGGGTGGGCGACGTGGGCTGGGAACAGTGGGAAATGATTTATCGCGTGCAGCGCGGAGGCAATTACGGCTGGCCTATCACCGAAGGCCCGAACACCCGCGTCCGCACCGACGTGAAGCCCGGCCCCGGCCCCATCCTGCCGCCCATCGTCGCCATCCCGCACCGCGAAGGCGCGAGCGTCACCGGCGGGCGCTTCTACAACGGGAAAAAATTCCCACAGCTCAAAGGCACTTACATCTACGGCGACTGGGAGACCGGCAAGTTCTGGGCGCTCCGCCACGACGGCGACAAGCTGCTGTCCAACGTCGAGCTATGCAAAACCTCGCTTAAGCCCGTCTCCTTCGCCGAAGACGCCGATGGCGAGCTGCTCATTCTCGATCACAACAGTGGCTTCTGGCGCTTCGTGCCCAACCCTGCACCGCCCGCGAATCAAGCCTTCCCCCGTAAGCTCTCCCAAACTGGCCTGTTCGTCTCGCTCAAACCCCTCGCGCCCGCGTCCGGCGTCGAGCCTTATGCGCCCGCTACGCCCATGTGGAATGACGGCGCAGTCGCGCGGCACCACCTCGCCATTCCCGGCGACGGGGTCATCGTCACTACCAACGCTCGCAAAATCATCTCCGGATTCATGTGGCATTTCCCCACAGACACCGTCTTGGCCCGCACGCTCACGCTGGAACTTAAGAAAGGCGATGCCGCCAGCGCTCAGCGTGTCGAGACGCAGCTCTTACACTTCGATGGCCGCACATGGAATCCTTACTCCTACCGCTGGAATGCCGCGCAGACCGACGCAGACCTCGTGCCCGACGAAGGCGCGGGCGACACGTTTAATGTGACGGATGCCTCCGCGCCCGGTGGCCGCCGCGAAATCCCGTGGCGCTTTCACAGCCGTGCTGAATGCCTGCGTTGCCATAACGCATGGGCAAACGAAACCGTCAGCTTCAACTGGCTGCAACTCGGCGCGGCGAACTACGCCCCAGCTAAACGCCAGACCACCAACGCGCCTAGCGAGTTGCGCCGCCTCGAAGAGCGCGGGCTAATCGAAGTGAAGAACCTGCCTAAGAACCTCGCCCGCCTCGTCAACCCGCACGACGCCGCGCAGCCGCTCGAACTCCGCGCCCGCTCATGGCTGCACGCCAACTGCGCCGCCTGCCACCGCAACGGCGCGGGCGGGGCCGTTCCCTCGCACCTGAACATTGACAAGAAGCTCGACGCTGCGCGCGTGCTCGACGTGAGGCCTGCGCGCGGCGACTTCGGCCTGACCGACGCACGGGTCATCGCGCCGGGCCGGCCCTACAGCTCCGCGCTGCTCTGGCGCATCGCGACGGAAGGCGCGGGGCATATGCCGATGACGGGATCGCGGACGGTCGATGAAGCCGGAGCAAAGCTGGTGCGAGATTGGATTGCATCTCTCTCCAGAAAAATCGGCCCGAATGAAGGTGCAGTAGTCCAAGTTGGCACGAACGAGAACCTCCATCCTAACACCGCGCTTTTACTTTCTTTCGAACCCACGATAACTGAGCAGCACCGTGACATTGCCCGAAAGGCATCGAGTTTGCTCGTTCGCGACCTTTTCTCTCGCTTTCTCCCGCCTGAGCAACGCCGCCGTACGCTCGGTTCGGACTTTCCCCCGTCCGAAGTGCTCGCGCTGCGCGGGGATGCCAAGCGCGGCAGCGCCGTCTTCGCCAACGAGTCCGGCGGCCAGTGTGTCCGCTGTCACCGCGCGCACGGCGTGGGCCGCGATTTCGGCCCGGAACTCACCGACATCGGCCGCAAATACGACCGCGCTGCGCTGCTCACGCACATCACGCAGCCTAACCTCCTCGTGGCCCCCGAGCACCGCACTCACTCGGTTATTCTCCGCGACGACACTGAGCTAACTGGCTTCCTTAAGAAGAGCACCGCCACAGAATTTTTCTTGCGTCTCGAAGATGGCACTGAGCGACGCGTGCCGCTCGCCGAAGTCAGATCCACGCGCCCCTCCGCGCTCTCCGCGATGCCGGAAGGATTGCTCACCGCCCTAACTGCCCAAGAAGCTGCTGACCTGCTGGCCTTCCTCCTTCGCTAGAAAATTGTCCAGCGGGTTCCGCGAAGTTTTGGGGCGTGGTAGGCAAGGACCTTGACACACCATGCTGGACATCATCCTTAAGCCGGCCACGGCGATGGCCGGGGGACAATGACGGAAATTTGTCGAGCCTATCAGGTTTAAAATCATGGGCTCTTGCAAGGCGACGAGAAAGCATGCTCACCGATGGCGCTGCCAGTTTCACTGTATTTCTCCTTCGCTCCGGCGAATTCCCCGTGTAAATTTTGTCGTGCCGGGTCGTCCAACATACGCGCGCCTAAACCGCCGCGCCTCAACTATGAACCGCCGTCAATCCTTGCCGCTGCTCGCCGTGCTGCCAGCGCTTGCCTTCACCATGAACGCCGCCGACTCCAAACCCAAAGATACACCGAAGGAATCCGCCAAACCTGGCCCCGACTCAAAAGCGGCCACCGAGAAGCTTATCATCGGCGGAGGTTGCTTTTGGTGCACCGAGGCTGTCTTCCAGCGTGTTAACGGGGTCAAGAAGGTTGTCTCCGGTTACTCCGGTGGTCATGTCGTCAAGCCGACTTACGAGCAGATTTGCACCAAGACCACTGGCCACGCCGAGGTCATTCAGGTGGAGTTCGACCCGAAGACCGTTACGCTGGCAACGCTCTTCGAGGTGTTCTTTGCGTCGCACGACCCGACCACGCTGAACCGCCAAGGCGCGGACACCGGCCCGCAGTATCGCTCGTGCATCTTCTATGCGAACGACGCGCAGAAGACCGCCGCCGAGGAGGCGAAGAAGAAGGCGCAATCCGGCTGGAAGGATCCGATTGTCACGGAGGTCGCCGCGCTGAAGAACTTTTACGCGGCGGAGGACTACCACCAGAATTACTTCAACCTGAACTGGAACCGGAATGGCTATTGCAGCGCGGTCATCGTGCCCAAGCTGCGGAAGCTCATCAAAGAGGGGAAGATTCGGGAGAACTGACCAAGTAGGACAGCGCGTCCCGCCTCCGCTTTAGCCTGCGTAGCAAAATCCGTGAGCGCCACATCCCAGCGAGACCACACATCTACCCTTGCGAAGAGCAGTCCGAATAAAGCGCTCACTCAGGCGCGCAAAATAAACGAGCCGTGGTTTCGGGCGCAGGGATTATCTTGGGTGGCAAGATTTACAGACGGTGATCCAGTTGCCATAGCATCTGAGGCGGCGACAGCCGCCCGGGAATGTGAGGATGATTACAAGAGGTCAGCGGTTCGGGCTTGGGAGATTGCCGCTTTAGCGGAGCGTGATTTCAAAAAGAATGCTCGCAAGAGTTTGAGCGAAGCGCTCGCCATTGCCAAATGTGTCGAGCCGGTTTCTTCCCGGAGCGAGGCACTTCTTTTACTTCTTCATGCCGCGCTCAAGATCGGTCGAGATGAGGGAGAGAGAGTGTATGAAA
>VHDH01000124.1 GCA_016871445.1 Verrucomicrobiota bacterium | reverse complement strand
TCCCAGCCCTTGCGCTCCAAACCCATCGGCGGCGGCTGCACGGAGCCTTGGATGAGCAAGCCCAGCTTATTCCGCCGCTGTGCTGCGCCGGCAATTTTGCGGCCCTGCCAGAGCACGTCGAATTTCTCCCAGCCTACGAAGCATTGTCCCGGCGCGGTCTTGCGGCAGCAGTTGGCCAGCTCCGTCGCCACGCCGAGACGGGCGAGGGCGGCGCGAATCCACTCGTGCATCCGGCGGTAGCTGTCCACGGCGTTGAGCGCGTGCCACGGGTGCGTCGGCGGAATCACTACGCTGTAAGTCCAGTCTGCGTCGTGTGGGACGAGGCCACCAGCGGTCGGGCGACGGATGAGCGGGCGCAGCTGGGTGGCGCGCGCAATCTCCGCGTAACGCTGAAAGTAACCAAAGGTGGCGGCTGGTTCTACCCACGAGAAGAAGCGCAGCACAGGCCGGCCGAGGCTGGCGACGGCTTCCAGCAAGGCTTCGTCCAATGCCATGTTGAAGGCAGGGGCGCAGGGACCGGAGTTGAGGAGGAGCCACTCATCGGATAACAGCCGACGCGAGGAGGCTGTATCCTCAAATGCGCAGGGCGGTGTGCAGAATGCGGAGTCCAATTTAAGTCTCCTTAAGTCGGCTATCACCGGGTTGTCTTAGGTAGCGCATCCACCAGCACGGGGCCGGCCTGCGGTTGCTCGGCCTTATAATTGAAACCGAGCAACGCGGCAGCGGTGGACGCAATTTGATTTTGCGTCACCGTCGGCACGTTTGTGCGCTCACCCAGCGCGGGTGTGTCGGGGCCGAGCACGCCCAACCAGATGTAACGTGAGTCACCGATGCTTTGACCGTGGCTTTTCCACGACGCATTGCTCGTGCCACGTCCGTGGTCGGTCACGAGCAGCAGTGACGTGTGACCCCGCATTTCTGGGTCAGCCTGCGCGGCTTCCCAAAGCTGGCGCACGAAGTCGTCGAAATGCTGAACGCTGTGGAGATAGTAGTCGTAACGGCCTTCGTGCGCCCACTCGTCCGGCTCGCCGTAGCCGACATACATGAGACGGGGCTTCTTGGTCTTGAAATGCTCCAGCGCGGCGGCATGGATAAAGGTGTCGTAAGTCATCAGCGTGCCCCACGTTGGCGTGTGGTCAGCGATTAGCTTCTCCAACATGGCCCAGTGCGCATTGAGCTTTGGGTCGGTCTTCTCAAAGCCAGTCCAGACGGGAATTTGGCTGCGCTCGCGGTTGATAATGTAGGGAATCACGTCCCAGTTGCCGAAGGCCGCGACGCGTCCAGCGAAGGCGGGCTTTTGGTTCAACCACTCCAGCACCGTCACGTTGGCGTTGGGCTTCTTGGCATTACTGTCAATGCGCGGGTCGGAAAAGCCGCAGAGAATCTCGCTGTAGCCGGGGTAGGAGAAGTTCTTGCCGTTGGTGACATGCGCGGTGCTGCCCTTATGCTGGTTGCCATAGAGCTGGCCTTGCTTGGCAAGCGTGCCCCAGAAGAAGGGCATTAACGTCTCGCGCCGCGCCTCGGGCGTGTCGCGCCAGTAGGCTTTGCGGAGGTCGTTGGTCTTCGTGACGCCGCCGTGCTCTTTGCTGATGAGTTGCTCCTCCGCGCCAGTGAAAACTTCCTGCCAGCGCACGCCATCAGCCATGACGAGGAGGACGTGGCGCGTCTGAAGCGCGGGGGCGGCCGTAGCGCAGAGAATAAAGAACAACGCAGGAAGCAAGGTAAGCCGTGAATAAACCTTTGGAACTGTTCGCTGAACGAGCGGCGCATGAAACTGGCTTGAACCGGTTGCTGATACAAGAGCTGAGGTTGAATTCATATGGTCATTTCATAGCCGGTAAGTCCAGGGGACGCGCCCCGGCGGGGACCTGCTCGATAAACTGATTGAGCGCCTGCGCCTGCTTTGTCTCGCCGCCGGTCGTGAGGAAAAACCATTCGTCGCGCAAGCCAGCGTTGATAGTTTCTTTTGCCTCGGTCTTTGCGTTCGATGCGGTGAAGCGTGCCTTCGCAAGCGGTTGCCAATCGTTGGTAAGCGTCCGAACCCAGCCGTGGCCGAAGCGCGCGCTGCGCACCTCGGTGGCGCTCCGCGTGTCGCGGCGAAAGTCCTCGACGAATGAGTAAAGTCCGCGCAACGGTTTGCCCCCGGTCTTTGTGCGGAAGGTCACAAGTTTTTTCCATGTGCGTTTCTCGTTCATGTAAAACCAACCGGTGTAAGCCGTCTTATCGCCTTCCACCTTCGCCTCGACGAAAAAACGGTTGGTTTCGCCAACCGTCCACACGTGCGGAAACATACTCTTGCCACCGGTGCCTTCGCCACCGAAACGGCTCACTTTCACTCCCTCGCCCTCAAAGAGCACTTCTACACGCTGCTCCAGCGGAACAGCTTTCGCATCGTCACCTTTAGTCGGATCCCACACGGAGAAAATGACAACCTTATCGTTAGGGTTGCGGATTTGCTGAATGCCGAAGTAACCGGTGTTCCAGCCGCACGCCATGAAGTAACTGCCGTTGACTGATTGATCCACGACAACCTCATTGTAAAATGCGAGCGCATCCGGTGCGGGGAAGCCAAGGTGAATGGAGCGGGCGGCGCGTGGCATTTCAACATCAGCAGTGGCAGCGACCACGCACGAGAGCATCAGTAAGAGCGCAGTTATAAAAGTGGATTTCATGGGTTAGTTGTAGCGGTCGGGGGAGAGCAGGCTAAGCTCAAATTCTGGTAGCTCATCAGAGAGGATTTGCGCCATAAGACGCCCGGTGATGGGGGCGAGGCTCAGGCCCATCATCGCGTGGCCGGCGGCGAAGGAGAGGTTCGCAAATTTCGCTGTCCGCCCGATATAGGGCAGACCGTCTGGGGAGCAGGGACGCAGGCCGCGCCACGGCTGGATGCCGTCGAAGTCCAACTCCTTGAACGCAGGGAAATACTTCAGCGCAGACTTGATGATGCCGCGCACGCGCACAGGGTTGATGTCTTCGTTGAGGCCGGCGATTTCCATCGTGCCGCCGATGCGGAGTGCGCCGCCCATCGGCGTGACGGCGAGGCGGGCCTCGGTGCAAATGGAGCAGAGCTGCGGGAGTTGCCGGGGCTTGGGCAGCGTGAGGCTGTAACCCTTGCCGGCTTGGATTGGCAGGTGTAATCCAAGCTCATCTGCCAGTAACGGCGACCATGCGCCGCCGCAAAGCACAACTTCGTCCGCCGTAAATTCCCCGTGCGTAGTGCGAACGGCTTTAAGCTGCTTCCCTTCGCGCGCGAAGCCGGTCACCTCGGTGTTCCACTTGAAGCGGACGCCAGCGGCCTCGCATTGCGCGCGGAGCGCGGCCATGAAGCGGCCAGGCGTGAGGTGTGCGTCCTTGGGGAAAAGCACGGCACCGGCGATGTCCATGGTGATGTCGGGGTCTAGAGCGGCGGCGGCTTTCGCGTCGAGGACCTGTGCGGGAACGCCCAGCGCGTTGGCACGGGCGGCGAACTTGGCCTCGTCGTCCAGCCCGTGCTGAGTTTTGCAAAGCATGAGCAAGCCACGCTTGGTGAGGCCAAAGTCGTTGCCCCACATCCCAGCTAACTCCTCAAAACACGCGCGGCTGGCAAAACTTAAGTCCCGCAATAATGGAGCGGCCTGGGCGACGCGCGCAGCACTGGCGGCCTGCCAGAACTTGAATCCCCAATCGAATAGCCCGAAATCAAGACGGGGCTTGATATAGAAAGGCGATTCCGCATTCCACATCCACTTCAGCCCGAGCGCGACCATGCCGGGTGCGGCAAGCGGAATGAAATGGCTGGGCACGATCATCCCCGAGTTGCCGAAAGAGCAACCATCGCGAGCCGGGCCTTCGCGGTCCAGTAGTGTAACCTGATGCCCGCGTCGCGCACAGTAATGAGCGGTAGTTAGCCCGATGACGCCGGAGCCAATGATGACGATGTGCTTCGACATGGGACGAAATCGAGCAGATCAAATTACCGAATCCCCCAACAGAAGGAGTCTTTGTCATCGAGCAGAAGAGTGGACTCGGCGGTGACGGAGGCGGTGCCAGTGATGACGGGTGCAATTTCGCCCTTCGCGCGGTCGAGCCAATGGAAGCGGCCAGTGAACTTTGTGCCGAGGATGCTTTCCTGAATCCAGTCCGCTCCCTCGGCGAGCTTTCCGTCGGCGGCGAGGCAAGCGAGCTTCGCGCTCGTGCCAGTGCCACAGGGGGAGCGGTCATAAGCTTTGCCGGGGCAGAGGACGAAGCTGCGTGAGTCGCCGCCGGACTGCGGCGGGCCGAACAACTCAACGTGGTCCACCTCGGGATAGCCTTGCGCGTTCACGGCTTGGCGGATGCGCCAGCTCGCGTCCGTAAGTTGCTCGACATTTTTTAGGTCGAGGGCAAGACCGTGGTTTTCGACGAGGAGGAACCAGTTACCGCCCCAAGCTAAATCGCCGGAAATCTTGCCAAGGCCAGTGACTTCAATCGTCGCGCCCCTGACCTTGCGCCAGCTTGTAACATTGGCCACGGACACTGAGCCGTCCACGTGCAAGGTCGCAGTCACGACACCCACGCAGGTCTCAATGCGGTGCTCACCCGGGCTGATGCGCCCGAGGTGCGCGAGGGTGACGATGAGACCGATGGTGCCGTGGCCGCACATGGCGAGGACGCCGACGTTGTTGAAGAAGATGACGCCCGTGATGCAGGACTTGTCGGCGGGCGGGCAGAGGAGCGCACCCACCAGCACATCGGAGCCGCGCGGTTCATTGACGACGGCGGAGCGGAACTTGTCGTGGTGATCGCGGAAAATTCTCAGTTGGTTCGCGACGCTGCCGCCGCCGAGGTCGGGGCCGCCACTGATGACAACACGCGTCGGCTCGCCACCGGTGTGGGAGTCAATGACTTGGATGCGCTTCATCGTTTGCCGGGCTTTTGGATCAAGGCGAGGATGTCGCGCGCGCTTACGGCCTCATGCAGCGTGATGAGCGTCCGCTCGGCCTTAAAGGCAGGAGCCTCACCGGCCTTTGGTGCAGGCGCGCTAGGCAAGGTAGTGATGGTGGTTACGTGACCGATGGCGTTGCCAAACTCGTCCAGCACGGCTGAACCACTGGAGCCAGGAGCCCAGTCGGTGGTGACGTTGAGGCGCGTAACGGGCGGAAGATTTGTGCTGCCGGAGTTGCGAGCGAGGAAGCGGTTCACAATGCCATCGCTGAAGTAACCGCGCTGTCCGAGCGGGTCGCTGAAGCAAAAGGCGCGGTCACCGGGCGTGATGTCGGTGGCCAGCGGTAACGGCTTTAAGTCGCGCGCATTGATGCGGAGGATGCAGGCGTCTGTGCGGGCGTCGGCAGCGAGGATTTCAAGGACGGGAAACACATTGCCGGCTTCGTCGGCGGCGACTAGCGAGCCCTCCTTAAAGTTCGCGGGTCGCTTGATGACATGCTGGCAAGTGGCGACCGCGCCATCCTTCGTAAGCGCGTAACCACCGGCGAGATCAAGATGCCAGTTGCTGCAACGGGTGCAGAGGAAGCTCCAGCCCACGCGAATGTGCGCGTCGCGGGCAGCAGCCCAAAGCTCGCGTCCCGTGAGGCGAGATTTACGCGGGGCGGGCAGCGTGAGCACGCAGTTCGAGCGCGCTAGTTGGCCGATGAGCGTGGCCTCAGGCACGAATACTCCAGCCTCTCGGAGCTTCCCAGCCGCAGCGATAAGGGCGTCTCTCTCGCGCGCATCAGTAGCGTGCAGTGGCACATTCGGGGCCTGCGCGTGGGCGTATGGAGCGCTGAGCAGCGTGAGCACGATGTAAAAGCTTGGAAGTTTCATAGATTTTGGCGCGCGATGGATCTCCTGATGATGGTTACTGGCGGCGTTTCGGAAGCTTGGGGCGCTGGGTGATTGCGCCACGGATAATTTTCAGCACGGCTTTCCGCTCATCGCCGGCGATGGGCAGGCGCGGGGCGCGCACCCACTCGACGCCGAGGCCCGTCTCCTGTTCGCAAAGCTTGATGTATTGAATGAAGTGGACGTGCGTATCGAGTTTGAGCAGCGGTTGGAACCAGCGGTAAAGCGCGCGCGCCTCGTCCCAACGGCCGGCGCGAGTGAGGTCCCACAGGCACTGGTTTTCAGCGGGGAAGGCAATGCCCGTGCCCGCCACCCAGCCGTCAATGCCGAGGATCGCAGCTTCGAGCAACAAGTCGTCCACGCCGGTGAAGAGTGCGTAGCGGTTGCCAACGGCGTTGCGCACTTCAGTGATGCGGCGCGGGTCGCCGGAGCTTTCCTTGATGGCGACGAAGCGCGGTTCGTCCGCCAATTCGGCGAAGAGCGTGGGGGTAATATCATTCGCGTAACTGAGGGGGTTGTTATAAATCATGATGGGCAACCCGCCGTCCCTCGCCACGGTGCGAAGGTAATTCATGCTCTCGCGGGGGTCGCCTTTGTAACTCATGGGCGGCATGAGCATCACACCCGCCGCGCCGAGCTGAGCCACATCGCGCACGTAACGAACGGCGGCACGAGTGGAGGACTCCGCCACCCCGCTCAGAACCGGCACCCGCCCGCGCGCGGCCTCGAGGGCGCAGCGCACGACAGCGCGCTTCTCGTCGGGATCGAGCGTTTGATTCTCACCAAGCGAGCCACACACGATGAGTCCGCTGACACCGCTTTGGATCAGCACCTCAAAGTGCTGCGCCGTGGCAGGGAGATCGAGGGATTGGTCTTTCTTGAGTTGAGTTGTGCAGGCGGGAAAGACACCGGTCCAGTGAGGTTTCATGGTTGGTTGATAGCAGCCGTCGTGAGAAAACTCGCGATTCGGATAAGTGTTAAGTAAATTTTTGCTCAGTCCGCAAATTGGCTAGCGCGTTGCTCATCGCCGCACAAGGTTTTCGATGAAGAATTCCATCATGCGGTCGCGATTGATGCTCACATGGCCGAGGTCGGGGCCTACCTGAACCTCGAAGCTCTTGCCCGCGCGTTGAAGGGCGGCAATGAGCTGCATGGTGTTGTTCGGATGCACATTGTCGTCTGCCGTTCCGTAAAAAAGCATCAACCGCCCCTTCAAGTTCCGCACGTAAGTCATGATGGCCGCCGCATCGTAGGCAGCCTTTGCCTCTTGCGGAATCCACATATACCGTTCGGCGTAGATGCTGTCGTAGTTGCGATAGTCGGTGACCGCCGACGAACTGCACGCCGCGTGGAACACCTCCGGATGCCGCAACAGTGCGGTGGCGGAGACGGTGCCGCCGTAGGACGAGCCAAAGATGCCGACGCGGCTGCGATCAACATAGGGCCGCGACCAAAGCGACTTTACACCAGCGGCCTGGTCGTCCACTTCTACGAGGCCGAGCTTCTGGTAAATGGCATCAAGGAACTGCTTTCCGCGCCCGCTGGCACTGCGCGAGTCGAAGGTCGCGACGAGAAAGCCAAACTCCGTGAGCGGGTGTGGCAGTGTGAAAGTCTCCCGCGCGCCGACCGTTTCCGGCCCGGCATACACACTGACGAGCAGCGGGTATTTACGGCTCGCACGGAAATTTGACGGGAAGTGCAGCATACCGAAGAGTTCGGTGACCCCGTCCGCCGCCTTAAAGCGAAGCAACTCGACGGGCTTGAGCCCAAGCTGCTTGGCGCGGGTCAAGTCGCTCGCGGCCAAGCGCCCGAAAATGGTGCCGTCCGCCGCGCGCAGCCAGCTCGTGGGCGGTTGGTTGTGGGTTTGCTCGATGTCCACGAAGTGCTCTCCGTCCGGTGCGAAGTCCACCGTGTGATGGAATGCAGGGTCGGTCAGGCGCGTGTCATCGGTGCCGTCGAGACGCACGCGATGGAGCTGCAACTTCATCGGATTATCGCCGCTGCGCGCGAGGTAGTGCAGCCGCCCGGCATCCTCATCCACGCGCACGATGCCGGCGACTTCGAACTCGTGTCGCGTGAGCGTGGTCAGCAACCTTCCGCCGCGGTCGTAGAGGTAATAGTTCCGCCAGCCCGTGCGGTCGGAGGACCAGATGAAGCGCTGGCCGTCCTTGAGCCAGCGAATCGTCGGTAAGTTTTCTGTCCAGCTGGCGGGCCATTCCTCGCGGACGATGACGCGGCACTTTCCGGTTTCTGGATTTGCGGCGCAGAACTCCAAAATGTTCTGTCGCCGATTGGTGCGGTGGAAGAGCAGTTCCTTGCCATCGCTTGTCCACGAGACGCCATAGACGTAGTGGCCGACGACGGCGTTGTCGAACGGGCGGCCGTCGCGCACATCCACGCGCACGGTGCGTTTCGTCGCGAGATGGTAGATGAGCAGGTCCACCACGGGGTTCGTGCCGCCGGCCTTCACGTAGGGCTCCACGTCCGCTGTGCTCAGGATTTTCGTTTGGCCCAGTTGCAGGTGGAAGTCCGGCACCTGACTCTCATCGAAGCGATAGAACGCCAGCTTCCGGCTGTCGCCCGACCACCACATCGCGGTCTTCTGAAAGAGTTCTTCGCCATAAACCCAACTCGCCGTGCCGGACTTGATGCGATTCTGCGCGTTGCCGTCCGTGGTGACGGCAAAAGCGTTTGCGCCGTTCGTGTCACCAAGCCAGAGGTTCCGGTCCCGGTAAAACGCCTTATGCTTTCCGTCCGGCGAAACTGCGGCGGTAAATTGCCTTCCGCGCAGGGGATTTTCGGTATTCGTCCGCTTCGGTGCTTTCGGGGCAGTTCCCTTGGCGGCCGGCGGCGCGGGCGGCGGCAGTTCCGACCGTTCGCCAGTGACCAAGTCATGCCGGTAACGTTTGCCGGCGTGCGAGAACTCAAGCGCTTTGCCGCCGTCCTTCCACGTCACCGTCACCGCGCCGGACGTGTAGGCATTCGTCGCCGCGCGGCTGGTCTTGGTGAACTGCTCATAACCCGGCATCGCTTTGAGCCGGTCCTGGGCGCGGGCGCAGAACGGCGCGGTGACGAGCCACGGAACCAGCAGGCAGCTGAGCCGGGCGGTGTGCTTCATGCGGCGAGAGGCGGGCGATGCATGGCCGCGAGGTTGCTTGATTCGGCGGCTCCAAGCAAACGTGAAGCGGAACGCAGCCTCATCGCGGTCCAGTCCGCTGCTCACCCGCCCGCGCGCCGAGGTTGCC
>VHDH01000123.1 GCA_016871445.1 Verrucomicrobiota bacterium | reverse complement strand
TTGACACCGACCTCCTCACCTGTCCGGAAAATCAGCTCGCGCAGACCAAGGTATTGATGACGATGGTGGGTGGAAAAGTGGTTTGGGAGTCGAAGTGATTCCGCAGGTTTTCCATCGGCGTTGGCTGGCGCGGGATTCTTCCCTTGCTGTTGGGCGCGTGCTTCGGCTTAATCAGCGAGCCAGGGCCCGCGGAAGGTTGACTTGCGAACCCCGCCAGGGCCGGAAGGCAGCAACGGTAGCTTGCTCGCCTCTGCCGTGGTCACCCTGGCATCTCTTAACTCGGAATGCGGAACGTAGAATGAAATCACCTCGAAATTTCTTTCGCTTGTTTGCGCTTCACGCGAGTTATCCCACGTCGCTATGAGCTATCAGGTAATCGCCCGCAAATATCGTCCACAGCGCTTCGCAGATGTCGTTGGTCAGGAGCACGTATCGAGCACGCTCGCCAACGCCATCGTCTCCGGGCGCATCGCGCACGCCTACCTTTTCTGCGGGCCGCGCGGGACGGGTAAGACCACGCTCGCGCGCATCTTCGCCAAGGCCCTCAATTGCACCGGCGGGCCAATAGCCGACTTCGACGTGAAAGATCCGCGCTGTGTGGAAATTGCCGAGGGTCGTGCGCTGGACGTGCTGGAAATTGACGGTGCGAGCAACAACAGCGTCGAACAGGTGCGCGAACTGCGCGAAACGTGCCGATTTGCCCCTGCCACTTCCAAGTTCAAAATTTACATCATAGACGAGGTGCACATGCTCTCGACGGCGGCATTCAACGCGCTGCTCAAGACTCTCGAGGAGCCGCCGGCGCACGTGAAGTTTATGTTCGCCACCACGGACCCGGAAAAGGTGCTGCCCACGATTCTCTCCCGTTGTCAGCGCTTTGACCTCCGTCGCATTCCTGCCGCGCTCATCGTCGGCCACCTTTTGACCATCGCGAAGCAGGAGGGCGTAAAAATTGACGATGCGGCACTCCACGCCATCGCTCGTGGTGCTGACGGAGGCATGCGTGACGCGGAGTCCACGCTCGATCAGCTCATCAGTTTCTGCGGTAAAGAAATCTCTGAGGCCGACGTGCTTTCGATGTTCGGCCTCACCGCGCGCGCCCAGCTGCTCGCGCTCACCCGCGCTGTGCTCATGGGCGAGGTGGACCGCGCACTCCGCGAGTTGAATGAACTCGCTAAAAACGGCAAAGACCTCGGTCGCTTGGTCACTGATCTGCTCAACCACTTTCGCAACCTGCTCATTTTTCAAGTTTCGCGAGGCGATCTTAAGCTGCTCGAAGTCTCCGAGGCTGAGGCCGCTGCGCTGGCCGATCAGGCGAAGCTCGCTCCCCCTGACGCCGTGACGCGCGTGATGGAGGTGCTGTCCGATTGCGAGAGCCGCTTGCGCGAAACGACCTCAAAAAAAATTCTTATTGAAGTCTCTTTACTGAAGGCCATCCAAGCCCGTAACGCTGTCCCTTTAGATACGGTGCTCAAGCAGCTGCAACAATTACGCGCCGAGGCTGGTGGAGCTACGGCCAGCAGTATGCAACCGCCATCCGCCGCGTCCGTTGCTGGGGCCGCCCCCGCGGGGGTGGCAAATCCGCGACAAGAGTCCAGCGCGCCCGACTCAAGTTACGCCTCTGCCTCCGCGCCTGCTCCCATGCTGGCCGACGCTTTGGCCCAGGTTCCCACGCCAAAGTCTGGTGGCTCCGCCGACCTTGATGGGCTTTGGGCGCAGCTCCTTGAAGCCGTGGGTCGGGTGAGTCAGTTCACGCGCGGTTACCTATTGGAGGCACACCCCGTTTCCTTCCAAGGCAAGCTTTTCACCATCGGTTTCGACCCTGAGTTTGCCGACCATCTTTCGCTAGTTGACAACGCGAAAAACCACGCGGTCCTGCAAACTAAGCTGGCTGAGTTGGGTCACCACGGCTGCCAACTCAAGTTCATCAAGGCCGAGGCTCCCGCCCGGTCTGCCGCAGCGCCTGTTCCTGCTAACCCGGCGGCGGTTGGCGCTTCTGCCGCGCTCAAGCCTATTCCCGGCGCAGCGAAGGCTGACAAGCCGCCGCGCTTCGTCTTCGACAAGGAAAGTTTCAAGAACGACCCGCTCATCCAGAAAGCGCTGGAAGTTTTCAAGGGCACCATCGTGGAAGTCCGGGCGTGATTCCTAAGAATGTGGAAGCCGTATGCTCCACTTTTCGACTTCCCCCGAGGTCGATCTTTCTCTTCCGTGCTATGCCCCGAACTACCTTGCTCTTTTGCAGGTGACTCGCATCCTGCTTTGCAATGAGCGAGCACGCGGAAGCACCGAACGACAAGCTGTGGCGCGAATACGGCGACGTCTTCGAGGATTTCGACGACCTTACCCTTGCGCGTTGGCTGGCACAGACACTGGGCCAATTACAGGGCCGCGTCTGGCGCAGCTCGCATCCGCTTGTCGGCGCCTATCGGCTCGGTGCGCAGGCAGCCCACGAACGGCAGATTTGGCTTAAGCGCCTCGTCACTCCGCCGCGCGATTATCCTGAGTCGGTCTGTTGCCGTGCGCCGTTGCTGCCGCTTATCACGCGCGACGTGATCGACCAGGGCCTGATTTGCCAACATTGTAATGGCACCGCTGTTGCCTTTGGCGATATCCCCATGGATGTGCAAAAGCTGCTTCGCAACTGGGCGGAGAAATATGCGCCTGTTCACCAAGTTGCGCACTGGGATGACCGTCAGCAGAAGCGTGCCGGCAATTATGACCGCGCGCTGGAAGATGCAGCGTCCGAGGCCGAGCGCCTGTTGGCCGCCGCTGGCAACAAGCTCGCGCCCGCGCTGCTCGAATTTTACCCCGCCGTGCTCTGGGAAGATCAGGACGAATGCTTGGATGTGCGGCCGGAGGACATAGCGTTGTGACAAGGCCAGGCATCAAATGGGAACCCCTTTGTGAGCCGTCGCTGCCTCGCGTCGGAGGTTGCGGGCTACGTGACAAGGCCTACGCGCACTGGCATCGCTTCATCCCTCCCGCACCCTTGCGCGCATGAAGTTCCTGCTCAAGTGGGCGTTTCGCCTGTTGCTCTTGTTGCTAGTGCTGCTGGCGGTGCTGGCCTTGAGCTTCGACGCCATCGTTACCGCTCTCGCCGAGGGTGGGCTTCGTAAACAAACCGGTTTAGAGGTGCGGCTTGAAAAGCTCGAACTCCGCCCGTGGAGCGGCCGGGCGCGGTTGGAGCGGCTCGTGGTGCATAACCCTGCCGAGTTCGGCGGCGGGCCGTTAGTGCACATAGCCGAAGTAGCGGTCGAGTATGACCCGGCGCTTGTCAAAGAGCGTAAGCTCCATTTTAACCTCCTGCGCTTTCACCTTGCCGAGCTGCATATCATCGTCAACCAAGACGGCCAGTCCAACCTCGATGGAGTCCGTCGTGCTACCGAGGCCGTTCGGCGTGGTCAGCGCGTCGAGCAAACAAATTCGCCGATGGAGTTCGTTGGCCTGGACATGCTTAATCTCACGCTTGGCAAGGGCACGTGGACTGATCTGCGCCAGTCCGGCAAGCCGCGGGAATTTGATTTTGGCATTCGCAACGAAATCGTGCGAGACGTGAAAGACGCGCGCGAACTCATTGTGAAGCTTACACCCATCTTAGTGCGCGCCGGTTTGTCGTTCTTCGGCGTCGGTACGCCCGTGCCGGAAGACGGTGCCACCAACCGCCCGCCCAGCGCGCCCAAGGCCAATGAGGCCACGGTGCCCAGGCGCCCAAGTTCTCCGCCATGAATATTCTCGGCATCATCCCGGCGCGCTACGCGTCCACCCGTTTTCCCGGCAAGCCGCTGCAACTCATCGCCGGCCAGTCGCTCATCCAGCGCGTCATAGCCCGATGTCAGCTTGCCAAGTCATTGCGCGAAGTCATCGTCGCCACTGACGATGAGCGCATCGCCAGTGAAGCGCGCAAGTTCTGCCGCGTGGAGATGACGCGCGCGGACCATCCCAGCGGCTCCGACCGCATCGCGGAAGTCGCCGCGCGCAACGCGTGCGATGCCGTCGTGAACATCCAGGGCGACGAACCGCTGATTGACCCGGCGGTGATTGACGTGGTGGCCGGCGCGCTGGCGGGCGCGGAGATGTCCACCGCCGCGACAGCCATCATAAACCCTGAGGAATACGACAACCCCAACGTGGTGAAGGTCGTCACCGACGCAGCAGGCCGCGCGCTTTACTTCTCGCGCCGGACAATCCCGTTCCTGCGTGACCATGCGGGCCAGTCCGCGGCCGGCCAGCTCGCCGCCTTTCCGTTCCTGAAGCACTTGGGCATTTACGGCTACCGGCGCGACTTGCTGCTGCGGCTCGTCAAGTGCCCTCAGTCGCCGCTTGAACAGGCTGAGCGGCTCGAGCAACTTCGCGCGCTTGAGCAGGGCATTCCCATTGCCGTCGTGCGCGTGGACTACGACAGCGTAGGCGTGGATGTGCCGGCAGATGTCGCCCGCGTTGAGCAACTGCTGGCGAGGGCCGGCAGCCGGTGACGGACCTACGTTTACAAGTCGTGGCGCGACGTATTCGCTGATTCTCTTATCTAAGGGTGAGAGAAATCACGAAAATGATTCCTTTCGACCCGAATAAAACTATCCTTCTCGCAAGGCGTCACAGCAAGAAGGCATAAAGCGTTTGGGGCAAAAACCGGTAGTCACTTCGAACTCCGAGTAATTCCCCGCTTACTTTCTTTTCTTTTTAAGCGCCTTCCTTAGTTCCGCTAGCGAGAGCGTGTTTACCACGTCAGTTTTCGTCAGCCAGCCTTTGCGCGCGACGCCGGTGCCGAGGCGGAGGTAGCCGAAGTGGTCGAGGCGGTGGGCGTCGCAGTTGATGACGCACTTTACACCTTTGCTGCGCGCGTAGTGCCAGAGCCGCCAGTCGAGGTCGAAGCGCCACGGGCTGGCGTTCAGTTCGAGCCAGGTGCCCGTCTCCGCGCACGCGTCAATCACGGACTGCTGGTTCACGGGATACGGGTTGCGCTCCAGCAGCAGGCGGCCTGTGAGATGGCCGAGCATGTGGACGTGCGGGTTCTCCGCCGCGCGGAGAAGGCGTTTGGTGTTGTCCGCCTCGTCGCTGCCCGCGACGTGCAGGCTGGCCACGACCACGTCCAGCTCGGCGAGCAGGTCGTCGGGGAAGTCGAGCTTGTCCTTGAGGATGTCCACCTCGGTGCCGGTGAGCAGGCGGAAGTCAGTGCCGTCGTCGGTGAGTTTTTTGTTCACTTCCGCGATGGCCTTGAGCTGGTCGCGCAGGCGCTCGGGGGAAAGGCCGTTCGCCTGAAAGCTCGCGCGGGAGTGGTCGGTGATAGCCCAGTAGCTCAAGCCGAGTTCTTCCGCATGCGCGGCGATTTGCTCCAGCGTCTCGTGGCCGTCGCTCCAGTTGGAGTGGTTGTGCAGCGAGCCGCGGAGGTCGGTCCATTCGAGCAGGCGCGGGAGTTTGCCCGCCTCGGCGGCGGCGAACTCGCCGTGGTCCTCACGCAGTTCCGGCTCCACGTAGGCGAGGTCGAGTTCGCGGAAAATGTCCTCCTCTGTGTGGCAGGGCAGGCGGAGCGCGGCGTCGCGGGTTTCCTCCTTGGAGCGGAAGAGGCCGTATTCGTTGAGGCGCAGGCCGCGCGCGATGGCCCGCTGGCGCATGACGATGTTGTGCTCCTTGCTGCCAGTGAAGTAGGCGAGCGCGAAGGGATACTCGGCATCGCTGACCACGCGCAGGTCGGCTTGGATGCCGCCTTCGACAATCACGCTGGCCTTGGTGTCGCCCTTGGCACTGACGCTCAGAACGCTGGGCTGCGTGACAAAGAACTCGATGACCTCGGCGGGCGCGCGTGAGGAGACGAGGAAATCAATGTCGCCGATGGTTTCCTTCCAGCGGCGCAAACTACCGGCGGTGCTGCAACGCGTCACGTCGGGGTGCTGGCGGAGGCTTTCGAGAATGGGCTGCGCAACGGCAAGAGCCTTGTGCAGATGGTGCTTGCTGGCGAACTGGCGCTTGAAGGCGATGCCTTCGAGAATTTTCGCCTGCGTCTTTTCGCCGAAGCCCTCGATGACGGCGACCTTGCCGGCTTTGCACGCAGCTTCGAGGGCTTCGATGGTGTCCACGCCGAGTTCGTCGTGGAGCTTTTTTACTTTCTTCGGCCCGAGGCTAGGGATGCCAAGCATCTCGACTAGACCGGGCGCGACGGAGGCTTTCAGCTCGTCGTAGTAGAGCAGCTTCCCGGTGGTGATGAGCTTGGTGATTTTGTCCACGAGCGCATCGCCGAAGCCTTTGATTTCGCCGAGGCGGTTTTCGGCCACGACTTTCTCCAGCGGCTCGGCGAGGCCTTCGAGCGTGCGGGCGGCGTTGTGGTAGGCGCGGGTCTTGAAGGGGTTCTCGCCCTTGAGTTCCAGCAGCGTGCCAATCTCGGTGAGCACGGCGGCGACTTGCTCTTTGTCCATACGTGAAAGCTAAAGTCCAAAGTCCAAAGTCCAAAGTCCAAAGTCCAAAGTCCAAAGTCGGCGGCCAAGGGTGTGCTCAAAACATGGGCGCACGGCATTTTCCAATTGTAAACAGGAAGACGAGTTCTAAAATGCCAATATCCAAGCCAGAATGAAGCATGTGATTTCTAGCCAGTTCAAACAACGACCATTGAGAGCCGGGTTCACACTGATTGAACTGCTCGTCGTCATTGCTATCATCGCGATTCTGGCTGGGATGCTTTTGCCCGCACTATCGAAAGCAAAGGAGAAGGCTAAGCAAACGAAGTGCCTAAACAACATGCGGCAAATTGGGCAGACGACCGCGTTGTACCTTCCCGATCACGGAAAGTACCCAGGCTGCCTCAATGCTTACGGCGACTGGGGAGCGGGCCTCTTCGCCTATTACCCGATCCGGCTCGTGCCTTATATGGCCAACAGCCGCCGTGTGTTCGAGTGCCCTTCCGCCGATGAGAACGCCCGGTGGGACACCAACATGAACAACACCTTTTTCGGCGGGAACATTGACCGCATCCGCGCGCAGGGCGGCGGTGGTGCGACGCGCTTCAGCATCGGCTACAACGACTGGGGCATCGGGCAGGTGCAAGTGGGCCAGCCGGCGCTTGGCTTGGGCGGGGACATTCAGAGTGGCGCTGCCGAGGTGGTCGAGGCCCGGGTTCTTCGTCCGTCCGACATGATTGCCCTAGGCGACACTGTGGCGGACCGCAACTGGGATACGAGCCTTGACCCACATGAGCAAGATCAGTTGCCCGCGCGCCGCCACGGCGGCAAATACACCAACCTCTCCTTCGCAGACGGGCATTCCGAGATGCCGTTGCGTCGCGACGTGGTGGATCCTAATAACCTTTCATGGCGCGCCCGCTGGAACAGCGATGGCGACCCGCACACGGAATTGACCGGCTTGCTTGGCGCGTGGAACGCTGCCTTCACCGGCATCGACACTAAGCCCTAGTGGTTCAACCTAACGTATTCATGATGCCTCGAATTGTTCTCTCTGCGTGCGTGCTGGCCGTGTCCTTGAGTCTGCTGCCAGGCTGCCGGAAGCGCAGCCGTGACGCGGCGACTCAACCGTCCGGCTCGGGAGCCGAAGCTTCGGCCCCCGCCCTTGCCACCAATCCCTCAACTATCCCAAAGGACGTGCCGCCAGCCGAGGCCCTGCATTTCCTCAACGATGGCGTGCGCAACTTCTACGCCGAGAAGCTCAAGATGCCTGCTTCGCTCGACGAGGTTTATGCCGCCGGTTATTTGAAGGAACGCTACAATCCGCCGGCCGGCCGGCAGTACGTCATCAACCCGCAGACCCGCGGCGTTGAGTTGCGATAGGCTTCAGCGGGGCGGACTTCCTGATTGCTCCGGATTCGGCCGGTTCCTACCATCTCTGCCCTTATGGCCGAACCCGCCTCCATCACGTTCCTACGCGCTGCTGGTCGCCGCGCGGATCAACTCCGTCCCGTGCGCTTCCAAAACCACATCGCGCCGCACGCGGCTGGATCCACGCTCATTGAGTGGGGCTCTACGCGCGTCATCTGCGGCGTGACCGTCGAGGAATCCGTCCCGCGCTGGATGAAAGAACAGGGCGTCACTGGTGGTTGGATCACCGCCGAGTATTCCATGCTGCCCTACTCCACGCTAACGCGGAAACAGCGCGACAGCAGCAAGGGCAAGGTGGACGGCCGCTCGGTCGAGATTCAGCGGCTCATCGGCCGCGCCATGCGCTCCGCGCTCGACCTCGAAAAGCTCGGCGCACGCACCATCTGCGTGGATTGCGATGTGCTCCAAGCCGACGGCGGCACGCGCACGGCGGCCATCACCGGCGCGTTTGTCGCGTTGCGGCTCGCACTAAAGAAACTTGCTGCCGAAGGCAAGCTCACGGCTGACCCTATCGCCAACTCCGTGGCTGCCGTTAGCGTAGGCATCGTCAACGGCATCCCGTTGCTCGACCTTTGCTACACCGAAGATGCCGCCGCGCAGGTGGACATGAACCTCGTGATGACCGGCGCCGGCGAGTTCATCGAGCTGCAAGGCACCGGTGAGGAAAGCACCTTCAGCGACGACCAACTCGGGGCGATGCTTACGCTCGGACGCGTGGGCATCCGCGAACTTCTGGCGTTGCAGGAAGCGGCGGTGAAATGACCGAGCGAGGGCATTGGCAATAGCGAATAGGCAATAGGCTTACTTCGCAGCCCCCGTTCCCCATCACCTATTTCCTTCAATGAGTTCTGCCACCCCGACCCGTCTGTATCTCCTCCGTCACGGCGAAGTTGAAGCGCGTTACCACCGCATCTTCGGCGGGCGGATTGACATGGAACTGTCGCCGCGCGGACACGAGCAGGCGAAGGCCATGGCGGACTATCTCGCGGCCACGCACTTCAACGCCATTTACGTCAGCCCGATGAAACGTGCGCAGCAGACGCTCGCGCCGCTCGTCGCGCAGAAAGGCATGACCGCCACCACGCTCGCCGGCCTGCGTGAGGTGGATTTCGGCGACTGGACGGGCCTGAGCTGGCAGCAGGTCCACGAGCGGTTCGGCGTCAGCGCGTTCGACTGGCTGGAGAAACTGGAGGCCGGCGAAGTTCCCGGCGCGGAAACCGGCCCGCAGTATCGCGGTCGGGTTGAACCTTGCCT
>VHDH01000122.1 GCA_016871445.1 Verrucomicrobiota bacterium | reverse complement strand
ACTGCGATGACACGGTAGGTATGCTGCTTGCCCGGCTCGGCGGTCTTGTCCGTGAAGGCCATCGGCACGAGTGGCAGGGACGGCGTGTCGCTGTATTGCAGGCCTTGGAAGATGGGGCGGCCGAAGGGGTTCTTGGGCTGCTCGGGCAGCTTCGCGAGTTCCTTCCCGTCGCGCTCAATGATGAAGCCAGCGAGGCCGCTCTCCAAGTCCGCCTCCGCCTGCCACGTGAGTTGGTGGCCGGCCACGCGCAGGTTTGTCGGCGCGGGCGGCGGCGTGAGGTCGGGCAGTGCGGTATCCTTCACGTAGGCCAGCCAGGCTTTCGCGACGGCTTCGTTGGGGAGCCAGCCAGCTTTGGCCGGGTCGCCGGTGAACTTCGCGGCGGGCTGGGCTTCGTTTGCAAGCAAGGGCGCGAGCCACGCTTTATCGGTGGGCATCAAGGTGAGCGGCGCACTCGCGGTCTTGGGCAAGCGCACCGCAAGGCAGGCGTCGAGCCAGGCGATGGCCATGTAACGTTGGTTGCCGCACTCGTGGCTGGTGAGCGGGTCCACGGCGAGGCCGACGAGCGCGCCTTTGCTGCGCAGGTCGGTGAGGAAGGCTTCGTTTGCCGGCCACACGCCGGCGAAGCGGTTGGTCTTGTCGGTCACGCCTTCCTTGGTGCCGGGGTTGCACATCATGGGCACGAGCAGGGCAGCAGCCGGCACAGTGTGGGCCTTGATGCCGGTGCGCTTGGGATCCTCCTTGAGCAGCGGCACGCCGGAGCGCAGCCACGCGGCGGCCACTCGCTCAGGATGCATCAGCACCATGCCGCCGGCCCAATGTCCGCCGCCGCTGTGGCCCCAGAGCGCCCAGGGCACACGCGCGAGTTCGGGATGGCCGGACTTCGCGGCGAGGTCGACGAGGCATTTCTGGAACGCGGCGCTGGAGCCGTTGCGCGGGTCGCACCACATCTGGCAGTCGGCCTTGTCCGGCTGCTCATAGGATGGCGCAAGCAACGCGCAATCGTGCTGCTTCGCGAGCGCCTGCCAGTGCAGGTCGAACGCGCCGGTGAGACCGGACTTGCACGAGCCTTCGCCGCAGCCGTGCTGGTGCACGATGACGCCGCGCAGCGTTTTCACGCCGGGCGGAAGCCAGATGGTGTAGTTGACCGGGAAAATCAGCTCGCCCGGTTTGGCTTGCGCCGGGGCTTCATAGCGCACACGGAAGTAAGGTGGATCTGCCGGCGGGAACACGTCATACGGTGGCTTCTGCGCGGCGGCGGTGAAGGCGGCAACGGTCGCGGCGAGCGCGACGAGTCGGAGTGCAAGGGTAGCGCGGTGTGTGAGCATGGGGGAGGATTCGCGGTTGAGTTCTGTTCAGGCAAGCTCTGATGGCTGACTAGTTCAAGCGGATCACCAGCGTTACCACGTTGCGCAAACTCGACCGCGCAAACTGTGCGGTTCAAGGCGAGGGCTTGCAGCAGCTGGCAAAACTCACCGGCCTGCGGGAACTAAACCTGACTTTGACTCCCGTGAAGGACGACGCTCTGAGGCATCTCGCCGGCCTCACTGAGCTGCGCATCTTGGGACTGGCCTCGACTCAATGTACCGGGACCGGCTTTGCGCATCTAAAAACTCTGCGCAAGCTGCCCTGCCTCGCATTGGAAAAACCATGAACCAAGTTCACGTCAGTAGTTGAACCTTGAACTTGTCTGCGCGCGCATCAAACTGGTACCGCTCACATGCCCCCGCTGCTGTCCGCCGATCTAAAACGCCCCGCTGTCCGGCTGGCGAACGTCACTAAGACCTTTGGCTCGCACACGGCCGTCCGCGATCTTTCGCTCGCCGTGCCGCGCGGCTGCACCTACGGCTTCATCGGCCCCAACGGCTCCGGCAAGACCACCACTATCCGCACTATCTTGCATATTTTTCACCCCGATTCTGGCGAGGTCGAGGTGCTGGGCGAGCGCAGCACGCGCGCCGCGAACGACCGCATCGGCTACCTGCCCGAGGAGCGCGGCCTTTATAAGAAGATGACCGTCCGCCGTGTGCTCGCCTACTACGCCGCGCTCAAGGGCATGAACCGCGCCGATGCCGCGAAGGCCAGCACGGAGTGGCTCGCGAAGATGGGCTTGAGCGAATGGGCCGACAAAAAGGTCGAGGCGCTTTCCAAGGGCATGGCGCAGAAAATCCAGTTCATCGCCGCCGTCATCGCCCGGCCCGAGTTGCTCATCCTCGACGAGCCCTTCTCCGGCCTCGACCCGGTCAACCTCGAAGTCCTCCGCGCCGCCATCCTCGAACTGCGCGCGACCGGCACCACCATCATCTTCAGCACGCACGACATGGCGATGGCGGAAATCATGTGCGACTTCATCTTCATGATTTACCGGGGCAACAAGGTGCTCGACGGCACGCTCGCCGACATCCAGCGGCAGTTCGGCGAGGACACCGTGCGCGTGGGTTGCGGCGGCGGCGCGGAACTGCTGCGCGGCCTGCCGGGCGTGGAGATGGTGCGCGACCTCGGCCAGTTGCAGGAGCTGCGTCATGGCGACCCTCAGGCGCTGTTGCGCGACCTCGCGCCGCGCACGACCGTCCGCCACTTCGAGGTCTGCAAGCCCTCGCTGCACGACATCTTTATCCGCATCGCGAAGCCGGACTTGCAGGAGATGCAGGTGCCCAAGACGACAGGAGGTGGGGCGTGAACAAAGTCTGGCGCGTCGCTGCCACCGAATACCTCAACGCCGTCCGCAGCAAGGCGTTCATCATCGGCGTGCTCGCGGTGCCGCTCATCATGGCCATCTCCATCGGCGCGCAGTTTTACGCGCAGAAGAAGACCGACGTCACCCCGCGCCGATTTGCCGTGCTGGACCGCTCCGGTCAGCTTTATCCCCCGCTCGCCGCGAAGGTGCAGGCCCGCACCGATGGGCTGCGGGCCGGCGGGAAGTCCGTGTCCGTGGCGCTGAAGGGCCAGTCGCTCAAGGTGGACTTGCCGCCGCAGGCCGAGTTCGTGGTGGAGGAATTCAAGTTTAGCGGCGACGACCTCAAAGCCGCCGAGCTACAGCTCTCCGAACGCGTCCGGCGCAAGGAATTGTTCGCCTTCGTCATCATCGGCCCGAACGTCCTCGACCCGCGCGCGACCAACGGCACGGAGGTGCTCTATCACACGCAGACGCCGACGTATCAGGACTTGCCCGCGTGGGTGGAGAACACGTTGAGCGGCGAAATCCGCGAGCGGCGTTTCACAGCGGCGGGCGTGGACTCGAAGCAAGTGCGGGAGCTCTCGCGGTCTGTGACGTTACTGCGGCTCGGGCTGGCGGAGCAAAAGGCAACTGGCGAAGTGGTCCAAGCCAAGCGCGAGAATCGCATCGCCACGTTGGTTGTGCCCGTCGGTGGGATGGTGTTGCTCTACCTCGTGGTGATGACCAGCGCACCCGCGCTTCTCAACACGGTGCTCGAAGAAAAGATGCAGAAAATCTCCGAGGTGCTATTGGCCAGTGTGGCGCCATTTGAACTCATGCTCGGCAAGCTGCTGGGCACGGTGATGGTATCCTTGACTTTGTCCGCACTTTACCTCGGCAGCCTCACGTGGGTGCTGTGGCGGTTTGAGCAGCTCAGCAACGTGCCCGGGCAGCTCTTCGCGTGGTTCTTCCTGTTCCAAGTGCTCGCGCTGCTAATGTACGGCTCGGTGTTCCTGGCCATTGGCGCGGCCTGCAACGAAATCCGCGACGCGCAAAGCCTGATGTTCCCGGTGATGATGGTGGTGATGGTGCCGTATCTGATGTTCATCCCAGTGATGGAATCGCCGACCAGCCCGTTCTCGCGCGGCATCTCGCTCTTCCCGCCGGCCACGCCCATGCTGATGTTTCTCCGCCTCGCGATTCCGCCTGGGCCGACGTGGTGGGAAGTCGTGCTGGGCGTGGTGCTGACCACGGCCTTCATGCTCGGCTGCGTGTGGGCGAGCGCGAAGATCTTTCGCATTGGCATCCTCTCGCAGGGGCAGGCGCCGAACCTGACCAAGCTGGTGAAATGGGTCTTCTCGAAGTAAGCGGGCAGGCAGGGCGGAAATTCCCCAATAATTCAGGCATTTAAGCTGCTGGTTTTCGCCATTGCCGGGCGGTCGCGCGGCTCCTAGACTTTCGGTCCGGCGGATGGCCAGCGTGCTGGTGTCCGCCGTTGCGCTTTTGTATGAAATACATCTTCGTTACGGGCGGCGTGGTCAGTTCCTTGGGCAAGGGTCTCACCGCCGCTGCGCTGGGCACGCTGCTCGAGAACCGCGGGTTGAAGGTCGCGCTGCAAAAGTTCGACCCGTATCTCAACCTCGACCCCGGCACCATGTCGCCCTATCAGCACGGCGAAGTGTATGTGCTCGATGACGGTGCGGAGACGGACTTGGATCTCGGCCATTACGAGCGGTTCACGAGCACGAAGCTGTCGCGCAAAAACAACACGACCAGCGGTCAAGTGTATCAGCAGGTGCTCGATAACGAGCGCGCCGGCCGCTACCTCGGCAAAACCGTCCAAGTCATCCCGCACGTCACCGACGAAATCCAACGCCGCATCCAGGTGCTGGCCGACGATGCGAAGGTGGATGTCATCATCACCGAAGTGGGCGGCACGACCGGCGACATCGAGGGGTTGCCCTTCCTGGAGGCCATCCGCGAGTTCGCGCAGGAGGCGGGGGCGCATAACACCTGCTTCATCCACGTCACCTACGTCCCGTTTATCAAGGCGGCGGGCGAGTTGAAGACCAAGCCCACGCAACAGAGCGTCGCCAAGCTGCGCGAGATCGGCATCAGCCCGCACATCCTCGTCTGCCGCTGCGAGAAGCCGCTCGACAAAGAGCTGCGCCAGAAGACCGCGATGTTTTGCAGCGTGCCCTTCGAGGCGGTCATCGAGCACAAGGACGTGGACCACTCGATTTACGAAGTGCCCCTCATGCTCCAGCGCGAGCGGCTCGACGACCTCGTCTGCCGCGTGCTGGACCTGCACGTCCCGCCGGCGAACATGACGCACTGGCAGGAGATCATCCGCAAGCTCATCGCCCCGCAGCACCGCGTCCGCATCGGCGTGGTGGGCAAATATATCGAGCTGCAAGACGCCTACAAGTCGGTCTATGAGGCCATCATCCACGGCGGTGTCGCCAACGACTGCGGCGTGGAGATTGAGAAGCTCGACGCGGAGGACATTGAGAAGTTCGGCCCGGACAAGGTGCTCAAGGGCCTCGGCGGCATCCTCGTGCCGGGCGGTTTCGGCGAGCGCGGCATCGAGGGTAAAATTCTCGCGGCCAAGTTCGCCCGGGAAAACAAGATCCCCTATCTGGGCCTGTGTCTCGGGATGCAGATTGCGACGATCGAGTTCGGCCGCAACGTCCTTGGCCTGAAAGGCGCGCACTCAACGGAGTTCGATCTCAATTCACCGAACCCCGTCATTGCCTTGCTGGACGAGCAAAAGAAGGTGACGAAAAAGGGTGGCACCATGCGGCTTGGCGCACAACCTTGCCAACTCACAATCGGCACCCAGGCCCAGCAACTCTACGGCGCATTTGTCGTCAATGAGCGGCACCGCCACCGCTACGAGTTTAATAACGCTTACCGCGAGCGCTACGCCGCCGCCGGCTTCGTCTTCGCCGGCACCTCGACCGATGGCAAACTCGTCGAGCTGATTGAGCTGCAGGACCATCCATTCTTCGTCGCCAGCCAGTCGCACCCGGAATTCCTCAGCAAGCCCAACGCGCCGCACCCGCTCTTCCGCGGCTTCATCGCGGCCGCCCACCAGCAGCAGCACCACAAGGCGATTTGAGCGGCGGCTCCCGTGAATGCCCAGCTGGTGATGGTACTCTAACTTCCTATGACGCCGTCTGCTGAAACGCACCGTTACCTTACCCGCCGCGCTTTCCTTCAGCGCAACTCCACCGGCCTCGGCGCGCTCGCCCTCGCCTCGCTGCTGCGGCCCGATGCCTTCGGCTCCACGCCCGGCAGCGGCCCCGCCGTGCCCGGCCTGCTCAAGCGCCTGCACCACGAGCCCAAGGCCAAGCGCGTCATCTACCTCTTCCAATCCGGTGCGCCCTCGCACCTCGATCTCTACGACCCGAAGCCCAAGTTGGTGGAGATGACCGGCAAGGATTTGCCCGACTCCATCCGCCAAGGCCAGCGCATCACCGGCATGACCAGCGGACAGAAGAATCTTTTCTGCGTCGGCTCGCCGTTCAAGTTCGCCAAGCACGGGCAGAACGGCACGGATTTCAGCGAACTGTTGCCGAATATCGCCGGCATCGCGGATGACCTCACCTGCATCCGCTCGATGTTCACGGAGGCCATCAATCACGACCCAGCAGTCACCTTCTTCGGCACCGGTCATCAGCAGCCCGGCCGTCCCACGATGGGCGCATGGGCCAGCTACGGTCTCGGCAGTGAGAACTCTGACCTGCCCGGCTACATCTGCCTCAACTCCGGCGGTGGCGGCCAGCCGCTCCAATCGCGCTACTGGGGCCCCGGCTTCCTGCCCGCGCAACACGGCGCGGTCACCTTCCGCAGCGCGGGCGACGCGGTGCTTTACCTCTCGAACCCGCCCGGCATCAGCAACACCGCGCGCCGCTCGACCATTGACGCGATGAACGAGTTGAACCGCCTCCAACTCGGCACGCTCGGCGACCCCGCCATCGCCGCGCACATCGAGAACTACGAGCTGGCCTTTCGCATGCAGACCAGCGTGCCGGAGCTGATGGACCTCGCGAAGGAGCCGGATTCCACCTTCGAGCTGTATGGCGCGAAACGTGGCACACCGAGTTTCGCGGCGAACTGCATCATCGCCCGCCGCCTCGCCGAGCGCGGCGCGCGGTTCATCCAGTTGAACCACCGCGACTGGGACCACCATGGTGGCTTGCCCAAAGCCCTTCCCGGCAAAGCGAAGGAAGTGGATCAAGGTGCCGCCGCGTTGGTGAAGGACTTAAAGCAGCGCGGCCTGCTCAAGGACACCATCGTCATCTGGGGCGGCGAGTTCGGCCGCACGAGCTACAGCCAGGGCGAAATCAAACCCGACAGCTTTGGCCGCGACCACCACCCGCGCTGCTTCACGATTTGGGCGGCGGGCGGTGGGTTCAAGCCCGGCATCACGCACGGCGAGACCGACGACTTCGGCTACAACATCACGAAGGATCCCGTGAGCGTGCATGACTTCCATGCGACGCTGCTGCACTTGCTGGGCGTGAACCACCTTAAGCTCACCCACCGTCACGAAGGCCGGGACTACCGGCTCACGGACATCCACGGCGAGTTGGTGAGGGGGATAATTTTATAGCCGGATACGCAACCCGCCGAAGATTCAGTCGTCGATCGTCGAGATGGTCCACATCCCCGTTTGCGCGCTCAAATCGGTGCGGCCTTGGCCAAGTGTTTTGATAGGATTAACCATTTCGACGTGGCCGTCGGCAATACCATAACAAAGCACATAGGAACCGTGAAGTAAGTTAGACACGGTGCCCCAGACAGATTGACCGTTGATGATCGGCTCGAATTGGAGATTGGGCCGGGTGATGACTGACCGGAGAGAGGAGTAACCTTGGCCCGCAAAGTTCTCGGAGGTAATCTTTTCTCCAAACACCATTGAGTTCGCCGGTTTGTCAAACGAAGTTATGCGGAAGGACGCCTGCGGTTGGATGTTGAGTGTGCCAGTTGGGCCGACCCAGTTAAGCGAGTTGATTGTGGCTGGAGAACCCCCTAGGCCTCCAATGTCCCAGCCCAGCCCCGGTCCAGTCAGATTACTCGGTCCGGGTGGCCAGTCGCGGCTTACGACCGGTGGCGGCGAACTGCCGAACTGCCAAGCCAGCATGTTGTGCGCATTCATCGAGTATGAACGCGCTGTGCCGCCCAAGCCACCTTGGGAAATCGGATTCACAAAGTTCGGGTTGCGAGCCACCTTGTCCGCCGGACACTTGAGCATTTTGGGCGCGCGCTCGGCGAGCATGACCTGGTTGTTCATTTCGGCCTGCGTCAGGTTCACGCCCAGATTGCTGGCGAGCAGATCGTCCCAAGTGATCTGAACACCGCCGACCGGACGCAGGTAAGCAAAGGGGAACCGGCCATCGTTTTCTGTTTCATACATCGCGTTTGCGGTCATGATTTGCCGCATATTGCTGATGCAGCCGGCGGCCTGAGCTTTAGACTTAGCCTTCGATAAGGCGGGCAACAACATCCCGGCCAATATCGCGATGATGGCGATGACGACCAGCAATTCAATTAAGGTGAAGCCACGACGCTTGGTTGAGGGGTGTGCTTTCATGGTGAGGAAGTTAGGTGTGAGCCTATTCGGTCTTCGTGCTTTTCTTTAGGATTACGCCGTCAGTCTGGAGGATCAGCTTGCCGGTGGCCTTGTCCACCCGGGGCGGCGGGGCAACATTGTTCGTTATGGGGGCCGCTGGTGGCAGATTCACAGCCTTTGAGCTTCCCGTTTCGCCCGCACCTACCTTAGGGGTTCCCGTTTCGCCCGCCACCACCACCTCACTCTCCGTTGCCGAACCCGCATCGGCTGCACCTGCTGCAGAGGAACTAGCCTTACGGCGGCAACCGTCACCAACTATCAAGCACAACAATACGAGTAAAACCCTCCAATCACTTGGCAGTTGCAAAGTAATTTTTTTCATAAATTTAACTTGCATGATATCGGTGAATGCGAGCCGTGCAACGGCAAATTTTTCATCCCGAGGATGAGCAGGATTAGATCAGTAATCGCCGGACGAGGAGGCGCCGGTCCTGGTCTCGTTACCGCTAGTCACCGTCCTAGGTATCGACGTGACCATCGCCATCGCCATCGTGACTGACGCCCCTAGCCATCCACAAAACCTCGTGGACTACGGCATCAACCCGCTGCGCGAGCTTGTGGGCTGAGAGCGCGCTCCGAAAGCCGGCTCGTGGAGAAAAGAACGGCCCGAAAGCCGCGTAATGAGGACGTGAATCCAGAGGTTTTGGATTAGGATTAAGATTAAGAGCAAGAGGGGATGCCGCCGGTCAGACTCCTGCTCGTAATCCTGATCCTAATCCTGCTCCTCCCTCGGGCAGGTTCAAAGCCGGAACGATGCAGTTGAGATCGGGGAGCGCACGCCTCCGGCGTGCGGTTTCCGGCGTCCCGCCGGAAACTTCGTCCCTCCATCTTCATCCC
>VHDH01000121.1 GCA_016871445.1 Verrucomicrobiota bacterium | reverse complement strand
TGGAATTTGAAGGTGAGCCGTTCGTGGTCAATTCCCAGTAGGTGCAGGAGCGTGGCTTGTAGGTCGTGCACGTGCACGGGGTTTTTTGCGACGTTCATCGCCAGATCGTCGGATTCGCCGTAGGTGATGCCGGGTCGGATGCCACCCCCGGCCATCCAAATTGTGAACGCGTAAGGATGGTGGTCGCGGCCCCAGCGTTTGCGCTCGGCAAGATTGCCCTGAATGAACGGTGTGCGACCGAACTCGCCGCCCCAGATAACGAGTGTGTCTTCGAGCAAGCCGCGCTGTGCGAGGTCCATGACGAGGCCGGCGCTGGGCTGGTCGGTGTCGCGGCACTGGTTGTACAGCTCGGTGGTCAGGGAGTTGTGCTGGTCCCAGCCGGCGTGCATGACCTGCACGCAACGGACGCCGCGCTCGATAAGCCGGCGGGCCATGAGACAGTTGTAGGCGAAGGTGCCCTGCTGCTTCACGCTGGGGCCGTAGAGGTCGAGGACGGCTTGGGGTTCTTTCGAGAAATCGGTGAGTTCCGGCACGCTGGTTTGCATCCGGTAAGCCATCTCGTATTGTGCGATGCGCGTTGCAATTTCTGGGTCGCCGAACTCGCGGAGCTTAATTTCGTTAAGTTGCGCAAGGTCATCGAGCAAGCCACGCCGGACTTGCGCGGACACGCCGTCAGGGTTGCTCAGATATAAAACCGGTTCGCCACTGCCACGAAACTTCACTCCGCTGTAGCGCGTCGGTAGAAAGCCGCTGCCCCAGTAAAAGTCGTAGAAAATCTGGCCGCAAGTTGTGTCCTTGCTGATGGAGGTCATCACCACGTAGCCGGGCAGTTCCTGCGTCTCGATGCCGAGGCCGTAACTCAGCCAAGCGCCAAGGCTCGGCCGACCGGGCATCTCCGAGCCGGTAAGCAGGAAGGTTATGCCGGGCGCGTGGTTTACGGCCTCGGTGTGCATGGACTTGATAAAGCACAGTTTGTCTGCGACCGCCGCCGTGAAGGGCATAAAGCGACTCACCCACGCCCCACTCTGCCCATGCTGCGCGAAAGGTTCGACGGGCTGAAGCATGAGCTTGCCGTCGGCCTTACCGGTCATGGTGCTGAAACGTTTACCGGCGACGTACTCGTCGGGCACCGGTTTGCCGTGCAACTCGGCGAGGCGGGGCTTGTAGTCCCACAAGTCCACATGCGTCGGCGCACCGTTTTGGAAGAGGTAGATGATGCGCTTGGCTTTCGGCGCCCAGTTGGGAAAGGCGGAGTGCGGAGTGCGGAGTGCGGAGTTTGGCCCACTTGCGGCGAATGTTTCCTGTTTTAACATCGCAGCCAACGCGGCGACGCCCAGCCCCGTTGCTCCGCGCCCGAAAAGCTGGCGCCGCGTAAGCAGCGCTTGATATTCGCGGTGCGGTGACACAGTAAAAAAGTCAGACCGTGCCGAAAGCTACTTCTTCAATTTAGTCCGCGGCGCGTGCCGCCGGATAAATTCTTGAAGAGCTGCAACATTTGGCGAGTCTCTAAGCGCACATGATTTCCGCCGGTCCCGCCGCCCATCCCGTCTCGCTCTTTGATTTTGCCCCCCGCACGCGGCTCGTGTTTGGGGCCAACACTGTGGAGCGCGTCGGGGAACTAGCAGTGGAGTTGGGAGGCCGGCGCGTGTTGCTCGTAACGGATCCCGGTCTTGTGAAAGCCGGACATGCCGCGCGCGTTCAGGAGTCGCTCGCCAAGGCCGGCCTGCGGGTCAGCCTGTTTGATCGTACGACGGAAAATCCTACAACGAAATGTGTGGACGACTGCGTGGCTGTCGCGGCGGCGGAGAGGATAGATTTGCTGGTCGGCCTCGGCGGCGGCAGCTCGATGGACACGGCCAAGGGCTGCAACTTCATTTTCACCAATGGTGGGCGAATGCAGGACTATTGGGGCGTGGGTAAGGCCAAGAAGCCGATGCTGCCGCTTATCGCCATTCCGACCACGGCCGGCACGGGCAGCGAATGTCAGTCCGCCGCCCTGATTGCGGATGAGCAGACACATCAAAAAATGGCCTGCCTCGATCCGAAGGCGCTTGCGCGTGTTGCGATTCTGGATCCCGCACTGACTGTGTCGCAGCCGTCGTCCGTCTCGGCCTGCACCGGCATCGATGCCATTGCGCACGCGGTGGAGACCGCTGTGACGACGAAGCGTAACCCTCTGTCGCAGATGTTTTCACGCGAGGCGTTCCGACTATGTGTCAGCAGTCTACCGCAGGTGCTCAAGCACCCCGAGGATCTTGAGGCGCGCGGGCGGATGCTGCTAGGCGCAGCTTATGCGGGTTCCGCGATCGAAAACTCGATGCTTGGCGCGGCGCACTCCGCGGCAAACCCGCTCACGGCGCACTACAATATCGTACACGGTCAGGCTGTGGGCATGATGTTACCGTCGGTTTTGCGGTTCAACGCGCAGAACCCCGAGGCTCTAAGCGCTTATGCAGAACTCACCTCCGGCCCCGAGTTGGCGACGGCCAAGATTGATCTTAACACGTCGCTCAAAGCTTTGCTTGCTCGGCTGGAATCGCTTTTAAACTTGGCCGGATTTCCGCGCTCGCTGTCCGACTGCGGGGTGGAGCCGGCAAAGATCAGATTGTTGGCTACGGAGGCCGCCAAGCAGTGGACTGCAAACTTCAACCCGCGCCGCATTGCGGAGGACGATTTCGTCAGCCTCTACGAAGCCGCTTTCAAGCGCCGAGGCGACGGGGACTTGCTTTGATTACGCAGATGCACGGGCCAGTCCGTTTCCTCGTGCCTTTGCGTTTGTGTCGAACAGTCATCGTTTTGCTTTGCAGCTTCGCAGCAAGTGCCGCCCGTGCCGCCGCACCTGCGCCGGAGTTCATTTTCCCTGCTGGCGGCAAGCCGGGCCCGACTTTCAACGTCACCGTCGGCGGAAAGCTCGATGGCTGGCCGGTGGGCGTTTGGACCGATCACGCCGGATTGGTTTTTAAGGCAACGACAAACAGCGGCGCGTTCACGGTCAGCATCGCGGCGGATGTGCCGCCGGGTCCGCATCTGGTGCGCTTCTTTAATGATGACGGCGCGGCAGAACCGCGCACGTTCGTCGTTGGCACGCGGGATGAGGTGTTGGAAGTCGAGCCCAATGACGATTTTCGTAAGGCGCAGTTAGTAGACAAGTCCGCTGTGGTTGTGAACGGGCGCTTGGAGAAGGCTGGCGACGTGGATTCGTTTGCGATTAGAGCGGAGCAGGGGAAGTGGATCGTCGCTGCTGTGGACTGTTACGCGCTAGGCGCCTCGGTTGATCCGGTTTTACAAATCCTTGATGAGCGCGGCGTGCGCGTGGCGCTCAACCATGACACGCACAACCTCGACGCGCTGGTCGCGTGGCAAGCCCCGCACACTGGCACTTACATTGTGCAATTGCTGGGCTTTGCTCATCCACCCGCCGCCGACGTGGCTGCGAAGGGCAGTCCCGCCTATGTGTATCGGCTCACCCTCACCACCGGGCCGTTCGTGCGCTCGACTTTTCCGATGGGCCTCAAGCGTGGCGCGAAGGGCGCGGTGGAACTCGTCGGCTGGAACCTGCCCAAGGCCGCGCAGCCCGTGGACGGCACGCGCGTGGCGGCGGCAGAACAACTGCTTTTCCTCCCCGCAGCACCGACCGGCGACACCCTCTGGCTCGACGTGGCAGACGCCGCCGATGTTGCCGAGCAGGAGCCGAATGACTCGTCGGCGCAGGCCCAGCCGGTCGCGTTCCCCGCGACCGTCAACGGCCGCATTGGCCGACCCGGCGACGTTGATCGTTTCGCCTTTCCTGCGAAGAAGAACGAGCGCTTCAACTTCCAGATGCGCGCGGTGGGCCTGCGTTCTCCGATGGCCGCGCGATTGCGGGTCGAGGACACGAATGGCGTCTCGCTCACGGAGCAGCTGGGCGGCGACCTGAGCGACCCGCGCCTCGGCTGGAACGCGCCGGCGGACGGCACCTACGTGCTCGCGGTGAGCGACATGTATGGGCAGGGCGGCCCGGAGTGGCTTTATCGCGTGAAGACCGCGCCCGCGCCGCCGAATTTCACGGCGACTGTCCCGTCGCATGCGTTGACAATAGAAAATGGAAAAACCAACGAGATCCGCCTCACGCTTGCGCGCAATGAGGGATTTAAGGACAAGCTTACGTTGGCGGTGAAAGGCCTGCCCGCTGGCGTCATTGCGCGTATTCCGTCGGTGTCAGATAAGGACAATGAAGTGAAGATTGAACTAGTTGCCGCTCCTGATGCGCGAGCTGCGAATGTGCCGATTGAGTTTATTTTTTCCGCACCCGAGGTGCATCCGCCGATGAGTCGCCCGGCAACGTACAGCATGCGTGGCACTGAGCCGCGAGGTGACCGACTCGTCAACGATGGTCATGTCGCGTGGCTAACCGTGGTGAATAAGCCCGCCCCGCCGAACCCGCCGAAGAAGAAGGAATAATCACGTTTTGAGTCTCTAGCGATGCGTTCAAAAGTATTTCATTGCGGCATGGAGGTGCTGCACTCCAAGACGCGAGCAAACAGCACTAGCACGCTCTGCAATGGCCGTTAGTTATCAAAGTCCGAATGAATTTGGGCGATGCACTGCCGGGCACTATTTCATCTTACAGGGACCCATACGTAAGTGACTTCGGTGGATTTCACGGTGAAGCGTTGACATCGACCTAATCTCCGCACTGGTGAATCTTCTTTGCGCGGCTTGTCCGACGCTTGCCTCGCCGTGCAACTTGGGGAAAGCTCCGCCGCACAAATGAAAAAGAAGTCTGCCCAATCGCAGTCCCTCGAACGTCAGTGGTCGTCCATCGTGGTGGATGGGGCTGAACGCGCCGCCAGCCGCGCGATGCTTCATGCCGTCGGGTTCAAGCGTGAGGATTTTAAGAAGTCGCAAGTTGCTGTGTGTTCCACTTGGAGCCAAGTCACGCCCTGCAACATTCACATTGATCAGCTTGCCGTGAGCGTGGCGATGGGCGTCAACGAGGCCGGTGGCAAGGCGGTCGTCTTCAACACCATCACCGTGAGCGACGGCATCTCGATGGGCAGCGAGGGCATGAAGTACTCTCTGGTGTCGCGCGATGTAATTGCCGACAGCATCGAGACGGTCGTGGGCTGCGAAGGCATGGACGGGCTCGTTGCCGTGGGCGGTTGCGACAAGAACATGCCCGGCTGCCTCATTGCGATGGCGCGCATGAATCGTCCGGCGGTGTTTGTTTATGGCGGCACGATTCTGCCGGGCGATTTCCGCGGCAAACCGGTGGATGTGGTGTCATGCTTCGAGGCTGTGGGCCTGCACGCGGCGGGCAAAATGAGCGACAAAGATTTGGCGGACCTCGAAGAAGTCGCCATCCCCGGTGCGGGTTCCTGTGGCGGGATGTACACGGCTAACACCATGGCGTCGGCGATTGAGGCACTGGGCATGAGCTTGCCCAACTCCAGCGCACAGGCCGCCGTCTCAAAAGACAAGACCATGGATTGTGAAGCCGCCGGAGCCGCCGTTTTAAATCTCATCAGAAACGGCATCCGCCCGCGCGACATCATGACTAAGAAAGCGTTCGAGAACGCCATTACGCTTGTCATCGCGCTGGGCGGTTCCACCAACGCGGTGCTGCACCTCATCGCGATGGCTAGCGCGGCCGAAGTGAAGCTCACCATTGATGACTTCACTCGCATCGGCAAACGCGTGCCCGTGCTCGCAGATCTTAAGCCATCCGGCAAATACGTGATGGCCAAGCTCGTGGAAATAGGTGGCACCGTGCCACTGATGAAGATGCTCTTGGACAAAGGCCTAATGCACGGCGACTGCTTGACCGTCACTGGCAAAACGCTGGCGGAGAACCTCAAGAACGCGCCGAAGTATCCTGCCGTTCAGGACGTGGTGCGCGGCTTCGACAATCCCATCAAGCCCAACAGTCACCTTGTCATCTTTCGTGGCAACCTCGCTCCCGGTGGCGCGGTCGGGAAGATTTCCGGCAAGGAAGGCCTCCAGTTCAAAGGCAAAGCCATCTGCTTCGACGGCGAGGAGAAGGCGCTCGCCGCCATTCTCGATGGCCGCGTGAAGAAGGGACACATCATCGTCATCCGCTATGAAGGCCCGCGCGGTGGCCCCGGAATGCGCGAAATGCTTTCGCCGACCAGCGCCATCATGGGCAAGGGCTTGGGCAAGGACGTCGCGCTCATCACCGACGGCCGGTTCAGCGGCGGCTCGCACGGTTTCGTGGTCGGTCACGTGACTCCCGAGGCATACGAAGGCGGCCCGCTCGCCGTGGTGAAGAATGGTGACAACATCACGTTCGATGCCGAGAAGCGCGAAATCAGCCTCGACATTTCCGCGACGGAAATGAAGTCGCGGAAGAAAGCATGGAAGCGGCCTGCGCCGCGTTACACCCGAGGCATCCTCGCGAAATATGCCGCCACCGTGAAATCTGCCAGCGAAGGCGCAGTGACGGATTTGGGATTGCAGGTTTAGGCGGTCCATTGAACCCCCTATTCTCAAGACAATCTGACGAGCATAACCCCAGACAATGGGCGGCCTATGCTGCCCGTTAATCCGCACTTAGCCCGAACGAAAGAGTGCTTTCAAAAGAATAGCTTCATCGTCGGCAGACTCATTGCCAGTGCCAAAACCATCGCTCGGTTGCGGAAGGCAGTTCGGTGAACAAACGCAAACTTCTTAAAGCGATCCTCGCTGCGCTACAAGCGGAGTTGGATACTTTCACCCGCGCCGCCCGGTCAGCCCGCGCTGAGGCTACGGATGAGCAAAGTCGCGCGGAGAACAAATACGACACGCGCGGACTGGAGGCGTCCTACTTAGCGGCCGGTCAAGCACGCCAAGTGGCGGAACTTGAGTCGGCAATCGCCGCGTTCAGCGGTATGCCAGCTCACAAGTTTAAGGCCAAGGAAGGCATCGGGTTGGGAGCGGTAGTCGAATTGGAGCGGGCTGGAGAGCGAACTACTTACTACCTAGGCCCCTGTGCGGGCGGGACGGAGGTAGTTTTGGCGAGGCGTTCCGTGCTCGTTATCACCCCGCAATCACCATTAGGAACCCAATTACAGAGGCGCCAGGCGGGAGAACACTTTGATTTGCGCATAGGCGGGCAGCGTCATCGCGCCTACGTGGTCAGTGTTGGTTGATGACAGCGGGCGAAGTGGCTTTTTGAAAAAAGATTCGGGCAGCAGACGCCAAGGAGGTGGGGGTGGGGAACCCCTCTGAAGAAACGTACTGCCGCCCGAATCGAAACCTACAAATAAGTGTGTAAGAATTGGGATTCGGCTCCTCGTTGTCAAATGATAAGATGGGATATTCAGGTTGCATAAAGTTTTTGAAGAGCGCCGCCCGCCAGCCGGGTAAGGTCGATGAACCTTTTACGCCAAGTGCCTTGACCTGTTCTCAGTCGTTTCTCATTCTTCGCGCTCTGCTGCCATGCCTGAAAACCGCAATCCCGACCTAACGCCCAAAGTCAGCGCGGAGACCGATGTCGCGCGTCTTAGTCACTCGAGCCAGCCACTCGCCCACCAAAAAACCGCTGCAGAGGGCGTGAACCTTGCGGACTGGGATCAAATTGCCGCGCAACCGCAGTTCAAAGCCCTGCTGGCGGCAAAACTCAAGTTCATCATTCCGGCGACGTTGTTCTTCGTGGTGTATTACTTCGCGCTGCCAGTGCTGGTCGGCTGGTTTCCCGAGCTAATGGAAAAGCGTATCGGCCCGGTGAACCTAGCTTATCTCTTCGCGCTATCGCAGTTCTTCATGGCGTGGATCCTCGCCTACATTTATTTGCGGAAAGCGGCGCAGTTTGATGCTCAGGCGCACGCTATTGTGTCCCAGCTTGACCAGCCCAAAGGAGGCGCGAAGTAATGAGTCTCCTTCTTGCCGCTGCCTCACCTGCCGCCGCGCCCGCTGGTTTTCAATTCACGCCCGCGCTCGGGATGTTCCTCGCCTTCGTCGTCGTGACGCTGGGCATCACCTACTGGTCTGCGCGCAAGTCCACCGGCGCGAGCAACTACTTCGCCGCCGGGCGCGGCATCACCGGCTGGCAGAACGGCCTCGCCGTCGCTGGCGACTACATGAGCGCGGCGAGCTTCCTTGGTATCGCAGGAATGATCGCCTTTAAGGGTTACGACGGCTTCATGTATTCCGTCGGCTGGCTCGTCGCCTACCTCACCGTCCTGCTCGTTGTTGCCGAACCGCTGCGAAACGCCGGCAAATACACCATGGCGGATGTGCTCGCTTATCGGCTCAGCCCGCGTCCCGTCCGCGCAATGGCCTCCCTTTCCACACTGACCGTTTCGACGTTTTACATGATCGCGCAGATGGTTGGCGCGGGCGCACTGGTGAAGCTTCTTCTGCCTGGCGTGAGTTACGAGGCGGCGGTTGCGGGTGTTGGCGTGCTAATGATTGTCTATGTTGTTTTCGGCGGAATGCTTGCCACGACCTGGGTACAAATCATCAAAGCGGTGCTGCTCATGAGCGGTTCGCTCTTCCTCAGTGTGCTCGTGTTGAAGCACTTTGATTTCAGCTTCGTGAAGTTCTTCGAGGCCATCGGCAAAGTTCCGGTTGCTGGCCCGAACGGGACTCTCGTGGAAAAAGACTTTCTCAAGCCTGGCCTGATTTTTGGCCTCGAAGTCACTAAGGGCTGGGGGCCGATTGACCTTATCTCGCTGGGTCTAGCGCTTGTTTTTGGCACTGCCGGGCTGCCGCACGTGCTTGTGCGTTTTTATACCGTGCCAGATGCGAAGACCGCGCGCGTGAGCGTAGTTTGGGCGATGGCCATCATTGGTGCTTTTTACATCATGACCACCTTTCTGGGCTTTGGCGCAGCAACGATTCTGACTCCGGCCAAGATCAGCGTAGAAAACATGAGTGCCCCATTGCTCGCCAAGGCGCTCGGCGGTGAAATCTTCTTCGCCTTTATTAGCGCAGTAGCCTTCGCGACCATTCTTGCCGTCGTCGCCGGCCTGACAATTAGCGCCAGCACTAGCTTCGCCCACGATTTTTACACGAATGTCCTGCACCACGGCCGCGAACGCGCGCCGGGTGAGGAGGTTCGTGTCGCGCGCATCGCGGCGTTCGTCGTGGGTGCGGTGGCTATCCTGCTTGCCATCAAGCTCCAGACGATCAACGTCGCCTTTCTTGTCGGCCTTGCCTTCGCCGTGGCCGCGAGCGCGAACTTGCCCGTCATCGTACTTTCGCTCTTCTGGAAGCGTTTTAACACCGCTGGCGCAGTTTGGGGCCTCGGCGTCGGCCTCGTTGGCAGCAT
>VHDH01000120.1 GCA_016871445.1 Verrucomicrobiota bacterium | reverse complement strand
GGCAAGGAATACACACCGTCTGCGCGGTTTGAAAATCCTTTTTCTATCCGACGTAACCTTCCTTTGCGGAGTTCGTCAATTTTCGCGTCGTCACTTTAAGCATGGTGAATAACCGCCCAACAGCCGGCGTTATATTTCTACTAGCCTGAAGTTTGGGCAGTTTAGATACACAAATTCAAAAACGCTTGTGAATATCAAACAGCATCAGCCACAAATCGAAGATCTTTTCGGTACCCGCCGCCAGTTCCTTAACCGGTTCGGCATGGGGATGGGCGGCCTGAGCCTCGCTTGGCTGCTCGGCTCAGCAGGGCGAACCACTGCAAGCACGGCGCTCAACCCGCTCGCGCCCAAGCAGCCGCATTTCTCTGGCCGCGCCAAGCGCGTCATCCACATCTTTGCGCAAGGCGGCCCGTCACACATTGACACTTGGGATCCGAAGCCTGAACTGGCCAAACACGGTGAGAACAAGGTGGAGGCTATCGGCGGCGTGCCGCTGCCCACGCAATTCAAGTTCGAGAAGCGCGGCAAGTCCGGCGTGGAGGTCAGCGAGATCTGGCCGCACCTGGGCAAGATGATTGATGACATCTGTGTCATCCGCTCGATGACCACCGACATCCCGGCGCACGAGTTCGCCACGCTCATGATGAACACTGGCTCTGGCCGGCTCGTGAAGCCCTCGATGGGCTCGTGGGTAACTTATGGCTTAGGCACGGAGAATCAAAACCTGCCCGGATTTATCGCCTTGGGCGGTGGGCTCGGCGGCGCGTCCAATTGGCGCTCGGCGTTCTTGCCCGGTGCCTATCAAGGTACGCTGGTCAACAACCCCTCCGCCTCCGTCGAAAAGATCATCGAGAACATCAAGAGCCAGCACCTCAGCCTCGCTCGTCAGCGCGAGCAGCTCGACCTCGTCAAGTCATTCAATGAGTTGCATCAGGAAAAGCTCGGCCAGGAGGCGTTACTCGAATCACGCATCCAATCCTTCGAGCTGGCCTACCAGATGCAGACCGAGGCCACCGACGCCTTCGACATCTCGCGCGAGCCGCAGAGCGTGCGCGACCTGTATGGCGACACCCCGCAGGGGCGGCAGTTGCTCGTCGCGCGCCGCCTCGTCGAGAAGGGCGTGCGCTTCGTGCAGACTTGGCACAACGGCTGGGACCACCACACGGCCGTTGGCACCAACCTCCGCCGCAAGGCAGGTGAGGGCGACCAGGCAATGGGCGCGCTCCTGCAGGACCTCAAGCAACGTGGTATGCTCGACGACACGCTCGTAGTTTGGGGCGGGGAGTTCGGTCGCACGCCGCGCCATGACCGCGGTCAGCGCGGTGAACCCGGCCGGGACCACCACAACCGCGGCTTCTGCGCGTGGGTGGCCGGCGGTGGCACCAAGGGCGGCCAGACCTACGGGGCGACCGACGAGTTCGGCTACAACGCCGTCGAGAACAAGGTCCACAACCACGACCTGCACGCGACGCTGCTCCACGCGCTCGGCTTCGACCACGAGAAGCTCACCTACCGCTACAACGGTCGCGATTTTCGCCTGACCGACGTTTACGGCAGTGTGGTCAAGGGCATCCTCCAGGGCTGATCCAGCCTGATGATTCCGCAGACGCCGGCCAGAGAGCCGGCGTTTTGCTTTTCAGCTCCTTGTTAGCCGAATGTTTTCAAAACCCGGTTTACAAGCTGTGCTTCTCTCCCCACAATAAAAGGGTCATGAGCACGCAAGTTCCCTCAGATTTGAAATACGCCAAGAGCCACGAGTGGTTGCGCATCGTCGGCGATGTGGCGACCGTGGGCATCACCGATCACGCGCAGCACGAACTGACGGACGTGGTGTTCGTCGAACTGCCCGCCTTAGGGCGCTCAGTGAAGGCTGGCGAGGCGTGCGCGGTGGTCGAGTCCGTGAAGACGGCCAGCGACATCTACTCGCCCGCGAGCGGCGAAGTGATCGAAGTCAACAAGGCGGTTACAGAAAATCCTGCGTTAGTGAACACAGATCCCTATGCAAGCGGGTGGTTTTATAAGCTCAAGCTTGGAAACGCGGCGGATCCCGGTGCGCTGATGACGCCTGAGGCTTACCGGGCGCAGATTGGCGGTTGATCCTTCCGTCGTCACGCGCTGTTCGCTGAGAAGCACCCCAAACAGCAAGCTGTCCGCCTCCTTGGGCACTCAGGGTGTTGCCGTTTGGGTCGTGGATGTGCCAGCTCTCGTAGCCAGAAGATAGCGGGAGAATTTCCAGCCGTAGGTCGGCGCCAAACTCGATCACCAAATCCGCAGTTCCTTCTCGGAGGTTGATTGTGCGGATCGGGCTGGTCGTAAGCAATGCGGAGGCAAGTGATGCTGCATCAATGGGAGTTGGCAGACCAAATTGCTGGCGATGGTCATCACTGCTGACTGCAATGAAATTCTGGCGAAGCAATCGCCAAGGACACTCGACGCGTATCTCAGCCGAATCGTCTAGATTGAAGAGCCACGTTTCAGGCTCTAAAAACGAAACGCGGACACACCTGCCAATCATCCAGGACAAATCCACTAGTATCGTTGGTTCACGCTGACACGATGTTGTTCCGCACCGCGTAGCGCACAAGTTCCCCGACGGAGTGGAAGCGCAGCTTGCGCATGATGTTGGTCCGGTGCGTTTCGACGGTCTTCACGCTGATGTTCAAGGCGCTGGCGGCTTCCTTGTTGCTCTTGCCCTCGGCCAGGAGTTGCACGATTTCCTTCTCGCGCGGCGTGAGGCGGCTGCCGATGTCCTCGGCCTCGATGGCCTGCGCACCCTCCTTGAGCGTGCTGTCGGAAACCATCTGCGCGATGCGCGAGGTGAAGTAGTTCTTGTGCGCGGCGACGGCCTTCACGGCGGCGACCAGCTCGCGCCCGGCGTCGGACTTGAGGATGTAGCCGCGCGCACCGACCTTGAGCACTTCGGCGGCGATCTGCTCGGACTCGTGGACGGTAAGGATAAGAATTTCTGTGTGAGGCAGGAGCTTTTTGATTTGGCGTGCGGCTTCAAGGCCGTTTAGCTCGGGCATGGTCACGTCGAGGATGGCCACGTCAGGGACGGTAGCTTTGGCCTTATCCACGGCTTGGCGGCCCGTGCTGGCTTCGGCTACGACCTGCCAATTGGGCTGATCTTCCAGCAGGGCCTTCATGCCAGCCCGCACGACGTCGTGGTCATCCGCAACTAGTATTTTGAGTACGCTCATATTTGTTCCTCCGGAAGTGGCACCACGACCATAACGGTGGTGCCGCGGCTGTTGGAATTGATTTCCAGTTCGCCACCAAATTGTCGCACACGCTCCCACACGCCGGCCACACCAACGCCGAGGGAGGAGAAGTTGCCTTGCACTTTCTCGAGTTTTTCGGGCGGAATGCCTTTCCCTTCATCGCGGACGGTGAGCACTACCTCGCCGGGCTGGCGGGTGAGCTTGATAAAGGCGGTCGGGCTGCCGGAGTGCCGGGCAACGTTGGTGAGCGTTTCCTGCACAATGCGAAAGATAGTAACTTCGATGTCGCCGGGCAGGCGGGCAAATTCTTCCGGGGTCTCAACCCCGACGCGAATGCCGCTGCGCTGCGTGAAGCCGTTGGCAAGCCAGTTGATGGCGGCGAGCAGGCCCGCCTCATCGAGCAGTGGCGGGTGCATAAGGTAGGAAATAGTGCGAATTTCGCGCGAAGTTTGCTCGGCCATTGCGGCGGTGTCGGCCACCAGGTTCAGAACCTTGGGCGGGGCATCGGGCACGAGATTTTCGATCCGTGAAAGGTTTACGGCGATGGCAGCAAGCGTCTGGCCAGAGTTGTCGTGCAACTCGCGCGCAATGCGGCGGCGCTCTTGATCTTGCGCGTGCATCAGGTGGCCGGAGAGTTGGCGGAGTAATTCTTCTTTCTCTTTGCGGTCGGCGATTTCCGACTGGAGTGAGGTGTTGGCCTTCGTAAGTTCGTCGGTGCGTTCTTGCACGCGCCGCTCCATTTCCGAGTAGGCGCGCTCCAAAGCGCTCGCGCGTCGCCAGCGTTGCAGCGAGAGGGCTGCGGCCAGCCAAATCATTGCGATGGAAAGAATGCGGTTAGTCATTTCCTCCGCGAGCGGGCCGCCCAGCGGATTACGCATGAACCCAATTACGGAAAGTCCACTGGCGGCATAGGCGGCGTAGAGCGCGTGCTGATGGTTCTGGGACCACAGCGCCAAAAGCACGGGCGCGACATAAAACGCGGCGATGGGAAAGTCGGAGCGGCGGCCAAGGTCTAACGTAGCGATGACCAGCAGGCTCAGCCCAGCGGCCGGCACCTGCCAATTGGTCACGAGCCATTGTGCCGGGTCTGAGACCGGAGGCTGGCTCGTCCGAGCGGCCGTCGGCAAGGCTTCTGGACTTGCGGGGGAGGCAGCAGACGAAGGGTTCATGGGTACTTGACACTGAAAAATTAGTTCCCGCGCACGGGGGAATCAAGCCCAGGCACGTAGGGTGATTTGTGGAGTAACAAGTTACCCAAATCTTTGGGTTTTCCTTAACCTCACGCCGGGATATTAAGCGGTGTGCAATTGTCCTGCTTCACTGGGTCTCTTTTATGCGCCGCTACCGTTTTTGCTACCGCCCAGGACTTCGACCTCCTACTGCGCGGCGGCCGCGTCGCTGACGGCACGGGCAATCCCGCGGTCCTCGCCGACGTGGCAGTAAAGGGCGGACGTATCGCCGCCGTCGGGCGCGTGACGGGCACGGCCAAGCGGGTGATGGACGTGAAAGGGCTCGTAGTTGCACCCGGCTTCATCGACGTGCACACGCATGCTGAAGGTATCGAGGACGATCCGCGGGCCGAGAATTTCTTGCGCATGGGCGTGACTACGCTTGTGCTAGGCAACTGCGGCGGCTCTCGATTGAATCTGGACGAGTATTTTAAGGAGCTCGAAGCGACCAACTTTTCGCCCAACGTCTGCTCACTCATCGGCCATAACACTGTGCGTCGGCAGGTGATGGGCGGCTCGTTCCTCCGGCCGCCGACGGACGGAGAGCTGGCACGGATGAAAAGCCACATTGATCAGGCCATGAAGGATGGCGCCGTTGGCCTCGCTACCGGCCTCATCTACCTCCCCGGCACTTTTGCGAAGACGGATGAGATTGTTGAGCTTGCGAAAGTTGCTGGCGCGCACGGTGGCATCTACGCCAGCCACATGAGGAGCGAGGGTGAAGGCATCTTCAAGGCACTCGAAGAACTCTTCCGCATCTCCCGCGAGGGCGGCATGCGCGGCCATATTTCGCACATTAAGCTCTCGGGAAAAACCGCCTGGGGTCAGACTGCGAAAGTAATCGGCGCGATTGAGCAGGCCCGTGCCAGTGGCCTCGACATCACGCAGGATCAGTATGTTTATCCCGCATCCAGTACCGGTCTCTCGCAACTCATCCCCGACAGTGCCCGTGAGGGTGGTGCGGATAAGTTCCGTGAGCGCGTCAGTGATCCGGTGCAGCGGGCTGAAATAGCACGGCGAATGAAGGAAAATCTCCATAAGCAGGGCCGTCATGATTACAGTTACGCTGTTATCGCCAACTATTCGAAAGACAAGTCACTCAACGGCCTCAACATCGTCGAGGCCGCGAAGAAGAAGCGGGGCAACGATTCGCTCGATGACCAAGTCGAGTTGCTGCTGGAAATTGAGAAGAGCGGCGGAGCCTCCGCTGTCTTTCACGGCATGAGCGAGGACGACCTCCGCGAGTTTGCGAGGCATCCGAACACCATGTTCGCCTCCGACAGTGGCGTGCGGAAGTTCGGCGAGGGCGTGCCGCACCCGCGCGGGTACGGCAACAACGCGCGCGTGCTCAGCCAGTATGTACGCGAACAAAAATTGCTCCGCCTTGAGGATGCCGTGCGTCGCATGAGTTCGCTCCCGGCCACGACCTTCCAGCTGAAGGGCCGGGGCGTTATTCGCGAAGAAGCTTGGGCCGACCTCGTGGTATTCGATCCCGCGAAGGTCACGGACAAGGCCACGTTCAAGGAGCCACACCAATACGCCGTGGGCTTTAAACTCGTCACCGTCAACGGCGTCGTGGTGGTCGAGGACGACATGCATCTTAACGCGCGGCCTGGGAAGGTCATTCGGATGAATCAGCAGTAAGTCGCGCAGCGGCTTAAAAGCGCAAAACGAGCGTAGCCCAAATCCGCACTCGCTCTTGGTCTGGTCGGCAGCGCTAGGCTCTCGGCTTGTGGCAAGCCACTGTTACCATTGGGGAAAACCACTGTTTCACTTTTGCTCCGCTTTGGCAGGGTTGGCTTTGGAGGCCTTGATGATTTTTACCGGCACTGCGTTCAGCTGGCTTCCGCCGGGCGTGCTCCGGCCGTCGGCGACGTATTTTCTCAAGAGCTCTGTGAGGCGGGCAACCACTTCGGGATATTTATCCTGTACGTTGACCTGTTCGCCGATGTCCTTGTCTAAGTCAAAGAGCTGGACGGGCGGGAGGTAATTAGCTTTCGGCTGGCCTGGTCGTGGGTCGCTCCAACCGCCGGAATCTTGGCACAGGAGGAGTTTCCATTTGCCTTGCCGAATGGAAAAGGAGCCGTTGATGGAGTGGTGCACGACGGCCTCTCGCAAGGGGGCGCTTGCGTTGCCAAGTAGCGCAGGCAAAAAGCTTACGCTGTCCTCGGCAGCGTTTGCCGGGAGTTTTGCGCCGCTTATCTCGGCGACGGTAGCCATGAAGTCGGTGAGACAAAGAAGCTGGTCGGACCGACCGCCGGCCTTCACGCGCGCAGGCCAGCGCACGAGGAAGGGGACGCGGTGCCCACCGTCGAAGATGTCGGCCTTGTGCCCTCGAAACTCGGCGCTGGGATTGTGGCCTTTCGCGAGCAGGCCAGGGAAGTCGGCCTGCGGTGAACAGCCGTTGTCGCTGGTCACGATGACCAGCGTGTTTTCCGCGAGCCCGTGTTGCTCCAACGCCGTGAGCAGTTGGCCAATGCTGTGATCGGTCTGCATCACGAAGTCGGCATAGTGATTGAGGCCGCTCCTGCCTTGCCATTCCTGCGTGGGCGCAACGGGCGTGTGAGGCGAGGTCAGTGGCAGGTAAAGAAAGAATGGCTTGCCCGCTTTCGCGTCGGCGGCGCGGGCTTTTACATAATCAATGGCCTTCGCCGTGAGTGTGGGTAGGACGTCCGCAACCTCGAAGTCCGGTGCGGCCGGGCCGAGGCGGCATTTGCCCTGCGTGCGGCCGAGGAAGAGGGGAAAGTCCTTTTCCACGATCGGCAGCTTAGTAACGCGGTCGTTCTCGATGTAGGTGTAGGGCACCATGTCGAGCGAGGCGCTAATGCCGAAGTAGAAATCGAAGCCGACGGTGGTGGGACCGTTCTTGATCGGCTGTGCGTAATCCACGCTGCGAACCTGCGCGGGCGTCTCGATAGACAGCTCGCTAACTTCCTTTTCCGGCAGCTTCGCCCAGTCCATGCCGAGATGCCACTTGCCAATGGCGGCGGTGTGGTAGCCTTGGTTTTTAAGCAACTGGGCAACGGTAAGCCGCCCAGGCTCGATGAGGCGTGGGCTGAGGCCGCCCAGCACACCGGACTGAAGCTTGGTGCGCCAATTGTAACGGCCGGTCATGATGCCGTAGCGCGTGGGCGTGCAGACGGAACTGCTGGAGTGAACGTCGGTGAAAATCATCCCGCCTGTCGCCAGCTTGTCTAGGCACGGCGTGGCGATCTTGCCCCGCGGATTTAGGCACTTCACATCGCCATAACCAAGGTCGTCGCAAAGCACGTAAATGAGGTTGGGCCTAGCGGTAGCGGCGTGGGCAAAGCTCCAAATTCCAATGCTCAAGTTCCCAAGCCACACCAAACTCCCTAATACCCAACGCCTGCGGGCGCCAAAGAGTCTGGAAGCTCTTTTTAAGATGAAGCTAAGGATTGGGGATATCATGCGTGTGATGATGTAAGCGCGGCGGATATTTCGGCAAGATTTCCAAGAAGGTGCGCAAGGTTGTGCACGTATTTACTCAAGCTCAAGAAGTGAATCTCTGCAGCGGTATTGAGTAGACGGTTTGGCCACCTGGAAAGGTTGCGCACTTGCTTTCAGCGTGGAGCCTGCGAAAAATCCGCTCATGACTCAGCCTTCCCCCTCCTCCCGCCGAGATTTTTTCGCTTTGGGCGCGCTGGCCACCACTGGCTTTGGAATGGTGCAGGACGCGCTCGCCGCTGAAAACAACCCCGCCGTCACCGTCGCTGACAAGACAAGCTCCATCCGCATCACGAACTTCAAGATGTGGTGGATCAACCCCGTGGTCTTTATCCGCATTGACACTAACCACGGCGTCAGCGGCTGGGGTGAGATCAAGGCCATTGATCCGCGCGTGGGCATGGCGCTGATGACCTCGCTCTTTGATTTGCTCAAGGACGAGAACCCCACGCGTATCGAGCATCTCTGGCAAAAACTTTACCGCGCGCACCGTGATATCCGCGGCGGCGCGTTCATGACGCATGTCATCGCGGGCATTGACATCGCGCTGTGGGATTTGGCCGGCAAACTTTGGGGTGTGCCCGTTTACAGCCTGCTCGGCGGCCCGGTGCGCGACCGCATCCGCGTCTATCACACACCCAAAGCGCAGAAAGTCCCGCCGCACGGCATCTACGAGCACTCTGGCACGCCCGCCGACATCGAGCGCATGGTCAAAGCCATTGCCGCCGCCCGCGAGAAGGTCGGCCCGGACGGCGCGGTGATGTTTGACGCGCACTGCGCCGTGCCGCCTGCCACGCTCATCCAGCTCGCGGCCGCGCTAAAGCCATACGACGTGCTGTTCATCGAGGAGCCGGCCGTGCCCGGCAACATCGAGGTCTTCAAGCGCCTCAAGCAGTCCATCAACATCCCGCTGGCGACCGGCGAGCGCGATCGCACCATCTGGGGAATGATTCCTTATTTGCAGGAACGGTGCATTGACATTCTCCAGCCCGACTGCTGCCACACCGGCGGCATTTCGCAAATGCGGAAAATCGCCGCGCTGGCCGAGGCTTACATGGTGCCGCTTGCGCCACATTGCACCGCGAGCAATCTCGGCATCTCCGCCAGCATCCACGCGACCGCTGCCACGCCGCTTTTCCTCATCCACGAGTTTTACCCCACAAACATGGGCTTCAATCCGCGCGGCATTGCCATGATGGACTGGTCGGTAGATAAGGATGGTTACGTAGCTTTACCCAAAGGCGTTGGTCTCGGCGTCCAGATGGACGTGAAGATCCTTGATGAAGAAGCCAAGAAGCCGCAGACCTACAAGTGGCCCGGCGCGAAGCTCAAGGACGGCTCCAT
>VHDH01000119.1 GCA_016871445.1 Verrucomicrobiota bacterium | reverse complement strand
AACGCGGCGAACTGGGGCGCGCCCAGCCGCGCGGCGAGAAACGCCTTCCGCTGCGCCTCGCGCTCGTCTTGCTTGGATTTGAAGTCGGCCTCGGAATCGCCGGGCGCGCGGGCCGGGCGCGGCTGGGCGGCGTCGAACTCACGCAGCGTCCGGGTCAGTGACTTCAAGTCGTCCGCCGTGGCAGAGAAACCCCGCAACTCGCGAACCTGGCGTGCCTGCGGGCTGCGGCGAAGTTCGGCCTCATCCCACTCGTCATCGGTGAACAGCGCGCGGCGCTCGGCCACTACTCTGTCACGCAGCTCCTTCTGCTTCGCGGCGCGCTCGGCAGGCGGGGCTTTGGCAAGTTCGCGGCCCAAAGTTTCACGTTCCTTCGATTGCCGGGCCTCCAGTCCGGCGAGCTCTGCCTGCTTCTCGTCTGACAGGTGCGCGACGTATTCGTTGCGGCCCGGCTTGCCGTCTTTGGCTTCACGCCCGGCGGCAGCTTGCACCTCGGCTTGCACTCGCTTTCGCTCCGCCTTCAGGGCGTCAATTTGCTTTTCTAGTTCCGGCTCCTCGAACAACTCCTTGAACTCCCGATCCCCCGCCGCCGCGTCCCAGAAGCGCGCCTGTAGCGGGCGCGTCAGTTCGCGCAGCCGCGCGCGGAAGTCGTCGGCCACCCGCGCGTCGAGGATGTCCCGCGCCGTCTCCGGCGGGCAGCCGATGGCGAGGAGGTTGGTCAGGAACAGCAGGTGGTTGGTGGACTCGATCTGTTCCCAGCGGAACGGCGGGCTGCCGGGCACGCTCACCACCGCCGGGCGCGGTGCAGCCTCGGGGGCGAACTCGGTGACGATGTTGGTGGTGATGCTCACGCCGCCGCGTGCGCCAGGGCCGGGCATCCGCGCGCCCTGCCACAGCAGCGCGCCGACCAGCGCGAGGTTCGCCGCCATCGTGCCGAGGATGTAGCCGCGCAGGTTCATTTGACCGGGATGACATCCGACCGCTGCCCGAGTGCCTGCATCCGCGTCACCGGCAGGGAGAGCGAGTTGGTGAACTGTTGCCCGTGCTGCTTCAAGTAAGCGCCGAACCCGACCGGGCCGAGGCTGCGGGAGAGCGCCTGCGTGGTCTGCACGCGGAGCGCGGCGAGCAGCACCGACCGTTCCTCGCTGGAGAGCTGGGCGTCCGCGCGGATCTGGTGGGCCTGTTCCTCGGCGGCCCGGCGGGCCTCGTAGGCCTGCACCAGCGCGGCCTTGCTCACGCCCTGTTTGTCCGTGCTCTGGAATAACTCGACAAACAACCCGTCCTTCGCCCGCTCCACGTCGGCAAACCGGTCCGCGCCGAGGAAACGGCGCAAGAGTTCGTTGAATGCCGCCTCGCCCTTGGCCCGCAGCTCGGCGGGGTAAAGTTCGTCGTCGAGGTTCAGCGCCTTGGCGAGCATGTCGTGCGTGTCCGCCCGCAGTTTGGCGATCTCGCGCAGTTCCGCGCCGGTCACAGCCACGCCGTTGCGCCGCTGCACATGCTCCATGCCTTCGAGGGCGGCGAGCCGCAGGCGCAGTTCCTCGACCTCGGTCGGAGCCAACCCGCGCGCGAGGGCGAACTCGAAACCGTCGCGCAGGGCTTGGAGCTTGGGTCGGTCCTCGTCGAGCAGGATGCCTTCCGTCACCGTTTGCTGGGCGCGCACTTCGTCTTGGAATAACGCGTGCGTGAGGAAGATGTGCTCGGTTTTTCCGAAGTCCGTGAAGCCGAATAGAGCTTCCAGGATGCCCGACGCGAAGCCGTCGGAGCGCAGCTCTTTCAACGCAGCGAAGCTCCAATCCGCACCGAGCAACTGCCGGATGAGGGCACGCTTTTCCAGTTCGAGCGATCGCAGTTTCGTCTCTCTCTCGCGCTGGCGGGCATCGCGTTGGTCGGCGGTTTCCCAGAAGCGATCCTCCGGGCCATCCGCCAGCTCGGCCTTGCGGTCAACATAGAGCTTCTCAACGTCCGGCAGCAGGATATCGCGCAGCGTGCGCTCCGGGCAGCCGATCGCGCGGAGGTTCGCCGCGTAGGTCGCGTAGTCCGGCGATTCCAGCGCGCTCCAGTGGAACGGCGGCGGGCTCGTGTGTGCGACAGCGGCAGGCGGTGTCGGGAGGTTGCGTACAAGGCGCTTGGTGGTGACGGTGAGCTTTCGCTCGGGGTCGGCGGCGGGCGCGGCCTGCCGCGTGTGATGCAGCGAGATGTTCATGGCCACGAGCGCGCCAGTGAGAGCGAGCGAGAGAACCAATGTCAGGCCAGAACGCATGAGCGATGCTTGGACGATGAGAGAGGATGTAACAACCAGCCGCGACGCGGCGCAACTCTGCCGTTCCGCCTTCCCTCCTACTCCCAATCTTAATCCCAATCCTGCTCCTCCCCGTCTCCTCGATGAGCAGGATTAAGATGAGGAGTAGAATTAAGACTGCGCGCATGGACTTCCAGCGCCGCCCTCCGTAGCCTTCGCCGCGTGGCTGATGCCCCGACACAACCGCCGCGCCTACGCTTGCGCGTGACCGCCACCGCCGAGTCCCTGATTCGCGGCGGTCACCCGTGGCTCTACGACGCCAGCATCCGCGAGCAAAACCGCGCCGGCCAGCCGGGCGAACTCGCCGTCATCTACGACCGTCGTGACAAGTTCCTCGCGCTCGGCCTCTACGACCCGCTCTCGCCCATCCGCGTGCGCGTGCTGCACCATGGTAAGCCTGTGACAACCGACGATGCTTGGTGGCGCGCGCGCCTGCGAACTGCGCTCGCGTGCCGCGATGGGCTCTTCGATGCGCAGACCACGGGCTACCGTTGCATCAGTGGCGAAAGCGATGGGTGGCCTGGTTTCGTGCTGGATCGTTACGACAAGACCTTCGTGCTCAAGCTCTACAGTGCCGTTTGGCTTCCGCGCGTGCGCGAAGTCGTCGGCTGGTTGCGCGACACGCTGCCTTCTGTAGCGGCGGCCTGTGACCGCCGCGCGGCTACCGACGGGCGCTCACAAGGCGCCACCGGAGAGAAGCCGTCCATTAGCCTTGTCCTGCGCCTCAGCCGGAACATCCAACCACTCGCTGAAAAGCAGTTCAATCTGCGCGACGGCGAAATGCTCCTCGGCTCTGCGCCCGACGGCCCTGTCGTCTTCCTCGAAACCGGCATCCAATTTGAGGCGGAGGTGATTCGCGGGCAAAAGACCGGGTTCTTCCTAGACCAGCGCGAGAACCGCCGCCGCGTCGAGACGCTCGCCAGCGGACGCGACGTGTTAAACGCCTTCAGCTTCTCCGGCGGCTTCTCGCTCTACGCCGCGCGCGGCGGCGCGCGCAGCACTACCGACCTCGACATCAGCCCGCACGCGCTCGATTCCGCCCGTCGCAACTTCGCCTTGAACTCCGCCGACCCGTGCATCGCCGCTTGCCGCCACGAGTGCGCGCAAGCCGACACTTTCGACTGGCTCGCAGCGAGTTCACGCGCCGACTTTGACCTCATCATCCTCGACCCGCCCTCGCTGGCCAAACGCGAGACCGAGCGGGCCGGGGCGATTCAAGCGTATCGCAAGCTCACCGCCCTCGGCCTCCCGCGCCTGCGACGCGGCGGAATCCTCGTCGCCGCCTCCTGCTCCGCGCACGTTTCGCAGGGAGAATTCTTCACCGCAGTAATGAACACGATTCACGATTCGCGCCGACCCTATCAAGAGATTGTCCGTACCTCCCACGCACCTGACCACCCGGCCAGCTTTCCCGAGGCACAGTATCTCAAGTGTCTGTTCGTTCGCCTAGAGCCGTGAAGCTGAGGATGGGACGCCTTGTAGTCAGACCCAATTTAAGTTCCTCTTCAAAACCGATTTCAACTTGTCCTACCTCAACTATGCCCCCGGTAAAGAGTGGTGGCTTTATCTGATTGCCTATGTGCGCTTGGCCGCACGGAAGCGGCGCACGAGCTTTACAGCCAAGAAACCCAGAGCGGTAACTACAAACAAGGCAACCACGGGTAAGGTGATGGCGAGAATAGCCAACCCTGTGGACCCAAGCAGTTCAACGGTCGAGAGCACCGGATTGAGAGAGCCGAAAGACAGAGTGCTAGTACCGGCACGGACTATCGTGGTCATGCCCTGCACGGTCGCCGCCGTACCGCCGCCGGCGATGATGGCTAACGTCCACTTGAGAAACGGGTTCATGTCGCCGATGACCGAGGCCATCAACACTGTCCCCGCAACCAGCGCTGCTGGACCAGCGATGGTGTCTAGCGCGTTGTCCACCCATGGGACGTAGTAACCAGCGACTTCCACCGCCGTCGCAACGGAAAAGGCAACCAGTGCCGGTAAAGTGCCTAGCCAGGCGTAGCCCGGCGCTAACGGTAGCCAGCCGCCCCAAGCCGCTGCGCTCACTACGAGCATTGGCACAAAGACGCGAAAGCCGCATGCGGCGCTCAGGCCGATGCCCACGAGAAAAGCCAGTAAGGTTTCCATCAGTCAGAATTGGTAGTATTTACGGTCACATCGGTCAGACCTTGAGTGCGAATTGGCTTCACTCCACTAAACGCAGGCAGTTCTCCCCGCCGAAGGGGTTTGGCTTGCGGGCGTCGCAGCGTGGATCGTCAGCCCATTGGCCATCCACAATGAAACGGTATTCGTGCAGGCCGGGCGAAATGGTCACAATGACCTTCCAGGAGCCGTTGTCCTGACGGGTCATCTCGCGAGCAGATTCTTCCCAGCCGGTGAAGTCACCGGCCAGCTTGACGCTGCAAGCGTCGGGCGCGGAGAGGAGGAAGGCAACGCGACGCTTGGCTGGCTGGGAGGCGCGGTCTTTGATCTTAGTGGGCATGGCACGGGTTGGGTTGAAGGTTTGTCTATGCGGGCTCTCAACATGAGTTAAGGACTGGGACTCATGACCTTTATATGCCACAACCTCGCCCGCTCCGCAATGGAGGAGTCCAAACAAGGTAGCAATGAGGATCCTGACGATTTGCGAACTTTGGCGGGGCGGTTTTCGCCGGAGGAGCTCAAAATTGGAGACGCTCGTCGTTCTTGAGCAGCGCCTCGAGGTTCTTCCACTGCGCGTCATTCATGTGGTTGAACGAGTGCAGATAAACCTTCACCACGTCAGCCGGATGTTTGGCGAGCAGCGCATCGAGCGTAACCTTGAGCTTCGCGTCGTCCACAGCGCTGGGCAGGTCGTCCACCACGCCGTCTTTATGCGCGATGTCCAAGCCGCTTAGGAATTCGGCCAGCAGGGACTTGTGCGCTTTAAGCAACCAGCCACGCAGGATCGTCCCAGCAGCGAGTTCGAGACCGGGCCGGCTTAAATAGGCAACCATGCCAGCGTGACGCGCAGGGCGGGGTTGCTTATCCAGAAAGACGGTGCGCACCTTGCGGGCGTTGGCAACGGAGGTGACAGTGGCACGGTAAAGCTCGCGGTCTTGAATGTAGGCGTGTTCTAAGATGTCCGCCGCCAGCTCAGCCGGCATGAACCCGAACAATTCGTGGGAGGTCAGCATAGGTGTTTTTTAAACAGAGGGCGGAGTGTAGGCAGGGTCATACAAAGCGCAAGCCCGACGGAAGAATATCGATTGCTTAAAACGCAAATTAACCCACTTGCAGTAGCCCCAAAAAAATCGCCGCCGGGAATTGGACATTGACGGTCATTTCACCGTCTCTAACATCCGCGCCCGGTCAGTTTTGAAACTGAACTTGGACGCGAACTTTAACGAATACGAACTATGGCAGTGAAAGTTGCAATCAATGGATTCGGTCGCATCGGTCGCTTGGTGTTCCGCGCAATGGTTGAACAGGGATTGGTCGGCAAAGAAGTTGTAGTTGTCGCAGTTGGCGACATCGTCCCAGCGGACAATCTTGCTTACCTGCTCAAATACGATTCCACCCAGGGTCGCTTCAACGGCACGGTCGAATCCAAGAAATCCGCCGCAGACAAGGTTGAGGACGACATCCTGATTGTAAACGGCGCGGAAATCCGTGTCGTTTCTGCGAAGTCCCCTGCCGAATTGCCTTGGAAAGCACTGGGTGTGGATATCGTGATCGAATCCACCGGCCTGTTCACCGAAGCAGAGAAGGCCAAGGGCCACCTCACCGCCGGTGCAAAAAAAGTCATTATCTCCGCCCCTGCCAAGGGCGAGGACCTCACCGTCGTGATGGGCGTCAACCATGAGAAGTATGACGCCAAAGCGCACAACATCATCTCCAACGCAAGTTGCACGACGAACTGCTTAGCACCCGTCATCCACGTTCTCCTTAAGGAAGGCATCGGCATCGCGGAAGGGCTGATGACCACCGTCCACGCCTACACCGCCACCCAAAAGACGGTGGATGGCTCCTCCAAGAAGGACTGGAAGGGCGGCCGTACGGCAGCGCAAAACGTGATTCCCAGCACTACCGGCGCAGCCAAAGCCACTGCGCTCGTCTGCCCTGAGGTGAAGGGTAAACTGACCGGCGTAGCATTCCGTGTCCCAGTCCCAACCGTCTCCGTCGTGGACCTTACCTTCCGCTCGGTGAAAGAGACCTCGCTAAAGGAAATCAACGCCTTGATGCAAAAGGCCAGCCAGACCTATCTCAAGGGGATTCTCGACTACACCGCCGACGAGGTGGTTTCGACTGACTTCATCCACGACAAGCATAGTTCCATCTATGACTCGACCTCGGGCGTGGAACTCAACAGCCGTTTCTTCAAGCTGGTAAGCTGGTATGACAACGAGTGGGGCTACAGCAACCGCGTCGGCGACTTAGTGAAATACGTCATCGGCAAGGGACTGTAAGTTCCGGTCACGCGCCCAGACTGACTAAAGCCGCCTCCGCATCCGGCGGATTCCACCAAACCTGCTTCCCAGCGTCTGTGGCGAGCACGCGGGCAGCGTTGTAGCCGCAGAGGCCAGTGACGTTGCCACCAGGATGCGTTGAGCCGCCGCAGAGGTAGAGGCCGGGGATTGGGGTTCGGTACTGACCCGCACCAGGGAATGGGCGGTTCCAACCCACTTGCCCCTTTGCAAAGGAGCCGATGAGCAAATCTCCCGCCGTCATGTTTTGCAAGGCGCGCTCGGTATCGAGCGGCGAATGGGTGAATGCGTCGAGCACACTGCCAGCCAGGTTCGGCGCAAATTCCGTCCATGTCGCCAAAAGGTCACGACCATGCGCGGCTTGGGCAGCATCCCAGTTACGCGCATCGCCCCGCAACGCGTAAGGAAGCTTTTCCCAGAGGAACGCCGTGTGCCGACCGGGCGGCGCTTGCGATGGATCGAAAAGTGTTGGGCACGCGCCCCAGGCCACCGTCGGCGGAATCTCGCCGCGCTCGTGCGCCGCGACGATATCGTGGAACTGCCCGCAGCGCTCCAACCCAAGGATGAACATAAACGCGCGCTCCAGTTCGGGTCGCCGCGCGGCAGCCGCCCAACGCGGTGGTTCACACAGTGCAACGTTCAGCGCGAACAACGGAGCGAGCAAATTGTATTGGAAACGTGCGGCTCCGGCGCGGACTTCAGCCGGGACCGCAGCTTGTGGGAGCAGGTCGAGGAAGGTTTGCTGCGGATTGAGCCCAGACGCAATGCAGTCGGCGGTGAGTTGTTCGCCGGTCCTGAGTTCGACGCCGGCGGCGCGACTGTTGCGCACAAGGATTTGCTTCAACTCCACGCCGCAGCGGATCGCGCCACCGTGCTCGGTGATGTCTGCAACAAGACCGCGGGCCAAATTGCCAGAGCCGCCCACACACATCTGGGCCTTTGTGGGCGAAGCGAGCAGAGCGGGAATCGCGTGACCAAACCCGGGCTGGCGGAGGTCAACCTCGCGCAAGCCGTTAAAAAACAGCAAGCCGGCGCGAATGGCATCGTGCTCAAAATTCTGCGTGACGAATTCCAGCGGTGAGTGCGCGGAGACTTCCAGTAGACGGCGGCCCAATTTGCTCTGCGAAAGGATTTGCTTACGTCGCGTCGGCTCGAGCGGCGGCGACTGCGCCTCAGGCAGGAGGATGTGCTCGACGATGGGGCGAAATTCCTCCGTCCAGCGGCGCAAGCTGTCGGCATCCTTGCGCGAGAACTCGGCGAAGGACGCGGCCGTGCGATCGAAGTCCGTCCACCATTCGAGCGCTTGGCCATCGCGGAGCAGCATGGCCACGTTCAACTCCGGCTCTAGGTAACGCACCCCATGACGAGCGAGTTCAAGATCCCTAAACCAAGGCATCCGTGTAATAGCGCGATGGAAGAACGAGTGGGGATGATGCGTGAAGCCCGGCAAGCGAGGGTTGAGCATCGTGCACAAACCGCCACCCGGCTCTGCAGCGCGGTCGAGTGCCAGCGTCCGCAGACCACAGCGCGCGAGGTAGGCTTGCAGCACCAGCGCGTTGTGCCCAGTGCCGAGGAGCAAAACGTCAAAATGCGAGTTCATGCGGCTGGAAAAAACCACCCAAACACCAATACCCGTAGACCTCTACCTCGTGCGCCATGGTTTTTAGGTTCATCCAATTTCAGGCCCCGCGAGCGCGTAAATGTGCTGCGGTTTGCCGGGCCATTTGTTTTCCCCTAGGGCCATGCGGATGAGTGGACGCTGCGAGGCGAAGCCCAGGCAGCGAGCAAGTTCTACAGCGTCGGTGTTTGCGTCGGGGATATCCCAGAACATTTGCTGCCAAGGCAAAGTGCCTACAAACGTCCTGAGCAGCGGCTCGGCCGCGGCGATGGACTCGCCTACGACCGGACCCAGATAATGCGCCCGTGCGCCTTCGCGGAGAACGCCAAACGCGTTGATGCCGCGCATTGGCGACTGCCCCACAAGTGAGCGGGCCGGCTGCCTCGCCATGCGGCGAACCATTCGCCAGCGATTGACTCCAAATGCGGCCTGGTCCAGAGCTTGCATGGCCCTGGTGTCTTCACTTTTCCACTGGCGAACGCGGCCACCTCTCGGTTTCGCAGGGATTTTCGCCCGCCTTGACTCCCAACGCTGGAGCGTCCACTCATCCTTGAAACCTAACTTTTCGTAGAGCGTTCTGCCGAGCGGCGTGGCGTCGAGTTTGATGCAGGTGACGCGCGGCTGGAGAAACGCGATACAGTGCTCCAGCAGTGCGCGTCCAATCCCCCGCCGGCGCGCTTCGGGATGCACGAGCACCATGCCAATCCATGCAACTTTGTCTTCGTAAATCGTCGTCGTAGCCGTGCCGACAGGATGCCCGCCCCATTCGGCGATAAAGCATCCACCGGGCTGGTGATCAAGAAATCGCAGCCAGTCTTGCGGCCTTTGGTTCCATCCCGCCAACGCGCGCAACGAGTCAGCAAAGGCGATATCGTTCTTCCTGAATAGTCGGACTCGCAAGA
>VHDH01000118.1 GCA_016871445.1 Verrucomicrobiota bacterium | reverse complement strand
CCTTCGGCCGCCCCATCTTCCAAGGCCTGCAATACAGCGACACGCCGTCCCTGCCACTCGTGCCGATGGCCTTCACGGACAAGACCGCCGAGCCGGGCAAGCAGCATACCTACCGTGTCATCGCAGTTAACACGGTGGGATTGCGGTCAAAGTAACGAAGTAACTCGCCCTCGGAATGTCGAGCCGCGCTTAGCGCTGCGGTGAGCCGCCGGGCGCGACGGCCTCGGGATGACGCGCAAGGATGGTGCGGAGTTGGGCGACGACGGCGGGCTGCGACGCGGCGAGGTTCTTCCGCTCCAACGGGTCGGCTTCATAGTCGTAAAGCTCGAACTCCGCCGTGTCCGCGGGCGCGCCGGGTTTCTTCCACTCGACGAGGCGGTGGCGCTCGGTGCGGATGGCGCGGCCGATGACTTGCCCCTTTCCAGGCGCGTTGCGCGGATAGACGTGGATGACGTGGTCTTTCGTTGGCGCGGCGGGATCGCGAAGCGTGGCGGCGAAGCTGCGGCCGTCGAGTCCCGCTGGCGCGGTTAACCCGGCCAGTTCGCAGAGCGTGGGGTAGAGGTCGACGGTCTCGACGAGCGATCCGCTTCTCACGCCGGACTTCATGCCAGGCGCGGCGACGAGCAGCGGGATGCGCGTGGCTTGCTCGTAGTTCGTATGCTTGCACCAGATCCCGTGGTCGCCGAGATGCCAGCCGTGGTCGCCCCACAGGACGATGATCGTGTTTTCCGCCAGACCCAGCTTGTCCAGCTCCGCAAGCACACGACCGAGTTGCGCGTCCATGTAGCTCGTCGCGGCGTAGTAACCATGGATGAGCGCGAGCTGGAGCTCGTCGGTGAGCGGGCCGGTGTCGGGAACATCGCTGTATTGACGGAGCTCGCCGCCGAACTGCGGGGCGTAGCTGGGCGCGCCTTCGGGCGGCGTGCGGACTTCGGGCAGCTTGAAGCGCGCGCGGTCGTAGAGGTCCCAATACTTCTTCGGCGCGACGAATGGCAGGTGCGGCTTCACGAAACCAACGGCGAGGAAGAACGGCTCGTCCGGCTTCGCCTTCGCCGCGCGCAACCGCCCGATGGCGTGCTCCGCGAGCGCACCGTCGGGATACGTGTTGTCCGGCACGTCGGCTGATTCGTAAGCCGCGCCGCGCGGCAGGCCCTTGGCGGACTTGTTGGAGAAGAGCGCCTCCTCGCGCGTGAGGCCGGCCTTGGCCTTGCTCGCGGGCAGGGCGTAGGCGACGACATTTGCATTCCAGTGCGGCGTGCTCCACGACGCGGAGTCGTTGGTGTTGCCGTGGCCGACGTGAAAAATCTTCCCCATGCCTTCGGTGCGCCAGCCGTTCTGCCGGAAAAGCTGCGGCAACGTCATCGCATCGGGCCGCGAGCGGCGGAAGTTCGTGCCGAGGTCGTAAATGCCGAGCGTTTGCGGACGCAGTCCCGTGAGCAGCGCGTTCCGGGACGGCGCGCAAACAGCCTGATTGCAAAAGGCGCGGTCGAACTGCACCGCGCGCGACGCGAGGCGGTCGATGTTCGGCGACTTCACGAGCTTGTCGCCGTAGCAGCCGAGCACGGGCTTGAGGTCGTCCACGCAGATGAGCAGGACGTTGGGCTTGGTTGCGGCGGCGGAACTCAGTGCGGAAACGCACAACGAGCAGAGGAGGGTGATGAGGTTTGGTGATTGCTTCATTTGACAGATTTCTTTTTGGGTGCCTGCTTTTGCTGGTCCCCGATTTCGGCCTTTGGGCCGTAGCTGCTCGGGTCGCTCAAGAGGCGTGGCTCGGCAAAAACTTTCTGCGTGTCACCCTGCGATTTTATCCACGCATCGAGGGCGGCGCGGAGGGCGGCGAGTTTCGCGGCGTGCTGCGGGTCGGCGGCCAGGTTGCGCTGCTCGGCGGGGTCGGCGGTGAGGTCGTAAAGTTCCTCGGCGGCGCGGGCGTGGTAGCGTTTCAAAATCGCGGCGGCCTGCGGGTCGGCCTGCGCGGCGGCTTCCCACGTCGAGAAAAACGCGCGCTGTCCGAGCCGCCCGGCCACGAGGTCAATGTGCGTGGTGAAGGCGAACTCGGGATGGAGGTTGCGGATGTATTTCCAGCGGTCATCGCGCACGGCGCGCGCGGGATAGACGTTGAAACGGTTGTCGTTGGCGTGCGTGGTGAAGATGCGTTCACGATGGACGGCGCTTTGCCCGCGCAGCACGGGGAGGAAGGAGCGTCCGTCAATGTCCGCCGGCGCCTTGCCTCCCGCGGCTTCGAGCAGCGTGGGGAGAAAATCAATCCATTGCACCATCGCAGCGGTGCGCGCGCCGGGCTTCACCACGCCGGGCCACGACACGATGAGTGGCACGGCGACGCCGGACTCGTAGAGGTTCCATTTGCCAAACGGCCATTGCGCGCCGTGGTCGGCGGTGAAGAGCGTGATGGTTTCTTTCGGGAGACACTCGCGCACGGCAGCCATCACGAGGCCGAGGTCGGCGTCGGCGCGCGTGACGGCGGCGGCGTATTTCGCGCGCCAGGCGCGGGTGGCCGGTGTGTCAATGCTGCCGGCGGGCAGCGGGAGTTTCGCGGGGTCGTAAGTGGAGGTTTCCTCGGGCCACGGGACGTGCGGCCAGTTGCTGCCAATCATGAGGCAGAGCGGCTTCGCGCCCTCGCGCTTGCGCGCCTTCAGCCACGCGACGGCGTTGGTGATGCTCTGGTGCTGATGGAAGCCGTCGTCGGAGAAGTGGTCGAAACCGTAATCCGCCGTGTGCTTGTAGTGCGAGACCTTGCCGAACGCGACGACCTCGTAGCCGAGTTCCTGAAAGTGCGCGGGCCATTTCTTCAACTCCGCGCGCGGCTTCGAGTGGTTCGCCTCCGCGCCGTTGCGCGCGGGCATCAACCCGGTGAGCAGGGCCGCGCGGCTCGGTGCGCAGCTCGGCGACGCCACGTAAGCGCGCGTGAACGTCATCCCCGCGTCCGCGAGCCGCTGCATGTTCGGCGTGCGGATGCCCTGCCCGCCATAAGGCGTGGAGTCGAGTTGTCCCTGGTCGTCCGTGAGGAAGACCACGAGGTCCGGGTGCACGGCGGCGCAGACAGTCAACGCCGGGGCAAAGAGGAGGCAAAAAAGCGCGGCGAGGGCGAGCGGCCGACAAACTGACTTGATGGCCGCTGAGTTCAAGTGAAGTCGTCCCGCTTGCAACTGACGGATCAGAGTCGAAGTGAAGCCAGAATCTTCTCCGCCGCCGCGCGCGGGTTGGGCGCGGCGTAGATGGGTCGGCCGATGACCAGCCAGTTTGCGCCAGCAGCGAGCGCTTCGGCGGGAGTGAGCGTGCGTTTCTGGTCGTCCGCCGGGCTGTCGGCAGGACGGATACCAGGGGTGACGAGTTGCATCGCCGCTGGCAGGAACTGACGAAGGCGAGGGATTTCCAAGGGTGAACAAACGAGGCCGCCTAAACCCGCTCGCGTGGCTAAGCCAGCCAGCCGTTCCACCTGCGCGGCCACGTCCTGCGGCACGCCGACTTCGGCGAGGTCGTTCGTGTTGAGGCTGGTGAGCACGGTGACGCCGAGGACGAGCGGCTTGGGCTTGCCCGCGCGGGACGCGGATTCTTCAGCAGCGCGCTGCGCGGCCTGCATCATGGTGAGGCCCCCGCTGGTGTGGACGGTGAGGAGCTGCACGTCCAGCCGCACGGCAGCCTCCACGGCCTTGGCCACGGTGTGGGGAATGTCGTGAAATTTGAGGTCGAGGAACACGGAGCCGCCTGCTTCGCGGATGCGGCGCACGATGTCCGGCCCGGCCGAGACGAACAGCTCCTTGCCGATCTTGAATGCGCCGACCACGGGCGCAAGCCGGCGCGCCAGTTCCAGCGCGGCATCCGGATGCGGCACATCAAGCGCAACGATGATAGGATTGCGGAGCTCGCTCATGTGCGGGAGGGAACTGGCGGAAGCCCCGGCAGTTCACCAGAGAAAGGACTTCTGCTCGGACAATTGCTGATCACCGTCCCACAAGGTCACGCGCCAAGCCACGACGCCGCCAAGCTGTTCGTAGGCAGCTTTGTCGATGGTAACGCTTGCCCAAGTCGAGCCGAAGCGGTCGGGTTTGACCGGGGCTTCAATCACCTTGGGTTGAGCGGCGGCCTTGCCACCACGCGCCTCGACGCGGAGCTTCAAACCGGCAGCCGCGCCGCGCACGGACAATTCCACATCGAAGCGCAACGCTGAAACCTCCGCCGGATGCTTGCGCAGGTGGGCTTGGTAAGCGTCGCGTTCGAAGAGGCTCGGCGAGAGCGCGTGCCGGCCCTGCAGGTCAAGGAAGTGGGGCAATACTTTAAGCACTTTGCCGCCGGCGGCATGCGCGAGCAGAGCGGAGGCGGCCAACACGATGAGCAATCCGGTTCGGCGTAGCATGGTTTGACGATAGCCGGGCCCGGGCGCGAGAAAAGGCTTTTCCAAGCGCGGTGGGTCTGCGTTCATCCGCCCCCGCGCGAGGTAGTGGGTCAGGATCTGAGCTGATGGCGAGAGTTTGCGCCGATTGCTGCTTCAGATCGCGATCCTAATCCTGCTTTCCTCCTGCCCCAACTGTTTACCAACATGAACACCCCCGCCGCCCTGCCGACCGTCATCCTGAAGCCTCGCGAGGCAGACCGCATTGTCGCGGGGCATCCGTGGATTTACGCCGGAGCCATCATGTTTGTCGCGCCCGGCGTGGCGGACGGGGATGTGGTCGAAGTGCGTGACCACCGCAAGCACTGGCTGGGCATCGGGCTCTATAACTCCAAGTCAAAGATAACCGTGCGCTTGCTCACGCCCGAGCATGTCACGGTGGACCAAGCGTTCTTCGCGACGCGCATCCGCACGGCGCTGGCGGTGAGGCAGCGGCATCTGCCGGGCGCGACCTCCTTCCGCGTGGTGAATGCCGAGGGTGACTTCCTGAGCGGCCTGATCGTGGACAAATACGACGATGTGCTCGTGGTCCAGACCTCCGCGCTGAGCATGGACTTACGCAAGCCGATGATCCTTGGCGCGCTCAAGACCCTATTCAACCCGCGCGCCATCGTGGAGCGCAACGAGATGGCCGCGCGCAAGTTTGAGGGTTTGCCGGAGGCCAACGGCTTGCTCGAAGGTGAGCTCGACGGCCCCGTGACAGTGAACCTCAACGGCCTCAAGTTCGAGACCGACCTCCGCGCCGGCCACAAGACGGGCCTCTATCTCGACCAGCAAGCGAACTACCAACGCACTGCCGAGCTTATCGCGCTCACCCCCGGCGCGCATGTCCTCGACTGCTTCAGCTTCCTGGGCGGCTTTGCGCTGCACGCCGCTCGCGCCGGGGCCGCGCGCGTCCACGGCCTGGACCAGAGCGCGGACGCCATCACTGCCGCGACGCGGAACGCCGCGACCAACCAACTTGCGGACAAATGCACCTTCGAAGCCGCGAACGTTTTTGACTGGCTCAAGGCTCAAACCGCGGTCGGCCCGCACGAGAAGGTCATCCCGAAGTTCGACGCCATCGTGCTGGACCCGCCGTCCTTCACGCGCAACCGCGCCTCCGTGCCGGACGCCTTGCGCGGCTACAAGGAAATCCACCTTCGTGCGCTCAAGCTGCTCAAACCCGGCGGTCTGCTCGCCACCTTCTGCTGCTCGCACCATGTGGACAGCGTTACGTTCCAGAACGTGATCCTGTCCGCCGCGTTCGACACCCGGCGGGTGCTGCGCCGCGTGACAACCTTCACACAGTCGCCCGACCACCCATGCATCCCGTGCATCCCGGAGACGGAGTACTTGAAGGGTTACGCCTTCGAGGTTGTGCGGTAACCGGCGGCGCGGCCTACTTTGCCTTCTTCTTTTTCTCCTTGTCGGCTTTCGCACCCGGTTGATCGAGGCCGGCGGGACGCGCGTCCTTGAACTGGTCGAGCGCGCCTTGCAGCAGCTTGGCGGCAGCGGCGGCCTCGCCAGTGAGCGAGGCGAGGGCGAGCGACTGCTTCTCGTCACCCTCCTTGCCGAGGTCGAAGAATTTGCCATCGCGGTAGAGTTTGAAGCGCTGGTTGAAGGCAAGTTCGCGCACTTTCGCCTCGGCGCCCTGACGCGGGTAATACCACGAGTAAATCCACTCGCGCGGCTGGCCCTTCTCGCCGCGCATTTGCGGGAGAAAGCTCCGGCCGTCAATCGTGAGCGTGCCCGGCGCTTTCGCCCCGGCGGCGTCCAGCAGCGTCGGCAGGAAGTCCGTGCTGTCCACGAGGTCGGCGTGGACTTTGCCGGCGGCGAGCTGGCCTGGCCAACTGGCGATGAGCGGAACGTGCATGCCAGCGGCCGTGGTCGTGCCTTTGCCACCGATGACGACCTTGTCGCCCATCATCGAGCGGGTACCCCGCCCAGTGCCATTGTCGCCGATGAAGATGAGCAGCGTGTTCTCACGCAGTTTTAGTTCATCCAGCCGGGCGACGAGTTTGCCGATGAGTTTGTCCATGTATTGCACCATGTCGCCGAAGTGTTTCGGGTCGCGATTCACCTGTTCGCCGATCGCTTTCGGATCCCAATTCTTGCTATCGGGCGTGGGCTGGTAGGGGTCGTGCGTGAGCATCATCGGGTAGTAGAGGAAGAACGGCTTGTCCCGGTGCCGCGTGACGAAATCGAGCGCGTAGTCGTTGACGATGTCAGGGCCGTATTCGCCGTTGGAGTAGTCCTTTTCGACGCCGTTGATTTCGAGCCCGGTGTTCGCGTAACGCGGTGGGCGGCGCGTGTGTTGCCAGAGACAATGCTCGTCGAAGCCGAACTTCTTCGGCAGCCCTGGGTCGCGGCCAAGCTGCCACTTGCCCGTGATGCAGGTTGCGTAACCGGCGGTCTTGAGCAGGTTGCCGAAGGTAGTCAGTTTCGGGTCCATATTCCCGAAGTCGATGTAGTTCCGGACGTTGTATTGCCCGGTCATGAGCTGGACGCGCGTGGGCGTGCAGAGCGGCTGCACGTAGCAATGAGTGAAGCGCGCGCCCGTGGCCGCCAGTTTGTCGAGCGCTGGCGTCTTGTAGCTCGTGCCGCCGTTCGCGCCGATGGTTTCGTAGCCGAGGTCGTCGGCCATGATGAGGATAAGATTGGGTTTGGCGACGGCGTGGGCGGCGAGACAGATGAGGAGCGCGAGCCAGTGGGCGGAGGTTTTGAAGAGCATGGCAGCACACTGGACGATGGCACACGCAGGGAGGTTGCAAGCGACCACGCACGGGAAACGCCTCGCTTGACGCCCCGAGACAACGTCACGACTCTTGGCCATCATGTTATCTCTGCGGTTACGCACATTTGTCGGTGCTTTGTTGGTTCCCGTCGTGCTGTTCGTGCTCGGCTGCGTCGCGATGGCGGCAGCGCCAGCACCAATTTCGGGCGGCTTCACGCTGGCTGTGCTGCCAGATACGCAAATTTACGCGTGGAAATATCCCGACACGTACCCAGCACAGACCCGGTGGCTTGCCGACAATGCCAAGCGCTACAACCTCCGCTATGTCCTGCACGTCGGCGACATCACGCAGCACAATACCAACACGCAATGGCAAGTCGCCGCCCGCGCGCACGCCTTACTGGACGCCGCCGGCATCCCCTGTGCCATCACCACCGGCAACCACGACTTTGGCCCTGAGGGCAAGGCGACTTCGCGCGAGACGCCGTTCGCCAAATACTTTCCGCTGGAAGCCTTCAAGAAGTGGCCGACCTTTGGCGGCATTTACGACAAGGAGCCGGAGCGCACGGACAACAGTTACCATCTCTTCGAGGCCGGCGGGCGCAAATGGCTCATCCTCTGCCTGGAGTTCGGCCCGCGCGACGAATTGCTGCGCTGGGCTAACGCAGTCGCGACGAAGCACGCGGACCGCTCGGTCATCCTCGTGACGCATGCGTATTTGCGACCTGATAACAACCGCTTCAACCGCAATGCTTTCATCAAGGTGAAGAACTTAGAAGTAAACATGGGCCTCGACCGTTACGGGCTGGCAAAGGCCGAGGGCGGCTTCAACGACGGCGAAGACATTTGGAAGAAGCTGGTCTCGCAGCACGCGAACTTCGCCCTCGTGGTGAGCGGGCACGTTTGCTACACGGGCAAGCTCGACAGCTCCGGCAAACAAGGCAATGTCGTGCATCAAATGGTTGTGGATTACCAAAGTGGCAAGGAGGGCGGACAAGGATTCCTCCGACTGCTGCAATTTCATCCCGACGGCAAGCGCGTTTCCGTGGCGGACTATTCACCGTTGCTTGATCAACCAAGCGATAAGCTGGGCACAAGCTACGAATTTAACCTGCCGGCAGCTCCGTGAGCGCGCGCCGGGAGACTCGCTGCCTCTTCAGCGACGCGACTTAGATCGTCCGTTCCGTCAGTTGCCGCTCGCTCCCGCCTTTGGCTGGGGGCCGCGCTCATCGCCGCGACAGCGGCGTTGGCTTTCGGAGCAAAACCTCAGGCAGACCTTGCTGCGCCTCCTCCGTAGAAGGCGCGGCAGTTCCACCTTGCGGCGAGTGCGCAACCCTTCCACTTCGCCACACAGGGGGGTTACGATCTGCCCAGCTTTTCCCAAACCCAAGCGGGAATCGGACTTGCGCGGCTTGAGCGATTCCCTTAGCAATCCCGGCTTAACGCCGGACTTCAACAGCGAAATCCGCGTTGCCACTGACAACCAGACATCAACCCTCGCCATCATGCCTGCCGCTTTTCCCGACATCGCCAAAATTCAATACGAAGGCCCGCAATCTAAAAACCCGCTTGCCTTTAAACATTACGACGCCGACGCGGTCATCGAGGGCAAGACCATGCGCGACCACCTGCGCTTCTCGGTCGTGTATTGGCACACAATGTGTGGCCAAGGCGCGGACATGTTCGGCTGGGGCACGGCAGTCCGCCCGTGGGAAAAAGGTCTAAGCGGCATCGACCTCGCCAAGGCTCGCGTGCCGGTGTTCTTCGAGATTTGCGAAAAGCTCGGCGCGCCTTACTACGCCTTCCACGACCGCGACGTGGCCCCGCACGGCGCGACGCTCAAGCAGTCGAACCATTACCTCGACACCATTACCAAGTTGCTCAAGGCCCAGCAGAAGAAGACCGGCATCAAGCTGCTGTGGGGCACCGCCCAGCTCTTCGCTCACCCCCGCTACGCCCACGGCGCGGCCACAAGCTGTGATGCCAATGCTTTCGCCTATGCCGCCGCACAGGTGAAGAAGGCGCTCGAGGTCACGCACGAACTCGGAGGCGAAGGCTACACCTTCTGGGGCGGCCGCGAGGGCTACAGCTCTCTCTGGAACACCAACATGAAGCGGGAGCTCGAGCATCTCGCCAAGTTCCTCCACATGGCGGTGGCCTACAAAAAGGAAATCGGCTTCAAGGGCCAGTTCTACATCGAGCCGAAGCCCAAGGAACCCACCAAGCACCAATACGACTCCGACGCCGCCGCGTGCCTGAACTTCCTCCGCGAATACGACC